>JBBRME010000250.1:0-6161 GCA_038230995.1 Gemmatales bacterium
CGGAGATGTGCAAACGGTTTTGCCCCGACTCGTCCTCAGCCCATGTGAAGGACGAGTCGGGGCAAAACCGTTTGGAAACGATCAAGCCGAGCGAACCGTCCCCTCAGGTCGCAGGCCGAGCTCGGATGCCCTACTCCCAAATGGCCCCCCGAATAAACTGTCACCCCAATCCAGCGCTGCACTTTTGCTCCGCCGAGCGCTGCACTTTTGCTCCGACGTCAGCAGGTTCCGCGTGTCGTGTTGCTCGTGGCGGTGTGTCGGCTGTGGGCCACGGGTGCGGCTTGAGTGGGCTACGCTCGCACGGAAAATCTTTCGCGGCGACGTCACTGCGTTCACGGAATTGTTCGTCTGGCGCGGTGACCAAGTGAGGTTCACAAAATGCGGCCGAAAACGAATCAACGAAGCCGACGGCGACTTTATCCGGATTTCGACGACGTGCGGCGACTGTCTCGTGATTGCCACAGTTCCGTTTCTCGACGCGACACCTATCGCACCTATCGACGCCGACCGCGAGTTCATCGCGGCCATCGTGGCCTACGTGCCCCCGGAAGTCGGCAGACACCAGCCGATGGCCAAGTCCCGTCCGTGGGGAATCGTCCGCTGTGGGAGCGGCCAATTTGTCATCGCTGGCACGTTTCGCGGCACTGATGCTGACGTCGATGCGTCCTATGACGTGCTTGAGGAAATGGGGTGTATACCAGGGCCGGAAGACAGCAAAGGGTTCCGCAGGTGTGAGTGGCCGGAAAACTGGGATTTGGCGGCACGGCGTGAAGCCATTTTATGGGCGTCGATTCAGGTTTACCCGCCTGGGTTTGTCGTCGGCGATAGGGACGTCCCGATGTTGTGCGACACGGCACACTACCTGCTCGAACTGCCAGTCGATTGGGATGATCCGTTCGATTTGAGTTATGCCAATCCTGCATTCACGGTGCCCACACCACCCACGGTGGTGACGTCCGAACCAACACCACCCACGCCGTCACTTTTCGATGATTCGCTCTGAACACTTTGCCGGGGCAGGCGTTTCTATTGGTGGTCCGAATCACCACCAAGAGGAATACCATGCTGACCACGTCAACAACGCCCACGCCCTGTCCGTGGGACTCGAAAACCTTGAACGCTATCGGTGATGCCCGGTACGCCTTTGGCTGCAAAAAGTTGTTTCTAGCCCGTGGCCGAATCGTCACGTGTCGGAAATGGACCTGCACCGCGTGCGTGCATTACCGACGCTACCCATGGGCGAAACATGCCCGCTCCATCTTCCAGGGCAAGCACGGTGTGATTACCGATTTGTTCTCGTGGCGAGGGCCGAAAGCTCAATTCACGTGCGATTGTCGTCAGCGAGTTCACGCTGGCGGCGGGCAATACATCAGCGTAGACACGGCACACGAAAACGTGCTGGCTGTCACCACGGTAGCGGTTACGGGTTCGGTGCCCATTACGTGTGAAGATGCAGACCGCGAAGTGCTTGCAGCCATCGCAGCATGCAGCGCGCCACTCATCAGCACATCAGCACGTTTTCACCCCGTGGCCGCGTCCAAAAACTGGCAATTGAAGTATGCGGGGCTGAAAGCCTAACCACGGTCGGGCCCAGTCGAGATATGGGACCAAGAGGAGAAAACGATGCGTCATCGCTCGCCAAGGAAATCTGTTTGTACGGCAGGGCCAATCTCAGGACGCCCAGGACTGGTCCAACGTGACCCGGTTCACGTTGGCCCGCTAGCCAATGACATCAGCGAGCTTTCACAGGCTCGGCAACGTGCCATTTACAGGGAATGGATATGCGGCTGGCGAGTCGCTCGCCTTGCGAAAGTCTACGGGCTTTCCATGACGTTAGTGGTACAGTTGACTCGCGACTGGGAGCGTGGGGCGTTGAACCAGCCGACGAACTAATCGTGAGATGGGAAATGCAGGATTGAAACAGTTGTGCGTCGAGCAGGTAGTCATGCCACATTCCTAAACTGGGCGGTATTCGACATTCTGCTCAGGCCAGCGGCGTGCCAGAAGTTAGTGCTCAATCGCGTATTATCCGAGATCGTATTTTGAGCCCAACGCGAGTAGCGGCCGGGTAAACTCGTCGGACATGAACAGCGACCCGAAGTCTCACGTCCCACCCGCCGACAAAGGGAAGGCGATGGTCCGCCAGCCTCCGTACTTTCGTCGTCCGGAGTCACTGATCGCTTTCCTTGTCCTGCTCGGCTTAACTGGGTACGCCGTGTGCCTCGCCCGGCATTTCTGCCAGTGCGGCCACATGGCCCATCCGCCCTACGAGTGGTGGGACTACGCCCTTGATGTCGGCTGGGCCAGCCTCTTCTCTGCCGCCGGAGTGACGGGCATCATTTGGAGGCCAGTAAGCGGCGTCTTGTGGGCCGTGCTGCTGGGGGCATTAGCCGTCTCCCGCTTCGCCTTCGCTCACACGATGGGGCTTTCGATTTTTTGCCTTGAGTTGCCCACTTCCGCTGCTCTGCTCGTGCGTTCGATTGTGCTACTTGTTCCACCTGCCCGAACATCTGCCAAACCAAGCGTAACGGATCAATAGAGCGACACCGACTCTAGACATGGACGCTTTCCTGGAAGTTCAACCTGAACTCGGCAACACCGGCGTTGCGGTGCTCGACCACGGCGGTTGGCCGAAGTAGTGGTTAAGCGCTCACCATGTGAGTGCTCAACTGTGATCGTGAGTGCCATCCTTAATCCGGGGGAATTCACTCGGGGCTCGCTGAGTTCGCCATGTGCGAGGAAGTTTCGGGCTCGGTTGGTATTGGACAGAATTGAGTAAGCCTGCTGCAACACTCTCCAGTCGCTATCAGGCAGCGTCAGAACCACGTTATAATTAGTTATACCTAGTGCTACTGGCAGGAAGTGGCGACCCGGAGTTGAAGTGCCTGGAAAGGGCTGGCAAGGCCGGACCTGAGCCGGGTGGGGAAGGTCATGTTGTGGACCATGTCCCACCTGAACCGCGAGTTGCGAAGTTTGGCGAACCCGCCATGCGGTGACCTGGGGTTCGTGCTGGAGGAGTAGTGGGAGCGAGCCGCGAGCCAGTTCTGCGAGCTTGCGGCAGCACGCAACGAGAAATCAGCAAGTGGGGTCGTGACGTTCCTGGCGTGCCTGTTTCTGGATATGCAACGTCTTGAGTCTTGGAACAGTGCCCGCAACCGAACCGACGCTCGCGAGCAGCGACATGACCCCGACCGACAACCACGCCGCCCGCAAGGCCCGGCGACAGTTCGGCGAGCATGGTCACGTTACGCTGGCGGTGCGGATCGTTGTCGTCATCGCGTGCGTGAAGTGGGTCGCGCAGCAGATACCCGGGCAGTGAACCGTCACACAGCTACTTCTTGTCCGGCGAATCCGAACCCAATTTGTCGAGTGTCCACACTTTGATCGTTGAGTCGGCACTTCCGGTCGCGACCGACTTCCCATCGGCACTGAGCGCAATCGCCTTTATCGCTTTATCGTGACCTTTGATGTTCTGGAGAGATTTGCCAGTTCCGACTTCCCACAAAGTCCAGTTCCCCTTGTGATCCCCAGTCGCAAGTGTCTTGCCGTCCACGCTGAAGCCCATCACTAGAAACCGGTGTGGATGCTTCACTCGCACAATGACCGCTTTTCCAGTTGCGATGTCCCATCGCCTGATACATTGATCGGTACTGCATGAGAGGAGCGTTTTCCCATCTGCTTGAAATTGAAGTTCCCTTGCCACTTCAGTATGTCCACTGAGCGTTGAGATCGCTTTACGCCCACCCACATCCCAGAGGCGAATCTCACCTTCCCACCCACCAGATGCGAGGACATCTCCCTTTGGATTAAACGCAACAGCCCAAACACCATCCTCATGCCCAGCGAAAACGGCAACAGCCTTCTGTGTTTTGACATCCCAGAGACGAACAACCTTGTCCATGCTACCCGTGGCGAGCAAAGTTCCGTCCGCACTGAAGGCCACCGAAAGCACGGTACTGTTGTGTCCTTTGAGAGTCCCGAGCGGCTTCCCCGTCTTCACATCCCATAGCCTCAAGGTTGCGTCTTCGCTGCCGGTTGCCAGGACGGTCCCCTCAGAATTGAAGGCAGAGCAATAGACCCACCCTTCGTGACCTTCCAGGGTGATAGTGTTTTTTCCGCTAGGAACGTCCCACAATTTGACGAACTTCTCGTGTGTGCCTGCTGAAGCGATGAGTTTTCCATCAGGACTCCAGCCTACATGCCACACAAGGCCCGTGTGGCCAACAAGGGTCACTGGCTCCTTCGACTTCGCGTCGTCTTTCGGCTTCGGGTCAATGCAGGACGCATTCGAGGTGTGGAGGAACCAACAGATCGAAGCGGCCAGGAACAACACACCGCGATGGCGGACCATAATGGTGTCCTTCACGAATGAGCCGTGTGGTGTCGAGTTCCCGACGCAACTCGCAGTCGCACTGGGCAGAGAGCCTGGATTCGGATGCGCGGACACGGACTCGTTAGAAGCTATAACCTTCGCACAAGGCGGCGCGTTGGCAATAGTTCGCATTTCCGGCTCAGATGCACTCGTGGTTGGAACGGGACAAGACCAAGCCGCCAACCAGTTCAACTGGCGAATTGCTTAGCTTAGAGGGTAACCCGAAGTCGATCACGCTAAACTGGATCGACTGCTTCCGCAATTACGGAGCCGCTATGAGCCTGACCGTTGACGTGATTTCCGACGTAATCTGCCCGTGGTGCTTCATCGGCAAGCGACGGCTGGAGAAGGCTATCGCTGGGCATGATGTGCCCGTGAAAGCACGCTGGCTTCCATTTCAACTCAACCCGACGATGCCGAAGGAAGGCATCGCCCGCAAGGAATATCGCATCAGCAAGTTTGGTAGTTGGGAACGCTCACAGGAACTCGATGCCAAGGTGATTTCCGTCGGCAAAGAAGAGGGTATCCAGTTCGACTTTGACCGCATCGAACGGACGCCGAACACATCGGATGCCCATCGGCTTATCTGGTTGGCCCACAAGGAAGACGTTCAGGATGCGGTCGTCGAGGCGCTCTTCCGAGCATACTTCACCGAGGGTCGGGACATCAGCAATCGCCTGACACTCATCGACGTTGTTGTCGAAGCTGGCCTTGATCGACTTCGAGCCGAGGACATGCTGAACAGCGATGAAGGGATGGAAGTGATGAGGGAAACTGAGGGATTGTCTCGACGGCATCGGGTGGACGGCGTTCCGTTTTTCATCATCAACCGCAAGATCACGCTGGGTGGTGCCCAACAGCCCGAGGTGTTTCTTGCGGCGTTCAGGCAGGCGGCGGCGGACTGAATCGGATCATCCTAAACTTCGCCGTGAATGCCCTTAAAGCCATCACTTCGTCGGCGATGGATTCCCGTGCAACACCTTCTCGGTCCTCGACGTAATCACCGCACCCGCCTTGTCGGTCGCCACAAGTTCGAGGGTGTAGATTCCCGGCGGCAAGTCGAACAACTCCCACTGGCCGGTCCAAATCGTGAAGTCGCCGTCCTGCGTTTTCTTGGTTCCGGTGGAAGTCTTCCGCACCTTGCCGTCAGCATCAAAGAGTTTGCCTTCCAGCTTGGCGACTGAGCCTTCGATGGTCGGTGACACACAAACAGTGCCGTATAGCCAAGCGTAGTTGGTGGAACGGGTCAGGCTCAATGGCAGCAACGCACGTCCCAATGGCTTCAACGAATCGGTTTCAATCTTGTCCACGAGTTGAACTCGACCGAACGCAGACGGTGATCCAACCGCAGCAGGTCCAGAATAAACGAACGTGCGATCCACTCGCAGTCCGCCATCGCTACTGCAAAGCTCACAGTCGATGCCAATTATCTCGCCCGCTTTGGGCGTGAAATCAGGGAAGTTGGCCCACGGCAGTTTGAACTCGGCGGTGTAGCCCCACGCTGTCTTCACGGCTGTAACTTCAGCCCCTTGCAACTTGAAGTCCTTGAAAGCTGGCAGATCACGGACTTGAATGCGTGGCTTCACCTCAGTCTTCGTGAACGGCGTGTAGAAGCTGTGAAGCGTTCCAGGACCGAACGCCACTGCGCCGTAATCGTTCACACCCCGGACAGGAGTGACGGTGCGGGTTGGTTGGCGAGGTGAGCTTTGACAGAGTCAACCGTCCAAGCGAAGACGTCGCGTTTCTGTTGCCGGCAGGTCTCGATGATACTCAGCATTCGCTCCACGAA
>JBBRME010000251.1:0-6145 GCA_038230995.1 Gemmatales bacterium
TAAGCTGAAAATGATAGAAACAGGACCAACACAAAAAGAAGTCGGTTCATCATAGTACCTCGAAGGCTGTTGGAAATCATACCATCAGAAAAGTGAGTGTTCATCACAAGTTTGCTAAGAATTCGACGCCTGAGCAAGGCAGTAAAGCACGATCTTTTGAGTGAAATGTCGTATTTCTCGACGCGGTAGGAGCATCAAAGACGATATTCTTCGCTGAAGATGTCAGAAGCGATGCCCTGAGTTCGTTTTCCTGTATGTGATTGTTACGTGAAGCTGGACCTCTCCCATGGGTCTTAGTACGGACATTCTCGTTGGCTTTCTGTTGCGTTGGCGGCTCCGATTCGTCGGACTCGCAAACGCGGTTGTGCGGCACCATCAAGACGCCGACGACGTTTTTCAACAAGTCGTGGTCGCAGCGATTGAGCACGGTTCGCAGTTCGTTGATGTTGATCATCTTCAAGCATGGGCGATGCGAACGACACGCAATAAAGCCATTGACCTTGCAAAGAAAAAGCAGTGCAAGTCGCTCTCACCACATGTGTTAGCGCTACTCGAATCCGAATCCGTTGAAGGCTCTGGAGCGACCGATCGCGATGTGGCACTCTGGAGTTGTTTAGGCAAACTCACAGAAGCCGCGAAGTACATTCTCAAACTTCGCTACGAAACGAACTTGGCTGTGCCGGAAATCGCATCACAACTCGGCCGAACTGAAGAAGCCATCTACCAAATGATTTCGCAGTCGCACCGTGCCCTCAAACGTTGTGTTGAAATTGAACTCCATGGTGAAATGACCCCACCACTTGGCATGCAAGCAAGAACCGGAGGTGACCAATGAGCCAAGTCACCCAGGTTACGGATGAACTGGATCGTTTGATCTCCGCCTATTGGGACGGTACAATCTCGGACTCGAATCTCTCGATTTTGGAAGCTCGACTCACATCAGATTCACTTGCAAGGAAGTGGTTGCTCACTTGGAGTCAAGTAGCATCACTGGCTGCTGAGAGTGCGACGATTACGGGTGCAGCAGGGCCAACGACCAAGAGCAAACCGCGAACAGGCTTCCAAATTGATCGCCGCAAACTGCTGGTAGGCTTTGGTGCCGGCACCACCTTTGGTCTTGCGACAGGGGCTATCTTCTCCAAGTGGTGGGCGACAAACAACGTGTCCGTTGCCGTATCCCGAGTGCAAGTCCACTTACTGTGGTCACTAGGTACGGTGGTCGTCCGCGATGCCGACGGAATGACCTTGGCAATAAACGAGCCACTCCCTGTCGGCGGTACAATTGAAACTGTCGGTACGCAGTCGAGTGCCATGTTGGGCTTCGGTCGTGGTTCGACCGTGTGCCTCAGTGCAGAAACGAGATTAGTACGCTCCGATCGCGGAGAGCTATTGACTCTGGAGCAAGGTGGTATCGCAGCTGATTTGTATCCGTCAACGAACGTGGCCGACTCTCTCTCTGTTGCTTCATCACAGTTGAACATCGTGATGTCCGGTCGAGCTGAAGTCTGCTTGTCTCAGTCGTCTGGTTCAACAGATCTCGCTGTGCAGCAAGGCCAGGCGATGGTCGTCACAGGCAATCAGCCTCAGCCAATGTCGATCTGCAAAGGTGAGCTTGTTACAGTCTCAGCGTTGCAAGAGACAACGATTCAACCGGTTCCGTTGATACCGGATGAGCTTTGTCTGGACTTTGCCCGCCAGTTACCAAAGAGCTGGACCGTTGGCGAAAGCGTCACTCGGCATGGTCGCGATTGTGTCAGTACGCAGCATTGGTATGACCCACACCACAAAGCGAAATTATTCCAAATCCGAAGCCAGCACTCATACACCCGTGGCTTGGTTCGGATCTTCCCGGACTCGATCATCGAAGTGGATTACCACACGGATCGAGCAGGTCGCTTGGAGATTGTGTTCTGCGTTCGCTCGATTCCCTCGACTCGCAGAATTACTGGAAACCTCGAGTGGGTCGGGGACGTCCAAGAATGTAGCGATCGATCTTGGAAAACTCTGAAGCTCCGTGGCGATGAACTTCTCAGCCACTCGAAAACACCGAACGTCGGCCCACCGTGGGTCGGGTTCTTATTGATCTTCAACACCGCTGATGTGGACCTTGGATTCCATGTGGCGCAGGTTCGGGTGTCCCGCCCCGGTCCAGCGAAGGTTTGATGGCCGGGTACTTCCCCGGTGCGGGTTTTATTCTCATAGTGAGGTTCTCTCCCATGATGCGTTTGAGAAAGGGGTTCACGCTGATCGAACTCCTGGTGGTGATTGCGATCATCGCCATTCTGATCGGCCTGCTGCTGCCAGCAGTGCAAAAAGTCCGTGAAGCTGCAGCACGCATGACGTGCAGCAACAACCTGAAGCAAATCGGCCTTGCTCTGCACAACCACGAGAGTGTGTACGGCTACTTGCCAACCGCAGGTGCACAATCTTCCGCGTTGGGTACGACAGGTCGTTCGTTCCCAGCCGAAGGCTGGGCTGCACAAATCCTGCCGTTCATCGAGCAAGACAACCTCGCCAGGTTCGTTACTGGCAACGGCGGTGTCTACAACTGGCAAGGGTCGCTCGGCAAGGCACCAGTCGAAGTGAACGTGAAGACGTTCAACTGCCCAAGCCGTGGCGCGGCACGTCGGTCGGTTGCAGCGTCGTGGGGCTCGGTCTACGCTACGAATGATTACGCTGGCTGCATGATTGAGTGGGGCAACCAGTGGCAGTGGGGCGAAATTGCTGGCCCGGATGGGAACGAAGGCAACACGTTCAAGGGTGTTATCGTCAAGAGCGGTCACATGTGGCAAAACAACGCTGCTCTGGACCGTAAGTACAGCACGCTGCCAATCATCGGTATCACGGATGGCTCGTCGAACACCATCGCCATCATGGAAAAGGCCGTTGCAGCAACACAGTACTCTCCAAAAATTTGGGACTGGTGGGAAATTCCAGGTTGGGCCCATAATGCCGACTGGCCGAACATGCGTCTCGCCGGCAACTGGTTGCCAGTTCTCGCCGACAGTGACAGAAACCGCGTGAGCTGGGCGAATAACGCCAACGGTCCAAACTGGTTCTGGGAACCTGGCTTCGGCTCAGCCCACACCGGCGTGGTGAATGCCGTGTTCGGCGACGGCTCAGTTCGTGCGATCCGCCAGAGCGTTGGCACCAGTGGTAACAACGGCTACAGTGACAACACAAGCGTGTTGTATCGCCTGTGTCGTCGTGACGACGGCCAAACGGTTGATCCAAACGCCTACTAAGCAGCAAATCTTAACCCCGTGTGGTGGCTCGTTCTGCCCACGGGGTTTTTCTTTTAACAAATCTTCCCACACTCTCCTCCGAGGATGTCCATGAACGCACGTTGGCTCATTTCTTCTGCACTCCTGATGGGTATTACCTTCCTGACTGGCTGTAGTGGTGACACAACTGCTGAAGACGTTGGCAAGATGAATACGTCGAACATCTTGCGTTTGGCGAATATGTATTCGTCGTTCCAACACGGTTTTGCTGGTGGCAACAGTGGCGGACCAAAAGATGAAGCCGAGTTCCGCAAATACATCACGAACTTCCCGGCGGATCGGTTGAAAATGATGAGTATCGATCCGGCCAATCTGGATCTGTTGTTCAAGTCCGAGCGCGACAGCAAACCGTTCAAGATCAAATACAAGGTTCCTGGTGGACGAGGTGCTGTTGCCCCTGTGATCTTCGAAGCAGAAGGCAAAGAAGGCAAACGACAGGTAGCCTTTACCGGCGGAACGCCAAAGGTCGAGGACTGCGATGCGTCAACCTACGATGGCTACATGACTGGTAAGCAAGGCTCGGTTGCACCCGGTAGTGCTGGCGGAGCACCGCCTGCGGCTGGCGGCGGACGACCAGGCGCTGGTGGCCCACCTGCTGGGGCACCAACAGGCCCACCGAAGTAATCATCGAGATTTCAGCAATCGTTCCATTTCAGCCAAGCCTTCGAGCAATCGAGGGCCTGGCCGAGTGACGAGATCATCTGATACCGTGTAGATCCGATTGTTCTTGATCGCAGCCAAATTGCCCCATCCCGTTCGCTGCTTGAGCTGAGTCGTCACGGCATCGCCACCGTGATCCGGACAGAAAATCACATCGACCCCACGTTTCAAAAGATCTTCGTCACTGACCTTCGGATAATTCTGGCTTAACTCCGGGAAGACTGGCTTGCCCCCGGCAAGCAGGATCATTTCACCGAGAAAGGTCTTCCCACCGACAATCATGATCGATTGCTCAGCGGCCAACACGTACATCACGGCCACATTGGACGGCGTCTGCTCGATGCGTGCCCGACGTTTGGCAATCTCGTTGCGGAAGTTCAGGCCAAGTGTCTTGGCTGCTTCGACCCGACCTGTGGCCTCGCCGATCAACTCCATCGCGCTGGCCACCTGATCAAGCGACTGCGGATCAATCGCGATCACCGGTATGCCCAACTGTTCAAGGGCGTCAATCGTTGGTCGCATCCACGTTCCGCTGGCGACCACTAGGTCCGGCTTCTGTGCCACAATGAGTTCAAGATTCACGCCGTTCAGTTGGAACTCCGCCACAATGGGCAGTTTTTTGGCTTCGGGTGGGTAGTTGCAGTTCTTGGAGACTCCCACAACCTGCGGCCCGGCGCCAATCGCAAACAGGATCTCCGTGTTATTGGGCATCAGCGAGATGATCCGTTCCGGCTTCTTCGGAATGCGGACTTCTCGGCCGATCTGATCCGTCACCACGCAGAAGGCTTCGCGATCCCGCGATGGTCGCTTCAACGACACAAAAAGCACGATCCCCACGCAGAGGAACACGGGGATCAACGCCAGAGGCAGGGCCAGTTTTTTCATTTACGCGGTGCTTGTGCCGGAATAGGTGGAATCGTTGGGACGAAAGGATCGCCGACAACGACGCAGTCAGGGTGTGTTTTACGGAACGATGCGCAAAAAATGCCTTAGCGTTCGAGTGTTGAGAGGTAGGAAGAACAAAAGAAGCCTAGACCCACTTCGCGGCGAGGTGACCCGTGCTCCAGGCACTTTGAAAGTTGTACCCGCCGATCCAACCATCGAGATCGAGGACTTCACCGGCGAAAAACAACCCCGGTTGCAGTTTGCTCTGCATCGTCTTGCTGTCCACTTCATCGAGCGTCACCCCACCGGCGGTCACCTCGGCTTTCTCGTAGCCGAGTGTTCCGGCGAGCGGCACACGCAATCGCTTGGTAAGGTTCACCAAGGTTCGCCGATCCTCTTTGCTCAGCGCCGCAGCGCGGCGATCCGGGGCCATCTTCGCCAGCACCAGCAGTTGATCGGCCAACCGGCGCTGCATCTTCTCGGCCAGCACCACGGCCAGTTGTTTCTTCCCCTGATTCACACTTTCGGTTTGCAGGAACTGTTCAAAGTGCTGTTCCGGTTCATCGGGCAACAAGTCGGCTTCCAGCAACAGGCTGCTCGGCTTGGCGTGCCCGCTGACGGCTCGACTAACATCCAGCGGAGCGGGGCCGGTGAGGCCGAAGTGTGCAAACAGCATCGCCCCGCTGCGTCTGTCCAGCGGTTTGGTGCCGTTCGATTCATACACGCTCAGCTTCGTTTTCGTCAGGGTTAAGCCTTTGAGTTCTGGTACCCATGCCGGTTGGGTACGCAATGGTACGAGGGCAGGGCGGGTGGACACGATGGTGTGGCCGAACTGCTTGGCGAAACCATAGCCATCGCCCGTGGTGCCGCAACCGGGGAAGCTCAGCCCGCCGGTGGTGATAAGCAGATGCGTGGCGTGAACTTGTCGAGTGGGTGTGCCGACAACGAAGCCGGAGTCGGTCTTGTCTACGGCCAACGCAGGTTCGTTCAAACACAATGTGGCCCCGCTACGGTTGAGTCTCCGGAGCAGTGCTTGTTGAACATCAAGCGCGCGATCGCTGATCGGGAAGATTTTGCCGGTGTCTTCAATCTTGGTGGCCACGCCTTCGGCTTCAAAGAATTGCACCACATCCTGCGGGCTAAAACTGGCCAGGGCACTGTGCAGGAACTTGCCGTTGGAACCGAAGGACTCGATGATGCCACGCTTATCGCAATCGTGCGTGATGTTGCAGCGCGTGCCGCCGGACATCAGGATCTTCACGCCGGCCTTCTTGCCCTTCTCCAGCAGCAGAACGCGCCGTCCACGTTCTGCTGCA
>JBBRME010000252.1:0-6102 GCA_038230995.1 Gemmatales bacterium
ATGCTCGCGTTCGTCTTCACCGATGCCGGAGTCGCGCCGGACGACCTGGCGGCGATCACGCGCCGGGCGGCGGCGCGCACCTTCAACTGCGTGCGCGTGGAAGGCCACACCAGCACCAACGACACCGTGTTCCTGCTGGCCAACGGCACGAAACCGAACCTGACCGAAGCCGATGCGAAACCGTTCTTCGATGCCATGCACGGCGTGTGTGCCGACTTGGCCCGTGAAATTGCCCGCGATGCGGAAGGGGCCAACCACCTCATCACCATTGATGTGGAAGGTTGCCGAACCGACGCCGAGGCCCGCACCATCGCCAAGAGCATTGCAGACAGCGCGCTGGTGAAAACCGCGGTGTATGGGGCCGACCCCAACTGGGGCCGAGTGGTGAGTGCGGCAGGCTACAGCGGGGTGATGTTTGAAGAGAAGGATTTGAGTTTGTGGATGGGCGACTTGCTGTTGTACCGCGAAGGCACCCCGATGCCGGTGGATACCAAGACGGCCTCGGCGTACCTCAAGCAGAACCGCGATGTGAGCTTCCGCTTGCTGTTCAACCACGGGGCAGGCCGCTGCCGCTTCTACACCTGCGACCTGACCGAAGAATACGTGAAGCTGAATGCAGACTACACGACGTAGGTGTTGACAATGATTTCTGGGAGGGCGGACCTCCCGGTGAGCCGAAGTTAAGGCTCGGCAGGAGCCTCGCCCTCCCAAAGACCTCACTCATAACGGGGCAGGTAAATCACGCTTGGTGAAGATGCGCAATGCGGCAAAGTACCCGGCGGTGCCGATGGCGAAGAGGAACACCACCGACGGGATCACGATGAGCTTCGGCCCCAGCCCCCACGCCACGCCCACATCGGCAAGCCAGTCGTCATTCAACCAGTGCAGTTGCGGCGTGTAATAGAAGAACAGCGTGAACGGTCTGATCCAATTGAGTGGTTCATAAAGCTGGGCAATCACGTTCACCACGAACATGGTCATGATGAGCAGTGCCGCGAGTCCGCTGGCCCGCCAGCGGTTGCGACCGGCTGATGAAATCCAGATGGCCACCCCGCTCATGGCGAACATGAGCGCACTCAGGTTGAGCGCCCCCTTCCACTGACTCTGCGTTGTCACTGGCAACTCTGAGGGTTCAGACTTGATGAACGCCCGGGCCAACGGTGGGGCCTTCTCCCGCACCTTGGCGATGATCTCGGCACTCTCGATAAACGGCCCGGTGCTAGCCAAGCCGAAATGCGTACCGAGCATCAAGCTGCTGCACATCAGTGGAATCAACAGCATGTCGACGATCAGGTGCGCCAGGATCAACCGGTCCCGTGGCACCGGTTGGCTCAGCAACAGTTCCATGGTGCCGCGATCCAGTTCCCCTGCCACCGCACCCGCAGTACGCCCCACGCACCAGAGGAACGCCAGCACCACCACCACGGGGTGCAGCAGGGCCACGGCGAGGAAGTCGGTCGGGCGGTCGTAGTGGATGTCGCTGCCGCCCAGCACGGCCTGGCTGACCTTGCCGATGCCGGTGAAGATCACGTCTTCCATGTCTTTCTGTTTCGCCCCGGCCAGCCCACCGATGAGGTTGAAATACGGGCTGATCTCCGTGGTCACGCGGTGCGTGACACGCACCCACATGAAGCTGAACAGAAACAGCAGCAGCCAGATGACCAGCAGCGGCCAGCGGACATCCCGCAACAGTTTGCGAACCAGAACCAGGGTCATCGCTCGGCTCCGGCGGGTTGGAAGAACTTCTGATAGATGGGTGCCAAACCAGCTGGTTCGATGTGCAACTCGCTGATCGGTTGCTGTTGCAACCAGCTCAAGAGTGGCGGCAGATCACCAAGATAGTCCAGCTTCAGTTGGTTGCCGGTGATGGTTATGGTGCCACCGCTGGGTGGCGCATCCAGTACCGCACCGGTGAGGGTGGCCCGCACGGTTCGCCCCTTTTGCAGGGTAGCCACATCCTGTTCATGCACCAGCATCCCCTTGCGAAGCATCACCACGCGATCGCACACCGCTTCCACTTCGGCCAGCACATGCGAGGAGAACAACACGGCTTTACCATCGCGTTTGGCGAGACGAATCTGTTCGAGGAACTCGTCGCGCATGGTGGGGTCGAGCGTGTTCGTCGGTTCATCGAGAATCAACAACGGCACCTTCGGCACCAACACAGAGAGCAGGGCCACCTTGCGTTTCATGCCGCTACTCAGTTGCGTGAGCGGAAGATCGGGGTTGATGTCGAGTCGCTTGGCCAAGGCATCCACATCGTTGCTCGACACCCCACGCAACTTGTTGAGGAAGACCACCAACTGCCGACCGGTCATGTTCTCGTAGAGGCGGAGTTCGCCGGGCAGGTATGTCACGAGCTTGCGAACCTTCACCGAGTCTTTCCAACAGTCGAAGCCACCGATTAGCACTGCGCCTGATGTGGCCCGGAGGAAGCCGAGGAACAACCGTAGCGCCGTGGTTTTGCCCGACCCGTTCGGCCCGAGCAGCCCCACCACTTCACCGGGGGCGATGCTCAAGTTGAGCTGTTGCAGGGCGGTGGTTCGCCCGTACCGTTTGGTAAGTTCCGTGGTTCGCAGGATCGGATCGGGCATCGGGCTTGCTTCTGTGCGTAAACTGGGAGGGCGAGGCTCCTGCCGAGCCGAACTTGCGGCTCACCGGGAGGTTCGCCCTCCCCATCAGTGTAGGCCGTCTCCTCTCCCCCGGGTTCGTCCCATGACCGCGTTTCTCGTTTCCGCTGTTCGCACACCCATCGGCAAGTTCCTCGGCGGGCTGAGTTCGTTCAGTGCCCCGCAGCTTGGTGCCGTGGTGGTGAAGGAAGCCATCGCTCGTGCGGGGGTGACACCGGGTGTGGTGGACGAAGCGATCTTCGGTTGCGTAGTGACCGCTGGGTTGGGCCAAGCCCCAGCGCGGCAAGCCGCACTTCATGGCGGGCTGCCCGACACCATCCCGGCGCTCACCATCAATAAGGTGTGTGGCTCGGGACTCAAAGCCGTGATGCTGGCGGCACAAGCGATCAAAGCCGGGGATGTGGAGGTGATTGTGGCCGGGGGCATGGAGAGCATGAGCCGGGCACCGTTCCTGTTGCCCAACGTGCGCGCGGGGTACAAGTACGGCGATCAAACGGCGAAGGACTCGCTGATTCTCGATGGGCTGTGGTGTGCCTTCGAGGATCACGCTATGGGCGACTCAGCAGAGCACACAGCGAAGACCTGCGGCATCACTCGTAATGACCAAGACCGCTTCAGCGTGCAGAGCCACCTTCGTGCAGCAGCGGCGGCCAGTTCCGGTGCGTTCGCCAAAGAGATCGTGCCGGTGACCGTGGGCAGTGGGGCCAAGGCCGTGATGGTCAGTGCGGATGAAGGCATCCGTGCGGATTCCTCCACCGCGAGCTTGGGCAAACTCCGTCCGGCGTTCGACCCGCAAGGCACCGTGACCGCAGGCAACGCCAGCCAGTTGTACGATGGGGCTGCCGCGTTGGTCGTGGCCTCGGCTGCGGCGTGCGAGAAGCACGGGCTGAAACCGTTGGCGAAGATTGTGGCCTACTACACCAGTGGTGTGGCCCCGAAGGACATCTTCATTGCACCGGTGACTGCCGTGCAAGGGGTACTGGCCAAGGCGAAGATGACGATCGCGGACATCGACCTGTTCGAGCTGAACGAGGCGTTTGCTTCCCAGATGCTGGCCTGCGGGAAGCAGTTGGAACTGGACGAAGCGAAGGTGAACGTGAATGGCGGAGCGATTGCGTTGGGCCACCCCATCGGGGCCAGCGGGGCACGGGTGCTGGTGACCCTGCTTCACGCCTTGGAAGCCCGCAACCTCAAGACCGGCCTCGCCAGCCTGTGCCTGGGCGGCGGCAACGCCGTGGCCATGATCGTACAGCGTGTATGACTCTTGCCAGCGGGCGGTTATCACCCCGGTTCGTAAAGTACATGTTCGCTAATTTCAACAGGATGTGTCGTCATTATGCCTCGCGTGTTCATTTGCGATCAACTCGAATCCTCGGCCATTGACGTCCTCAAGGCAGAAGGCATTGATGTAGACTTCCGCCCCGGCCTGAAGGGTGAAGAATTGCTGACGGCCATGCGCGGTGCCGATGCCATCATCGTCCGCTCGGCTACCAAGTTCACCGCCGAGATGCTCAGCGAACCGGGTCAACTCAAGGCCATCGCCCGCGCCGGTGTGGGTGTGGACAATATCGATGTGGACGCTGCAACGCGGCGCGGCATCGTGGTGATGAACACGCCCAGTGGCAACACGGTGAGCGCTGCGGAGCATACCATCGCACTGATGTTCGCCCTCAGCCGGCACATTGCCATGGCCGACAGCACCATGAAGCAGGGCAAGTGGGATCGCAACAAGTACATCGGCACGCAACTGACGGGCAAGACGCTGGGCGTGGTGGGTTTGGGTCGCATCGGGCGGGAAGTGGCCCAGCGGGCCATCGGCTTGGGCATGAATGTGCTGGCCTTCGATCCGTTCGTCACCCCCAAGAAGGTTGCGGAACTTGGTTACGACGCCGCGGAGAACTTCGAGGCGATGCTGCCGGTGGTGGACTATCTCACTGTGCATATCCCGCTGACGGAAGAGACGAAGAACCTCGTGGGTGCTGCCCAACTCAAACAGATGAAGAAGACCGCCCGCGTGCTGAACGTGGCTCGCGGTGGCATCATCGATGAAGAAGCACTGGCCGAAGCACTGAAGGCTGGCACCATCGCCGGGGCTGGCATCGACGTCTTCACCGTGGAACCGACCAAAGCCGAAAACCCACTGCTGAGCGCGCCGAACATCGTGCTCACCCCGCATCTCGGGGCCAGCACCACTGAGGCACAGGATCAGGTGGCCAAGGAAGCGGCCCATCTGCTGGCCGACTTCCTGCTGCGTGGCGTGGTGGCCAACGCCGTGAACATGGCGGCCATGGATCGGAGTGAACTCGACGCCCTGCGGAACTACGTGGACTTGGGCCGACGCCTGGGAATCTTGCAATCACAAATGGCCCAAGGCACCATCCGCAAGGCCACGATCACTTACAAAGGCGACCTCGCTGCAAAGAAGACAAAGCTGCTCACCGCTGCGTTCATTGTGGGTTTGCTCGAAAGCCGATTGGCCCAAGGTGTGAA
This sequence comes from Gemmatales bacterium, assembly GCA_038230995.1. GTDB lineage: Bacteria > Planctomycetota > Planctomycetia > Gemmatales > Gemmataceae > JALHQU01. Next base: position 5,121 of record JBBRME010000252.1, read on the forward strand.
TCTTGTGAACGCCGAGGTGATTGCCCGCGAACGCGGCATCGAGATGGTCGAAGCACTTGTCCCACGCAAAGGTGATTTCTCGTCGCTCATTCAGGTGGACGTGGAGACGGAGAAGAAGACGTATACCGCTGCGGCAACCCTGTTCGGCGAACAATACCCGCGCCTCGTACAACTGGGGCAGTACCGCCTAGAGAGCTACCTAGATGGCACCTTGTTTATCTTCACGCACCGCGACCAACCTGGCCTGATTGGCTTCGTGGGTACCATCTTCGGTACGCACTCGGTGAACATCGCATCGATGACCGTGGGTCGCACCGGACACGCACCGGGTGGCGAGGCCATCGGTGTACTCAACTTGGACAGCGTGCCACCGGAAGAAGCCATCGCTGCGGTACGTGCGAACCCGGCAGTGAGCAGCGTCAGTGTGGTCAAGCTGCCCGCCGCAGGGGAACTGCCCGCGTGGATGCGGTGACCAAGAGCCGCGCACGAAGTAAGCGGGGGGCTATTCACCGCTTACTTCGTGCGCGGCTCCTACGAACGACACCGCATCACCGTTCGTACGCCGGGTGTGCATTCCGCATGGGCAAACGCATCGTCGATCTGCTCCATCGGGAACGACTCGCCAATCAACTCCTGATACATTGGCACATCCTCGGCGATGGCTTCGAGTGCGGTCTTCAAGTCATCCGGGTGGTAGTTGTGAACACCTCGGACGGTGAGGCACCGCCTCACGATTTGCTCCGGGTTCATCGCAAAACGTGCCACAGGCATGACGCTCCCAGCCAGGATCATCGTTCCGCCGATGCGGACGGAATCCATCGCCCGTTGCACCGACTCCGCAGGCCCAGCCAGTTCCAACGCCACATCCACACCGGGCACGCCAATCATTTGTGTGACATCCACCGGGGCACACGCGGCACTCGCACCAAACCGCAGGGCACGTTCTCGGTTGTCCTCAACGGGGTCGGCAGCATACACCGTG
>JBBRME010000253.1:0-6031 GCA_038230995.1 Gemmatales bacterium
ATGGCCGAAGCGAACAAGGCATTTAGCCACTTCGCCTGGTAAGCGTATTGCTTCCTACAGAAGCAATCAATTGATATAGCGATGGCAGTCAACCGAGACATTGTCTTAGTTGACTGCCATTTTTTTATCAGCCTGCTCGCAATCTTTTGATGCCAGAATTGAATTGATGATCGAAGTACTGCACTAAGATACTTCATCATCCATCGGGAAACATCATCATGCTCAACTCTGATCAACTTCTCGCCCGGTTATATGCCCTGCGGAAGGATTACGCCGACGACCCGGCTGACGAGACGTATCAGGCTTTGCACCATGCTTTTATGTTCGTCAGCTACAATATGGCCGGGTTCAAAGACTACGTGGCCAAGGAGGCTGCAAAGGCTCAGGCCGATGATTAGCCTAAGGACGATCTGCTGGCAAACCGAGGCAGGTGTCGTATCGATGAAGCCCAGCCCGGCGTTCTCCAGCAGCGTTGCTGAAGATGTCGTCGCCATCCAGGCCAATTGTGCTTACGGTGGTCAGGCGAACTGCCCCACTGACGTTCAGAACGTTCCAGCCGCCGTGTGGGTGGCTCTTGGCAGACGAAGCCAATGTGGGAAGATCAGCAACTAGCACACTCAAATCGTCAGCAGTTTTAGGTTTGCTCAATCCAGTCAGTTCGCCATTGTCGCGATAGCCCAGCGTATAGGCATATCCCACTGGCAGTTCGAGCCGACCTGTGGTCGGGCACCACTTGGATCGATCAGATACGATTTGCCCGCTGCGTTGTAGCTCATGAAGGAAATCGCCAGCGGCAGGTACCGCCGCACTGCCAGCCTTGGGGAAGCGCCCGGCGTGCAAGTCACTGTAGCCAGCCAAGCCACCATGAATCTCACGGAGATTGTTTTGGCAGGCCATCAACTCCGCTTGTCTGCGCTGGTGTTGAACAAGGTTTAAGCCTAGCCCAACACCAAGGAGCAGTAGTGCCGCAACAACGGCGAGGTTCACCAACTGCCGAGTCAAAAATGGCTCACGATGTCGAATCAGAGTCTTCGGTGTGACGACTTGTTCCAGCTCGTCAACCATTACTGATGCAGTGCGGGCAATCGCTGAAAGGGCCAAGCTTTCTGGCACGGCCGGGCATGGCCAGGCTGCGTGTAAGTCAGCTAGAAAGTTCGGCGAAAGATCTTCGGGTTCGTCGATCATGATGTTCTCCCAACTTCGTCCACGTCTGGGTTTCTGATCATCCACACTTCAGTCAGTTTGGTCATTGCTGCGTTCAATCGAGATTTCACTGTTCCCAATGGTACGCCTAACACTTCAGCAGCTTCTTGATACTTCAGCCCTTGGAAGTACGTGAGCACAATGACTTGGCGTTGGGATTCGTTTAAGTCGCCAAGTGCATCTCGAATCCGCAGTTGTTGCTCCGTTAGTTCAGCACGATCTGTCGGGCCGGGTCCGGCCTGTGGGATGGATTCAAAAAACGAAGGTGACCCTTCGTCCGAATGATCCTGAGGCAACACTTGGTCACGCCGCCTTGCCCGCTGCCTCATGGCATCAATCGCCTGATTCGTGGCGATGGTGTAGATCCATGGTTTGGCTGCCCGACTGCGATCGTAGTGGCGAATCTTCCGGAAGATCGCCACGCAAGTATTCTGGAATACGTCCGCCGCTAACTCGGCATCGCCCAAATACCGCCACAAATAACGGTAAAGTTCTCGCTCGTAGCGTCGCACCAACGAACCGAAGACTTCGCGCTGCCCACCTTGAAGCGCAAGTAGCAACTCCTCGTCGCTGGCGGGTTCAGAGCCTGGGGCAGTGCTTTTCACCCGATTATCCTACGACTCGATGGCCATGAAGGTTCAGAGTGTGTGAACGACTGCAAACATACCTAAACCCCCTGAACATCATGCTTGGCAAAAGCCGCCCAACCAGAAAAACAAGACGAGTTCAACTCTCTGCGAAGGATAGCCGATTTTGATAAAGCTGGGGCTTGATGACAATTGGAGGGTTTTGGTATGCGTGCGAAGAGAGCTGCATTGTTAATGCTGGGTAGTTTAGTGGCCTTTTGCATGGGTTGCGTGCAGTACCGCTACGGAAATGAACGAGTCTGTTTGCTACAAGCCGAGGCGTGTGATGTGAATGCACCGACACGTTCGAAAGTCAACATCTTCATGATGGATGGGCTCGGGACAATCCTGCCCCTCGAAGAATTAGAATTGAGCATCGTGATGGCCGGTTTCCCGAAGGTCTACACCGCCCAGCGTGTTGATCGGGCTTGGTTCTACAAGGAAATCCACAGACTGCACCTCGACTCGGCAGACAATCGATTCGTACTCGTGTCTCAAGGTGCAGCCAGCAAGGAAATGCAACGCTTGGCTGATGATCTGGTTCAGGACGACATCCCGCTGGATGGCTTGATCCTTCTAGATCCCGTAGGACCAGCTGTTGAGAATTGCGATGTGCCACCCTACCCGGTTCGGGTCATTCGCGGACATCAGTCGTTCGGAACTCCTCATGTAGCTGCGACGGACTCGATTCATCTACCCAACGTCGGGCGAAGCTCCCTGCCACGCGATCTCGCAACACAATCTGCCGTGATTGACTGGCTCTTTGCCGTTGCTCGCGGTGTGCCGCAGAAGCCAGAACCCGTGAATTGCGTTCCATTGATGGATGAATCGAAGCCGATCCCAAGGCCAAATCAGCCAAAAGTGATCCCTCGAATGAGCGGCGATTGGGCAAATGTCTTATGTCCAGTTTCCGGACATAAGTAGAATCGCGTTGAGGGAAACTCGAGTTCAAGAGTTGAGACCGATGAAATGAGAGCGTATTGTCTATTACACAAGACGCGGCAACGCGGCTTGTGGCCGAGAGGGTCAGGAGTTTGGATGCTGAGTGGGCGACAGCATCCAACACGAACCCTCTCGGTTTTTTTACGTACTGACGAACAAATCGACCTGCTTGACGTGTTCTCACTTGGATAAGATGAAGCTCGAACCACAAGCACGCATTTATGAATAAATCTGCTGCCTATGGTCTGCCCCTCCGGGCGCCATTACCCGCCCGACTGTGGTATCGCTTCAAAAAGCTACCCAAGTGGTTGCGTTGGGTGCTTGTTGTGTCTCTCGTGCTTGCAGTAGGAATTGGGACTGTCTTTTACTACGTCCGCCAGCAACGTAACGCTCACATTCAACAAGTGATTCGGTTGCAAGATCGATTGAACAGTGTTTTGGCCCATGGCGAAGATATCGAAACGCAAGTAATTATCGAAGAGCTCTTGACACTTGATCCAAATCAAGCCCGAGTCCTACAAATTCGAGAGGTCATTAGTACAGGTATTGCACCTGCAGATGATCCGATTCTGTGCGTCATGACGATGCATCAGCATCTTCGAAAGCTAGATTACACAGGTGCAGCCCGCGAGGCCCGCAAGCTTTTGGTTCACGAACCAAAAGACTGGAATGCTCGCTGTGCCACCATGACCGATGCCCTGTCTCGTGGCAAGCGAGACGAAGCTCTCACAGAGTTGGCCAAACTCCCCGACCCCGAGGCCGTAGGACCAAGCGCCACCGGTTTACTGTGGGCTTACGAAATCCAACAGAAGCTCGGTGTAGATCAAACAAGAATACGCGTCTTCGTGAATAATACTGTCGTGCCGATCCTCGACACGCCAAGGTATGAACTGCTACCCAGTACAACCAAACTCAGTTTGATCGAGTGCTATCTCCTTGGTTTCGATGCGAATTCCAACCAAAGGCAACAGGTTCAACTTCGACAAGGTGTGGCCCCTTCGCTCAAGTTGCTTGATATCGTTCAACGGTCTGCCGAATCGGAACGACCTCTGTCGATGCAAATCAAACTCGGTGAAATCTTAGTACGATTTGGCAATGCGCTGGACATATTACGTATGAATGAGCAATTGAGTGAAGCACGTCATGCTGAACTCATAACTGATGTGCATCAGCGAATACTTGACGTCTGGAAGGGTGTGCAGAAGCTTGACCCGACGGTGCAACGTGCCTACCACGCCCAAGCCGTGGTGTTCATTCGTCAAAAGCGGCTGCCGCAGGCGTTTGAGATCGTCGAAGCCGGACTTGCGGCCTGCCAAAAGAATGACTCACTGGTAGCACTGAACACCATGCTCTATCAAGGTACAGGTGAGCCGGAGAGAGCCTTGAACACGTTGATTGATCGTGTGAAACTCGATCCGAAAAACTTGAACCTTTGGCTCATGATTGCTGAACTCGGTGTGACGTTACAACGACCAGATTTAGCTCTAGCTGCCTGCGAAGACGCCAAGAACCTCGCGGGTGATAGCCCCGTGTTGCAGCTCGTGCAAATTCGTGCCCACTTGATGCGGAAGGATCCTCATGCTGCTGTACAAATCCTTACGGAATTGGGTGAATCGAAACGACTCGCCTCCCCAGCACTCAGTGGTGCATACATTCGGTGTCTTTGCGAAACGGGCTTAACTTCAGGATTGGATCATCAGTTTGAGCTACTTGAAAATCAGATCATTCAGAAGGATCAACCGCTCCTGATGGCGGCGGCCGTTGTTGGGGTCGCAGAAGGCCCTTTCGATGCTGATCGCTGGACCAATATTGAGAATCGAATCAACCGTGCACTCGAACACTACCCCGGACAGCATGATTTGTTGATCGCGCGTGCAGTTTTGATGTACCGCGACGTAGAACACAGCGCACCGACTTTCGACCAGAATGACCTAGCCAAAACAAAGGTGGCCTTGGAAGTTGCCCGTGCTTCTAACATGAACGAGCCATCGCTGTCAGCGATGTTGGCTTGGCTACACTTGAAGGGAATGAATCAACCCATTGAGGCCTTGCGGGCAGCCGAACCATTGCTGTTGGCTCGCAAGCGAGGCGATTCTTTGCTACCCAATCAGAACTCGGTTTTAGGGGCTGTACTAGCAGCAAATCAGCAATTCGACGAAGCCACGAAGTGTCTGGAGTTATCTCTGACACAAGGCAGCAAGCAAGCAGCTCCACTCATCGAGTTGGCCAAGATTGCTCAGCACCGCAACGACGCGGAAGCCATGAAGAACTACATGGAACGTGCCAGCCGCGCGAATCGAACGCAACTTGATCTAGCCGAACTTCGCAATCTCCTTCAAAACCCTACACGAGAATCCCCTTGAGCCGTAACGTCATGGCCTTGTTTGGTATCCCATTGTTTGTATCAGTCGCGTTGGCACAAGCTCCGACGCCAATGCCGACTCAACCAATGCCGGGCGAACCCAAGAAAATGGATGCCACGAAACCTGCTGCAACCTCGCCGGATGTTGAAAAGGCGCTTGAACTTTTCAAACAGGACAAAGCCGCCGACGCACTGGAACTGCTTAAGAAGTCTGCCAAGTCGAACCCGGCCCAAGTGATGCCGAAGATTCAGTTGGCCCAGTGGTTCCTTCAGGCGAATAAAGGCCAGAACGCACGTATCCTCACCGAGCAAGCGATCTCCGAAGATGCCCGTCATCCAGAAGGGTATATTTGGAACGGGAACATCGCCTTCAACGAAGGCCGCGTAACTGATGCCATGTTGAATCTGAGCATGGCACTACTTTTGTGTGAAGACAAACGCTGGGATACTGATGCCAAGAAACGCTACCAAAAAGAGACTCGCTACGGGCTAGTCAGCTGTTATGAATCCCGGGGCGATATGCTTGGGGCGAAAGAGCAACTCATCGGCTTGCTCAACGATGACACCAAGAACGCTCAACTGCGTCAACGTCTCGCAGCCACACTTTTTCGCCTTGATGTAGTGAAAGAAGCCCGCAAAGAGTTGATTCAAGCGTACGCTGACGATGCGACGGTCGATCCTCCAGAATTGAAAATGGCCTCGTTCTGGCAATCAAAAGCCAGCATCGAAACTGATGCAAAGAAGGCGGCTGATTGCCGTGAAAAGGCCGAAGATTGGTTCAAGAAAGCCACGAGCACTTACAACAAGAACGGCAAATGCTACCGCGAATACGCCATGTGGTTGCTTGAAGCCTACAAAACCGAAGCAGCTGGACTGTACATCGATCAAGCCTTGAAAC
>JBBRME010000254.1:0-5990 GCA_038230995.1 Gemmatales bacterium
GCTTGCCACAGAATGAGGGCGAGAACTGCCGGTGGGAGGGCAGCCAAGACATCCGGTGGAAGTGACGGTGGAGCGTCCATGCTGAACCGAAAACTATGGGATCAACCCGGAAAGGGCAATCTCGACCTGTGAACGATTACATCGCTTGGGACTTCACCCAGAGCGCCCGCTACATCATCGGGGCACCCGCCGCTCCTGCGATGATTGATGCCATGCGATCATCGGCATGACTCAATCTGATATTCACTCCGCTTCCCTGGGAGACGGATTACCAACTCGTTGTTGAGGTGCGTCGATCCAAGTCGGGTGGCCCTTTGGATTTTGGCACCTGTGATTTGGCACGCGAATCAAACAACAGCCCAGAGTGCGTTCCAGTCGACGCACTCGCTGCACTCAAGGCAGTGCGCGACGAGAACACTTGCCGGAAGAATCTGCCCCCCCCCCACGGAGATGGTGGAACTGGGGCGGCAGATCGAAGCGATCGAGAAACCTGCGGCGAAGCAACGGCAGAGAGCAGGCGGCAAATCTGGAGGTGAAGCTTCTGGAAAATTACCAGAAGCTTCAGAACCGGTTCGTGACAAGGTAGGCGAAGCCCTTGGGGTCTCGGGGAAGACTTACGAGAAGGTCGTGGATGCCGCGAAGTTCGAACCGGAGGTCTACGGCGACCTGCCGGTGATGATGGACGAGGAGAGCGTTCACCATCGGATGTGCGCTCATGCGTCGAGCGGCGGCCACCCTTCCTCCAGACCCTCCTTCTCGATCTTCTCCATAGTTTTCATCGTGAGACCGAATTGCGCCGCGACATGCTTGCGAGAAGTGGCCACGTCAAGCCCGGTGTCCTGAGCGGCGACCAAGGCAGCGAACACCTCGCGGCGACGTTCAACGGGGATCGGCTCGGCCATCTGTGTGGGCTCCTTGAAAGTAGCGGTCGATTTACGATGCTGGCACTCCCGGTTCCACAGGTATCGCTTTAGGTAGATCAAACGGCGGTGTCTGAAAAAGTGCCTGGGGTGGTGAAGACACCGCGGCGTTCAGCCAGTTCCAATTGATATGGGCGAGCATGCCACAGTCGAACGGCGGGTCGGGATCGCTCGTGGTCGTGTCCTTGCTTACTCGCACCTGTCCCGTTACTTTGGCCCCGTTCCCGAGGCGGGCCCATCCGGGAGTGTGAAGGATGACCGAACTGGAAGCGTTGCTCGCAGGAATCGTGTCGGAGCCGGCCGATGAAACTCGTTGGCTCGTGCTGGCAGATTGGCTGGAGGAGAACGACGACGTTCGACGCGGGGAACTTATGCGACTTCACCGGAAGTTGTTGGCGACATGCTGCGAACCCGGCGCACCTCTAGAGCGAGCGGCTTGGCATTCCCGCGTCGTGGGGTTGATTGGCGAGGGTGTGCGACCGTGCGTGCCACAGAAGACGTTTCTACTCCCCGGCGGCGTGTCGATGATATTCGCGTTTATCCCGCCTGGCAGTTTCCGGATGGGAAGCGACCATCCCGAGGGTTATGGCAACGAGAAGCCGGTTCACCGGGTGACGTTGACGCAGGGGTTCTTCATGGGGGTTCACCCGGTAACACAGTCGCAATGGCAAGCGGTTCTGGACACGAACCCGAGTCACTTCAAGGGGAAAGACCGACCGTTTGAAACGGTTTCGTGGGACGACTGCCAGGAGTTCTGCCGGGAACTCACGGTGAGCCAGGGAGGGCGTTTCGCCATCCGTTTGCCGACGGAGGCGGAGTGGGAGTGTGCGTGTCGTGCAGGCACGACGACCGAGTATCACTTTGGCGATGTCATCAACCCCGACCTTGTGAATTACAACGGGAAGCATTCTTGGAACGGTTCACCGACGGGGGCAGAGCGTAGTGAGACAGCAGAAGTCGGCTCGTACCCGTGTAATCCGTGGGGCTTGTCCGACATGCATGGGAACGTTTGGGAGTGGTGCGAGGATGCTTCGGACGAGGAGTTCTACACAATGTCGCCAGCAGAAGACCCCGTACGCAATATCGATCGGGAGATGGGCCGGGTGTTGCGCGGCGGGGCATGGGGCTACATCCCAGGCTACTGCCGTGCGGCCTTCCGCTTTAGCAACGGCCGCGGCAGCCGTCGCGACATGATCGGCTGCCGGGCCTGTTTCCGCCTGGACTGATTTCACTTCACTTGTTTCGACGGAGGGCTGCTTGCATGTAGCTCCTCGTCGCCGTGAACACACACGACGAGCAAATGTTGAGAAGCCGGCCCCGAAGAAGAAGACGAATCACTGATCGCTCCTGACGACCCGGAAAGCGTGTCAATCTGCTGAAATCCGAGGTGAGTGACTCAAAGGCGGCTCAGTAGTTCCGTCTTTTTGGCAGCGAACTCTTCAGGAGAGATGATACCCTTCTGTTGGAGTTCGGCCAACCGTTCGATCTTGGTGAAGATGTCTGTTTCTAATGCGCTTCCAGTGACAACCGGTTTCGACGACGTGATCGGGGGGCTGGGCTGTGGCGGAAAGTACGTCGAAGGTTGGTGCCCAACGCCGTTGATGGAGATGATCGGCAGGCTCGCGACATCCACTGTTCCGTACTGACTATTCAAGGTGAGGGAACCGCCAAAACCTTGTTGCTGGGAAACACCACCGATCTGGTGATCGAGCGTATCGTAAACAGTCACGGTTCCGTTAAGTTCGATGGCCAACCGTCGAGCGTTCGAGAAGTAGGCATACCGGACTCCATTTTGCCCGCCACTTCCGTTCGGGTTCCCCAACTCGCCCGGCCACCAAGAGCCATAACCCCCCGAAGGCCCCTGGACGAACAGACTGCTTGGGCTGCCCCCGCTGTTCGCGAACCCACTGCTTTGCTGCTGCCCACCCTGCAACTGCGTTTGGTTGGTTGGTGGGTACGGAACGAAGGGGTGTTGAGAGAGGAGTTGCGACAACTCCGAACACAGGCCATCGACCTTGGATTTCAAGTTGTAATTGAACATATCTCCGACCATCGTCATTCCGCCCTGCATCCACTGCCCGCCGCCACCCAACTCTGAATGAAAAAATTGAGCCATCGTTCCATTTCCGTTGAACACGGCTTGAAGCATGCTCATAACGGCATCTGTGCTTACCCCGTATCGCTGGGCCAGGTCGAGGATTTTCTGCCACCCTTGATCGGTGAGACGTTGCACGACAGAAACTCCTACAAAGGACGGAGGCAAGCGTTTATCGTGCGCAAAGTCCTGCGACGACCTAGCAAGATGTGATAGAGAATCTCAAGTTGCCGGACCAGCAACACTGCGGACGGATCGAACTGGGCATCTCGCTCGATGGCCTGTCGCTCGACCCTCACGCATCCTCAACGGGCAGACCATCACCGTGTCGTTCGTCGTGGCGAAGCCGCTGTACACGTTCCTCGGGCGAACGATGGTGGGCGCTGCAGATCGCGACGACGGCGCCGAGCGTGAGGCCGTGCTGATCGGGCGACGACTCGACGTAGTTGAAGGCGAGCGGCTGACGGTGCGCGGGAAGCTGCGGGTGATCGAGCACCGCGGCGACGTGGTTAATAGGGTGATTGTGCCGGTGTGGAGCGAGGTGCGGGTTGAAGAGGTGAAGTGAACGGCTCGGGTTTCGACGTAGTACGGTTGCATCTGACCACTACATCACATCTTGCAGCAGAGAATGCATCACCGGCCAAACAGAGTTAGTAACAATCGCCGATACCACAAACGCTTATTGCGTTCTTCGAGAATGCCTTCGAGTTCCATTGGCGTTATTGCACCAGATTCAAGTTCAGCAAGAATCCTGACAATCTCGCCACGGTCAAGCGCGCGGCGAACCCGTTCGCGGTCGAACGGTGGCAGTGATGGCGGTGCTTCTCGGCAACTCTCGAAAGCGGTCATGAACGATCTCGCCCGATTACGATTGGGGGCAACTCAGCCGGTGGGGCGAACCGAGGTTCAAAAAGAATGTGAGGAGAACGATGAAGGGTTTCAATTGAACTACCACATCCTCACCGTTGCCAGGCCAGAAATGGTACGGTCGTGAACTATCGACCGTGACCACTCCAATGCAAGTATCCTGCTCACCGGGCTGGGCGTCAAGGAGCGGAATCATCAGAATGCTGCGATAAGACGGGATGTCACCGGAAAGTCCTTGCTTTGGGAAGGGATGCCCGTCTGACATGAAATCATTTACTACTCGGTGCTTCCGACTCTTGGCAACATGAAACGCCATTACTTCTTCTGAAGCCTTCACTCGCCCAGTTGGGCGTGAATGAGTGGTTCGATTTACAACCTTGATCGTGGCACACTTGGGGTCGTCAAACAGCAGTAAAGTGGCTTCGACGTGCGCCCCTTCATAGTCACCCAATTGAATTCTTGCAGCATCTCGAATGCACTCAAGCATCTTGATCATCGCACCGTCGATCGTGGGCTGGCCTTCCTTCTTACGAAGCTTCAAAACACCGGTGAGGTTCGAGGTCACCCCACAATGCTCCAGTGACAATCTCGTTCTCAGCTTTTGTGCAATAGATTTTGGCCGGTAGTCCCTGATGATTTTGTCGTAAAAGAAGTTGTAGCCCAAGATCAGCGTCAGCAACGAAGAATACAGAAGCGCTTCAGTCCATGAGATCGCTTCAGGTGCGGCGGCGTACTTGAGCCAGACGGGCGATAAGCTGACTGCGAGGAAACACAGCCCTCGAACTAGTCCAAACACTAACCGCATTGGCGAAAGTGTCCAGCCAAAGAGTTTTGGCATGTGGTTGTACCAAATACCTAATGCAGCACGACGCCAGCGTCCATGTTCAGTCTCGCCTCGTATCCATTTGCCTAATTCGATTGGGTCGATCGTCACCACAATACTGCTCCGCAAGATCGAATGCGAATGATTGTATTAGTCTCTGCACGCCTTGCCGATGTTCTTGCAATAGTTCGCAAATCTACTCAACCTTTCTTGGGCCTGTTCGACGAGTAGGGCTTCGCACTGCTCTTCTGTGTGCCCAGGATGCTTGATGTGGTCGATGGGCACGGCGGTGAGACGCCGCCCGCGAGAAGTGGCATAACGCAGCCAGTGCAGGCACACCGGGACCGCCAGCGGTGAGAACCGCCGATGATAAGGATACGGCACGCATGCTATGAGCATGGGCAAAATAGTCGATCGGGTAGCCACATTGATTGACCGTGGAAATTGCGGTAGCCCCGCTAGCCCCGCTGTCCTTTTGCAGGGGATCCCTTTCAATTCAGACCTTGTGTCAGTCAATTCAGAAGCATTTCAACAATTTCGATGATGTTGGATCAATAAATGCACAATTGGAGGTCAACAGAGTGCCGGCTGGCAATGGATGGTCAGCAACATTCCGTAATGTTCAAACCGAACACCTTACTGCCCATCGTCCTAGGTCACTAATGCTTATCAAGGTTGACTGCGAGATCTCACTAACTTTCCCGAACCCAGCGGCGGTTATTTGGATGCTGAATCTGCACCCGTCAGTGGTGCCATTCATCCGGGTTCCGGAGCGATTGGAGATGGTCCCACCTGTTCCGGTCACACCGTACGAAGATGTGTTTGGGAATCGATGCAGCCGCGCGTTCGTCCCATCGGGTCACATGACCATCCGTAATTCCGCCGTCGTGGAAGACAGTGGTCTACCGGATGCGCAACCGTGGGGTGTCCACCAGAATGGGGTTCAGGATCTGCCTAACGAGGCTCTGCAATTCCTGCTTGCAAGCCGATATTGCGAAGTCGACAGCGAGTTGAAGGAGTGGGCTTGGGGACAATTTGGGAGTCTAGGGGCTGGGTGGCCCTTAGTTAGAGGCGTATCTGACTTCGTTCACCAACACATCCACTTCGATTATCAGCGAGCACGTGCTAACAGGAGCGCGTTGGACGTTTTCAGGGAACGGGTCGGAGTGTGTCGCGACTTCACCCATCTGGCTATCACGCTGTGCAGGTGCTTGAATGTGCCGAGCCGGTATTGCACTGGATATCTCGGTGACATCGGCGTGCCGGCAGATCCAGCTCCGATGGA
>JBBRME010000255.1:0-5900 GCA_038230995.1 Gemmatales bacterium
AAGCGTTCAGTTGTGCCTTGGTCATCTGCATCGGGTCGGCAATTAACCCGGCGAGGTACATCGCATCGCTGTTGCCCGTTGCGTAGAGTTCGAGCGCTAACGCACGATTGATCTTGATCTTCTTCTGCAAGATTTTCAGCTGCTCGACTTTGACTCCGAAGAACGGCTCACGGGCACCATGCCTGGTGAAGATTTTCTTGATCGACTCTGACCCGTGTTTTTTCAGGTCGACTAGTACCTCATCGGCCGTCATGTTGGGGAGTCCGTCGCGGAAGGAAGATCCAAGTGTACACCATCCCCAAAGGAACTTGAGCGTGCAAACTGCCGTAGTGCCAAACCCTGCGGTACGGCATGCGTGGTGAGCCATTGCACCACACCAGCACCAACATCAGCCATCAACGTGGTGTGTTGTGTGATGCGCCCCTCGACGATCCAGCGAACTGCGTAGCTCGAAGGCAACGCTACAATTTCCATCGCCCGGATTCTTTTCTGCAGGGCTTCCTTCAATAGATCGTGACAGACTGTGCTGATCGATAGCGGCGGTTGTTCAACACTCTCGTCCGTCGGAGTACTCGGCGAATCCACAGCTTGCTGCGGATAGGTGAGTGCCATCATTTTTTCAAACTCTGGAGTCTCGGCGAAAAACGTGATGCAAAGCCCCTGCAAGAACGGCGTGAGCACCCGGCTTTGGTGTTCGTCGATCCGATCCGTGATGACTGCAAACTCTCCACGATGTTCGCACACCACCAACGAGCGATAGCGCTGCGCCTGCGTCGAGGTCAACCGACGATTGGCCTCGGGCAGTGGAACGTAGCCAATGGAATTCAAACGGAGTTGCCGTGGCGGCAACAGATCAAGAAGCGAAAGAAAGTGTGGAGTGAGAGATTTTACTGGCACCACCAGTTTGGTTGTGATGGCTTCGGCAATGTTCGCCGCCTCTTCGTGGAGCAGTTCCCTCGCAGTTCCGAATACGGTTGTTGCCTCGGTGCGTAAACGTATGTATTTCGCCCAGTTGCTGGGGGCGAGTCCTCCACGTTCATCGAGCCAGTCGGCCAATAGCAGGCGCACCACGTGGTCGCTGGGGTCAGCCAGCAACCGCGTGAGGAACGCCTTGGCATCCGGATGAATTGGCATGGAGTATCGTCAATCGAGAGAGGCGACGACGTTTGCAATATGAGCCACCGGCACATGGCCGGTGGCTCGCTGAATTACGCCTTGATCATGTCCCGTACGGTCATGCCGCTTGGGATCATCGGCAGCACGTGTTCCTGGTGCGGTACTTGCACGTTCAGCAGGAACGCCGCTTCGGATTCGATCATTTCAATCAGCGCATCGTCCAGTTCCTTGCGGCTACTGACGGTGCGACTCGGCAGGCCGAACCCCTCGGCGATCTTTACGAAGTTCGGGTACGGCTCTTGGTCATCGCCCGCCCCGAGGTACGTATGACCGCGGTTACTCCCGAAGAAGCGGTCTTCCCACTGCATCACCATGCCGAGGTGCTGGTTGTTCAGCAGCATGACCTTCGCGGCGATCTTCTCGGTGTGACAACAGGCCAGTTCCTGAATGTTCATCAGGAAGCTACCGTCGCCGTCGATGTCGATGCACAACTTCTTGGGGTGCGCTACTTTCGCCCCCATCGCGGCGGGCAAGCCAAAGCCCATCGTGCCCAAGCCGCCGCTCGTGATCCAGTGCCGTGGCTGGTTGAACGGGAAGAACTGCGCGGCCCACATTTGGTGTTGGCCCACACCGGTGGTGATGATGGTATCGTCGAGCATGTTGCGTTCGCGCAGCAACTCGTGCAGGCGATGGATGGCATACTGCGGGATGATGAAGTCGTCGTCACGCGGCGGCACTTTCATCGGCTCGTCTTCACGCCACTGGTCGATCTGCCGCATCCAGCTAGTGTAGCGCCCACCGCCCACGAGATCGGCGTTCTTCTCTTCTTGCAGCAACGTGTTGATGTCTTCGATGGCTGTCTTCAAGTCGCCGTGAACGGGGATCTGCGCGAACTTGTTCTTGTGAATCTCGCTGGCGTCGAGATCAATGTGCACGATCTTGCCGTGCTTGCAGAACTCGCTGAGCTTGCCCGTCACGCGGTCGTCGAACCGCACCCCGAAGGCCAGCAGCAAGTCGGCATCGTTCACCGCGTAATTGCTGTACACGGTGCCGTGCATGCCCAGCATGTTCAGGCTGAGGTAGTGATCCGCCGGGAACGCGCCCAAACCATGCAGGGTCATAGCCACGGGGATGCCAGTGGTGTTGGCGAACTTGTTCAGTGCTGCCGATGCATCACTGTGGATGGCCCCACCGCCGACGTACAGCACCGGCTTCTTCGCCCCGCGGATGGCTGCGATCACCGGTTCGAGTTCTGCACGTGGTGCCCGGCGATACGGCCGATAGCCCGGCAGGTTCATTGGGTCATCCCAGTTCGGGATGATCTTCTTGATCTGCACGTCTTTGCACACATCAATGATGATCGGCCCGGGCCGACCGGTGGTGGCGATGTGGAACGCCTCCTTCATGATGCGAACCAAGTCTTCCGTACGTGTCACAAGGTAATGATGCTTGGTGATGCCCCGGCAAATCTCCACCATCGGCGTTTCTTGGAAGGCATCGTTCCCCAGTACGTTGGTGCTCACCTGCCCGGTGATGGCGATGATGGGGATGCTGTCCATCTTCGCATCGGCCAGTACGGTCACAAAGTTGGTGGCACCCGGCCCGCTGGTGCTGAAGCACACACCCACCTTGCCGGTGGTGCGGGCGTAACCCTGAGCCATGAATCCGCCGCCTTGCTCGTGGCGTGGCAAGATGGTGCGGAGGCGATCCGTCACTTTGGTAAGCACTTGGTGAATCGGCATGCTCGCCCCGCCGGGATAGGCAAAGACGACATCAACACCCTGACGGATCAAACTTTCGACGAGGATTTCGGCCCCAGACATTTCTTGTGGGGCTGGGTTGCTTGCATTCGTGTTCGCCGCTGCCATGACAGACCTACCAGAGAGGGTTGCCGAGATAGTTCGCGCGCAAGTTACTTGCCGCCAAGATAGATTATATCGACTCGCGCTAGCGCTCGACTAGGTCGAAAGCGTGATGCTATCCTACTCCGGCAACACCCGCAGCAAAACGTCGCTTTGTCCTGTGGAGATGGTGCCGACCATCGGTGAGGATCACTCGTATTGTGTCGCTTGGCGAAGCCGTTACCCATCAGGCGGAACACAACGCGGCGTCTGAAAAAGGCGAGCTGTCACCCTCGCCTGTGCGAAGTGTAGCTGAATCCATTACTTCGCAGCGCGAAGGACGGTTCCCTTCCAGGCTTTGCAGTTTTCCGCAGTCGTGAAGACTTCATAATTGCTGATTTTGCATACCACTAAATCGCTGTCGGAAATCGACGTCGGTGTCGAAGTTGGTGCGACAGCAGCCAGGGGAGGCGGAGGTGGGATAACTGGGCATGGGCCGTAAAACTTCTCGACGACCTGTCCCCCTAAGATGCCGCAACGGGTTTCCGATGTGACAAAACGCCCGTGGACTGTTTCACAAATAACGCAATCCGTGCCAGCAAAGCTAGCTTCTATTGCTTCGGTTATTTCTTGAAATCCTTCGGCAGTTATCGGCGATGAGGATGGTGTTGAAGTACCAGAAGTTGGCTTTTTGGCTTCGTCCATTTGTGCTCCGCTCTAGAGTTGTGAGGAGATCGTGCATCAAGTCCGTGAATCCTACTCTGGGAGTTCACAGAGACATATTATGTAAGTCTACAGATATGGTTATAACTATTATTTAGCAATGCTGCTCTGGTGAATCATTATTTTCGACCATTCTTCATCAGAGAGACAACGATCCCCATCCATGCCAGTGAACGATGTCAGTTCGGCACGCAAGTTTAATGGATGCGGATCGAGCTTTGGATCCGCTACGGCAACTAACTTTACGCATTTCCCACTGAGCCAGACGGACACACCAGCGCTGGCCCATTGAATTTCTGCGATCATGCCGGTCAGCCGAACTGGTGGGCCTACAGGAATGCCAGTGTCCAGCGACCAAAGCCGACCGACAGCCCCGCCGGAACCCCGTGAAGCAACAAGATTGTGTTCGGTCGAGATTCCCACGAAGACTTCACCACTGTTGAGACTCCAGCTTCGCAAGGGTGTCTTGGCCGATTCGTTCGCCCAGAGATGGATCAGTCCATCATGATGACGTGTCACCCAGCCGGAATTCAGCGTGTTATCGTAAAGCCCGAGAACACCCGTCCATTCGGGCACTTGGTGAGAGCTGAGATCGGTGAGCTTCCAGAAACGAACGCGCTGATCTTTGCACAGCACACCCAGTTGCTCGCCGTCTGCGGTAAAACAAAAATCTTCGACTGGGCTATCCGTTGTTACTTCTCGAAGGGGCTTCACTCCTGTGAGGTCAACCAGTGCACTACGGTATTGAACACCTTCGGTACTCAGTCGGATTACTGCAATTTCCTCATTGGGGCTGATTCGCAGCAGACTTATTTCCGATGGCAGAGTGATATTCAATTCCGCACGATCTGATCGCTTGTGGAGTCGCACTTCACCATTCGTACTCCACAAAAGCACCGAGCCGGTTTTAGGCCGGTTTTAGGAAGGGTTTGAGCAAACGTGTCGCACACTTGCGTTGGTTCAAATTTATCACGCAAGTTCTTATCGATGGTCATACGCTGTGCGCCAATGCCGGTCGAATAAACGATGTGATTCTCTGTTTCGAAGTGAATCGAGTCGATCATACCCAAGTTGGCGAATTCTTTATCGACCACACTGTTAATACCAAATGGCGACCAGAGCCGAACGAGTGCCGAAACACCAGGACGTGCAGCCGAAACCGCGATTGAAACGCGATCACCCTTTGGGTTGAAGCTGCACCCAGTAATCGTCCTGTTGTTATCCAACTCCGTTGGCGGGGTGATGCGCTGATCCCTTGGCCAGCGATAGATCACCAGCGTGCGAGAATCTTCAACAGCAACACGCAAGGTCGGCGTAAAGACGTCGATGCCGGTGGTCGCGGGCCGAGCCGTGTACACCGGGTCGACACACCGCGAGTAACGCTGCCACAACTTCGGTTGGCCATCCGGTGCACGAATGGCCAACGCTGACCCATCTGCGGAGTAGCCCAGCACTTGATGCGGATCAGTGATACCTATACTTGACGCGACCAGCTTATCCGTCTCCCATATCCGTACAGACGACCCACCAGTTGCGAACTCTTTTGAGTCAGGTCGAAAGACAACGGAGGAGATGCCACCTTCAACCGAGATGCTGTCACGTTTCTTGTGTGTGATGAGATCCCAGACTTCGGCTGTTTGATCTGTTGAGATCATGACCAGATTTTTACCATCGGGACTGACGACGAACCGAGCGACCTTCATGTGCGTTTCTTCGGCAGCTTCCGCTTGGTATGCTCCATCAGCCCATGCCCAAAATTGAACAGTACATGCTGCTTTGAATTGTGTGCCCGTCACCAACATACCCGTCGGTGTAAACGCTACGCCATAGACGGAAGGCCCAAGTTTGATGGATCGTGGAGTTTTGTTCTCGTCCGAAAGCTGCCAGACATGGGCCGTGCCGTTGTAGCTACCGGCAGCAAGTTGGCGATTTTGCATGTCGAAAGCAATGGAATTGATTGCGTTGCTACCCGTGCTGTACTCCTTTGCAACTACAGCCCGTTCGACATCCCAGACAACGATGCTCCCTCGGACATCGCCGATAGCCACGAGTTTACCATCGTTGCTCACCTGCACAGCGGTGATGCTAGCCTTGTTCTCGTACAAACCAGCAACGTAGAAGGCCGCCCCTCTCCACGCAGAGAGATTCCATCGGACAGCTGAGTTCAGCCGAGGATCCGACTGCGTTGCCGCGTCACATTCTGCCAGAGCGAAGAGCCCC
>JBBRME010000256.1:0-5878 GCA_038230995.1 Gemmatales bacterium
CACGATATCCGAAGGGACTGAAAGTGACGAAGGAGATGCTGGCAACGATCCAGTGCCAGCGGGAATCGTTCCATGGCGAATGGAACTACCGCATCACGCCGAGGAAAAAGTTGTAACACTTATTTCGAGACAGGCCCTAAACTGCCCAGTCATATCAATCTTCCGGATGAAGTTACTCTGTAATGCCCAACTGCGTAAGTCCAAAATCAAATGGTTTAACGCGCCCTGTGTAGGACGCGTTCTGCGTCAACGAGCCTCATTACAGGCGGGTTGGATCCGAGCGATAGTCATATGCACCGTATCGTGTGAACACCTCACGGGTGTCATCCGCCCGGCCATCGACAGTAACCAAATGCTGTCCAGCCTGAACTCGGCCTTCGTAGAACTTGGCTTCATCTTCTGGGATTCCCCATCCGATGAGTGCTCCCGCCAAACCGAAGGTGGCAGCACCAGCAGCAGCACCGGTGGCCGCACCAGCCAGGATCGTTCCCAGCGTACCCATGGCAATAAACGGTCCGACAACCGGGATCACGCCGGCCAACATACCAACACCTAATGCCACACCCGCAGCCACGCCGCCGGCCGCACCAGCGGCCACGCCAATGGCGGCTCCTTCACCGGCGTTCGTATCAGCAGCACCTGATCCATCACGCTTGACGGCTTTGCCACTTGCGTCTTTGGAAATCAGTCCGATCTGATCATCCCGATAGCCGACCTTTTTCAGATCCGCTACGGCTTTGTCAGCAGATTCGCGGGTTGCAAACACACCGACGGTGGTTGCCTGCACTGCAGTTGCTTTTGTCATGGGTTGACTCCTGTTGAATGGAAAAGCCGGCAGATAGCTACAACCGGTGTCAACGGGCTACGCAAGTGATGTGCCATCTTCCGATATCCTGTGCAATTCGCAACACAACGATACGCGGATGTTGAAACTCTTCATTGTTCGTTTTGAATGGCTCAAGTTTGGCACACTATCTGCAAAGTTGATACTAAGTGGTACAGTTCAAAACGGTCCGCGGCACAACTTAATGTGGAGATTTAACATGACGAACTCAACATCGGTTGGCTTGGCAAATGAACAAAAGATCCAGGGTGGGAAAGATGATGAAGCAGCGATGAACATACTGCTGCGCGGTGAACTTTCTGCTGTAGAAACCTATGAGCAGGCACTCCTTAAATTCGAGGGAAATGATTCAGAATCAGCAACGAAAGTACTTCGTCGTATACATGGTGAACACGAGTCTGCAGTGAAAACTTTGCGTGATCGCATCCTGGCCCTCGGTGGCAAGCCGAGCGATGGTTCAGGCGCATGGGGTGTTTTCACAGCTGCGATCACATGTACCGCCAAAGTGCTTGGGCCTCACTCGACCATTTCGGCCTTGCGGCAAGGCGAAGAGCATGGCGTGAAAGAGTATGAGGAAGCATTCAAAAAAGATGACCTGTCGCCTGAATGCAGATATCTTCTCCGTACCGAGCAAAACCGTTGCAAAGGACATATTGAGGCTCTCGACAGCGTCGTCGAAGTCTTGAATGCAAGTGGTAAGTAACGCAAATACGTTGTTTGGCAACCGCTTTCCTTGGATTGAGCAAACCACTTCTCAGAGATGACAGGCGGCTCCCATTCGCGGGGGCAACTACCAAAAAATCAATCCGCATGCCCACGGATGCGGTTCACATAAAGCAAGAATCAACCGTCGTTGTCACGACGACGACGGATTGAACACTCAACAGGATGGTCGGTCACGTATCGCTACAGCATACTATTTCTGGTCATCGCAATACTCGCAGGCGCTTTCGGTTTCACTTCTCTGTCTGGCGGCCTCGCGATGGTTGCGCAAATGTTGTTCTTTGTATTCCTCGTCTGTTCATCGCTTCCCTGTTTTTTGGCCGGTCGAGGGCGAGCAAACCCGGTTTGTAGGTGTTTTCTTGATCTGCGCAGTTCGTTTCCCAACATGATGCGGCGAATTGCGCGTGACACATTACGAACACCAATTCTTGCACGTTGCGGTTGTGCAACTTGATCGGCATAGAACTTGCTTCAACAACCGAAACAGCCCAGGGAAGCCAACCATGACTCTTCAAGTTCAATCGCCACGCAAACCATTGCAAAAGCTATATGAACGCATGGAACGCTTCGCGCAGCAAGACGTAGGTGCCTTAGAGCTGCGTTTGGCAAAGCTGGATGGTGAGTGGTCGAGTGGGTTGGTGGTGAAAGCGACAACTGGTGCCGTGATACTACTAGGGCTGTCTCTGGCGATTTGGGTCAATGTGTGGTGGTTGATTGCCGTTGCTTTCTCGGCGATCATACTTCTCCAAGACCAGTTCGGGCGTGAGAGTTGGTTTCGTGAGCTGTTAACATTTTTCGGATTTCGATCGCGTAACCAGATTGAAGCTGACCGCACTGCTTTAAAAGTGGTTCGTGGTGACTTTCTTGAAGAATATCATTGGTGACTGCTGATGGAATAACTAACAATTCTCAGCCTTATTTGAACTCTTCTTTGTCGATTTTGTATTGACTAATCTTGTCCGTAATACTGCGTCGAGAGAGACCAGTAATTTTAGCGCACTTGCCAACATGCCCGCGTGATCTTCGTAAGGCACGACGCAAGTAGCGTTCCTCGAAGGCTTGTGTAAGTTCTGTTAACTGATCAGGAAGTGGTCTGCTCAAATCCACTTGGAGCGGGTGTTTACTGGTGCCGCGCTGCGTCACTTCCGGTGGTAGATGCGTTGGCATAATCACACCGTCACGCGCCGTGACGCACGCACGTTCGATGGCGTTCTCAAGCTGCCGCACGTTGCCCGGCCACTCGCAGCGCAACAACAGTTGCATCGCTTCCGGCGAGAGGTGCGGCGGCGGTTGAGATGTTCGAGCATACTTCTGGCAGAAGTGTTCAGCCAATAGAGGGATGTCTTCGGCCCGCTCTCGCAAGGGTGGAAGATCAACGCGTATGACGTTCAGCCGGTAGAACAGATCCTCGCGGAATTTGCCCTCTTTCACGAGCTTTTCGATGGGTTGGTGTGTAGCGGCGATGACCCGCACATCGAAATCAATCGGCTGGCTCCCACCGACGCGCTCGATCCGGCGCTCTTGCAGCACACGGAGTAGTTTCACTTGTACCGGCGGTGGCAGGTCGCCGATTTCATCAAGGAAAAGGGTGCCCGTGTGGGCGTTCTCGAACCGGCCCTTCCTTTGAGCGATGGCCCCGGTGAACGAGCCTTTCTCGTGCCCGAAGAGTTCGCTCTCCATGAGTGCTTCGGGCAGCGCAGCACAGTTCACCGCAACGAACGGCCCCGGACGATGCGCTGCCGAGGCCTGGTGGATGGCCCTTGCAACTTGTTCCTTGCCTGTCCCTGTCTCGCCCAGGATCATCACCGTACTGGTGGTATCGGCAATGTTGGTGATGAGGTCGAACACATCGGCCATCTTCGGGCTTTTGCTCAGCACGTTTTGGAACGACCGGCTCTCCTGCAACTTCTCCCGCAAGGCAATCACTTCATCTCGCAGCACTCGCTCCGCCAGCGCGCGTTTCACAATCAGGCACAAATGTTGCGGGTCAGCCGTCTTCAGAAAAAAGTTGTAGGCCCCTAACTGCATGGCCTGGACGGCCTCGGTTACGCCACCATGCCCAGTGGTGACCACGACCGTAACCGGTATGTTTTCGGCCCGGATCGCCTCCATCAGTTGGAGGCCGGATTTCTTGGGCATACGAAGATCAGTAACGAGCAAACTGTAGGATGTGGCGCGGAGCATCTCCAGGGCTTCAGCACCATCAACCGCAACGTCAACCTCGATACCGAGCGTCAGTTGAAAGAGTTGCTGAAGAGTTTCGCGTGTATCGGCCACATCCTCAGCGACGAGAAGCCGCTGGCGGACGACGGGTATGGTACTCGGATTCGATGATTGCAATGACATAATGGAATGATACCAGCCCGGTGGGATCGGAGAAGTATGATGCGACAGTTGTGGAATCGGGACACGGCTTTGTGGATATTCCTAGCGATGGCCGTGTTACTCACGGCCATCGCTGGCCGCTACAACGTGGGGCGGATGGAAGCGTCCGAGCGAATTCTACAGACAACCCGTGTCGCACATGCCGAGTTGACCGCACTGCTTTCCGACATGATTGATGCGGAGACTGGTCACCGTGGCTACATCCTCACTGGGTTGGATGAATACGTGGAGCCGTTCCGGCAGGCGGATGCACGGGTGTGGGATCGGGTGAATCGGCTCCGTGAACAACTGGCGGATTACCCGACTGAGGTGCAACAGCTGGAGAGCGTTGAACGATTGATCCGTGAGAAATTCGACGAGATGCGGAGAACCATTGCTCTTCGGGACACGGCTGGAATGGACGCCGCGAAGGCGAGAATTGGCGAGGGTCACGGAAAGCGGATCATGGATGATATCCGCAAAGTCGCTGAAGAGATGCTGTCCGCCGAGGAAGAACGGCTAGAGAAGCGTGCCGGAACAGCCAACGCACAGTACCGCATCGCCGAACTCACGAACACCTTGGCGGCGGTTTTCTCCATCGGCATTCTGATCGGACTGGGTTACCTGAACCGACGGGAGCGGCGACGAAGAAAACGAATAGCCTCTAAGCTGGCCGCGTCCAAAACCGAAACTGAAGACGCACTTGCTCGGCTCGACACCTTTTTCCGCCAGGCACCCTACGGCATCGCTTACCTCGACCCGGAGCTGCGGTTCGTCCGCGTGAACGAAACACTTGCCCGGGAACATGGCCAGCCCATCAGCGATCACCTTGGAAGACTATTAACGGAAGTCCTGCCAGAGCTTCCTGCCGACTTGCTTGCCGACTACCGCAAGGTCATGGAAACGGATACCGGTTTCATCCAGCGACTTGTTCGCGGCGCGGATCTCATTTGGGAATTGACGGTGTTTGCGGTACCCGAACCAGGCGGGCGGTGCGGCCTTGGCGTGATCGGGCTGAACGTGACCGAAAGGCAGCAGCAGGAGGAGCAACTACGGCAGAGCGAAGAGCGATTTCGGGCCATGGCAGACGGCATTCCGCAACTCGCATGGATGACACATCCAGACGGGCACATCTTCTGGTACAACCAGCGGTGGTACGACTACACCGGTTCTAATCCGACCGAGATGGAAGGATGGGGTTGGGACAAGGTTCATGATCCAGCAGAATTATCTCGGGTCGTATCGAAATGGAAGGCGGCGCTGGCTGTCGGTGAGCCGTTTGAAGACACTTTCCCGCTACGCAGGCACGACGGGCAAATGCGTTGGCACCTCACGCGTGCCGTGCCGTTGAAAAAGGAAGATGGGCAAGTGGTTCTGTGGTTCGGCACCAATACCGACATCACAGGGCAGCGGGCTGGAGAGCAGGCACTTCGTGAATCGACTGAGCAACTCAAGCAACTGACGGAAGGCATGCCACTCCTCATGTGGGCGTGCAAGCCAACTGGGGAGTGCGACTACTTGAGCCGCCAGTGGGTCGAATATACCGGCCTGCCGGAGGCCGACCAATTACCGTACGGCTGGCTCGATGTCCTTCACCCCGACGACCGGGAACGAACGGCTGCAATATGGAAAGCAGCAGTGGAAGGCACAGCGGACTGCGACATGGAGTACCGCCTCCGGCGACAAGATGGGGCCTATCGCTGGTTCGCCGTGCGCGGCATTCCACTCCGAGACCACGACGGCCAGATTGTCCGCTGGTACGGCTGCTGCACCGACATTGAAGACCGCAAGCGTCAGGCTGTGATTCTTGAACAGATGGTCACGGAGCGCACGGCCACCCTGAACCGAACGAACGCCGCCCTCCGGGAGCAGCAGATCTTTTTAGATGCCATCCTGAACAATGTGGCTGAGGGGATCGTTGCCTGCGATTCCGATGGGCGACTGAAG
>JBBRME010000257.1:0-5825 GCA_038230995.1 Gemmatales bacterium
CATGATTGCCGATGGACTCATCACGAACTTCCAGGCCGAGCAGTTCATGCTGGGCAAGTGGCGTGGATTTAGTGTCGGCAAATACAAACTGCTGGAGCGTGTGGGCGTGGGCGGCATGGGGCAGGTGTTCCTTTGCGAGCACATGTTCATGAAGCGCCGCGTGGCCGTAAAGGTGTTACCGCCAAGCAAGGCCGAGCAACCTGCCGCGCTAGGGCGCTTCTACCGCGAGGCCCGTGCTGCTGGTAGCCTCAATCACCCGAATATCGTAAAGACCCACGACATCGACCAAGATGGCAACCTCCACTTCATCGTCATGGAGTATGTGGACGGTTCGAACCTACTCGACGTCGTCAAGAAGTTCGGCCCGATGGATATCCGCCGTGCCTCGCATTACATCCGTCAGGTGGCTCTAGGTCTCGAATACGCCTTCCAGAATGGCATCATCCACCGCGACATCAAACCGGGGAACTTCCTGATTGACCGCGAAGGAACCTGCAAGCTCCTCGACATGGGTCTGGCCCGGTTTTATCAAGATCAGACGGACATGCTGACCATCAAGTACGACGACAAAATCGTGCTGGGAACTGCAGATTACGTTGCCCCCGAACAAGTGGCGAACAGTCACGAGGTCGACATCCGAGCCGACCTTTACGCGCTTGGGGCGAGCTTCTACTTCATGCTGGCTGGGCATCCACCGTTCCCAACAGGTACTGTCAGTCAGAAACTTTTGTGGCACCGAACGAAGGATCCGACCCCGATCCGCCAAATTCGCCCGGACGTACCCGAAGGCCTTGCTGCGATTGTTGCCAAGTTGATGATGAAGGATCCGAACCAGCGCTACCGCACGCCTGCCGAGGTGGCCGTGGAACTGGAGCGATGGGTGCCTGCAGAAGTGCCAATTCCCAAGTTGGAAGAGATGCCGATCCTCAGCCCCGCTGCTGAATTGGCGCTGAACGATCTTCCCAAAGGCACCACGAGCGTTCTGGTCTCGCAGTTGAAGCGAGAAGTCGAAGAGGCGGAATCAGCATCGTTTTCCCAACCCATCGATTACGTCAGTATGGTCAAGGGTGATTCAGCCCGTTCAGGTACGGCCACCAAAGCAGCTCCGACGAAAAATATCACGACACCGGTCCTCAGAAATCCATTCCAGCCCACTTTGCCAAGTTCGGCGATGGAGACCCCATCGCCCGGCACCGCCAAGCACCCAGCCCTGCCGCCGATTCCATCCTACCCTAACAAGCCCGTGGTTCACTCCGCAGTGCCCGGTAGTATGCCCAACATCGGGATGGGTCAACCGAGTACTCCAGCGGGAATGCACGGAGCCTTCCCCGTGATTGCCATGCCACCACAGGATCACACCGGCACCAACCGGATGCGCATGATCATCGGCTTGGTGGCCGTGGCCTTGGTGTTGAGTGTGGGGCTGTTCCTATACAAGTTCGTGCTGAGCAAACCAATGCCGCAAGCCGCCCCGGTGGACAACACCGCCCAAGTGGATGAGCGGAAGTAGTCTGCTGAACCGGCGCCGTGTGTCGCCGGGTTGTCTTTCTCTTGCGAGCCGCGAACGAAGCGCAGCGAGAGAGTGGTTTGCTTAAGCCTATTCCCACTGGTCTTCGAACAGTTCCGAGATGACCCAGCAGCCACGAACGTGATGCTGCTGGTTTCGACAATGGCTCAGAATGGTCGGGTGATTGCACCCGCCCTCTTCCATCGCATCCGCAAGAATCGGCAATCGGTCGAACGCCGCCTCGGCGTGGATGCCGCGTGCCAGGGCCATCACAGTGTCGGTATGCCATCGGGGGTCAAACACCACCGGTTCAAACGGGTTGCCCGCCACATCGCGGAAGCTGTTGCAGAAGGCCTCTTTGATAGACAAGAGTCGTGTATCTATGGAGTCTCTCTACGCTTGATGACGTGCTTCCTCCTCCGCTTTCAGTTTGGCAAGTTTGGTCTTGGATTTAGGTTGGTGGTCTTGTGTGATCAGAGGCTCATAACATCTGGCTTGCATTTCTACAGACGTAAACGTGTTGATTGCAACTTGTGCCCATTGTCTTGTCTGCATGTATTTGAAGATCGCCTCGTAAACATGACGCACGCCAAAGGTTTCGGGGAATCCATGCTTAATCGAACTCCGAATGGATCCGAATCATCACCCCGAACCCAACTAAGAAACTGTGTCGTCCAGTAGTGGTCGATCTGAGGGCAGAAACATCCTAAATCTCGAATCTGCTCGACATACTCCGCAGCGAGCCAACGGAAGCGTTCCTGCTTGAGGTGTGGCTCAGATAACCGAAGTAGCTCACGCGGATCGTTGCACTCTTCCCACATGGCTCACCCATCTGGCGTATCGAGGATGTGCTGCAAGCGTGCGGCCAGTTCCGGCGGGAACTTCTGCGGCCAGGACACATCAATCAGCCCGACTTCAATCATGTCTTGCAGGTGAACTTGATCCTTGAGCCGATACGACGTGAGCTTCATCCGCACCAAGGCTTCCAGCGTCAGGTGGCGATACTGTTGATCCTCGGCGAAGACGTAATCCGTCACATCGGCGCTCGGGGCGAGGCTATCCTCACGAACCTTTTCGTTGGCGAAGAGCACATGCACGGCGTCACGTACTTTGGTGCCAGGGCCATCGAGGAACATGTCGATGAACCGCACATGCCGATAGATAAACCCGGCTGCTTCCATCGCTTCCTTCGCCCGTGGGAAGTCCTCGCGTCGCAACAGGATGTCCACATCCTGCGTGTTCCGCACAGCGGCCTCATCCACACGCGAGACCCAGGCGGCCACGGCATTCCCGCCGATGATGGCGTACGGGATGCCGGCCGTCTCCAGCACCTTGGCGGTGCGCAGCATTCGTTCCTTGACGCGTTCCACGGCACGCACCATCCGATCCAGATTCGCAGGGGGTAGCAAGTCAATCTGCATGATGGCATTCTACTCCAAAAAGGTCACGCCCCTTCGGCGGTGTCCGGCACGGAGTTCGGATCGGGAGGTTGGTTGTACACCGTAGCGGGGAAGTGCTCCACAAGGTATTGCACAATTCTTTTGGCGGAGAGCACACCCACCGGGTGGTTGGCTTCATCCACCACTGGCAGGTGGCGGTAGCCACCGATCTGCATGCGTTCCACAGCGGTACGGATCGAATCTTTCACGTTCACGGAAACCGGGTTGGCTGTCATCACCGCACTGATGGGCGTGTCGAGTGGTAGACCGGGTGCCAGGATTTTCTTGAGCAGATCGCGCTCGGTGAAAATGCCGACCAACACTTTCCCATCTGTCACTACCAAACATCCAACACGACCACGGCGAAGCTGGTCCACCCCCTCGGCCACGCTACCGCGCTGGCTGATGATGTGCGCGGCCGTCGGCTGCAAGCGCGACACACTTTCGATCATCAAGTTGCGGGTGAATTCCATGAAGGCAGGCTACGGGTTCACCGCGATTTGGCCGCTTTGTGAAACGCCACGATCTGCCGGACGGTAGCGTCCGGGTCGTTCGCCAAGTGGTCAAGCCACGGGGCAAACGCGAGTGAGGAATCGAAGCCGACGCGGGCGGCGGCGGCTCGCACGGCTGGCTCCGCATCTCGGCTGAGGCGTTCGAGCCACGGGCCAATGTCGAATTCATCCGAGTTCCGTTTGCGGTGCAGCTTGGTGATGAGTTGCAGGCGATCGTTCACGTCGGCACTGGTCAACTGTCGGCCTGCTTCGATCTGATCCGTATCCAGCCCGCGGCTGCTCAACGTTGCTTCACATAAGATCCGTACAGCGGCATCGCTGTCGTTCAAGTGGCGGAAAAGCTCTTCCGTTCCAACAGTTTTTCCGGGGCCGACCACCGTCATCGCCGCTTGGCGAACTCCTGCATCCGGGTCGTCCAACAGTACCACCACGGCCTGTTGCAGTTGCACACCAGGCAGCGTAGCCAGGCGGGCCGCACGGGTTTTCACCTCGGCAGTGCCACTCAGATTCTTCTGCACAATGTTCTTGGAACACTCGGCACCGGTCGATCCGCCGTGCTTCAACAACTCCGGTACCAGTTCAAGTGCCGCTTGCTGGCCGGCTTCATTGAAACTGGTGTGCTGAGCTTGCAGATTGTTCAGCACCAGCGGGCGAAGTGGATCCAACTCACCAGATTCAGTAAAGCGATCCGCAAAAGCTGCCACCACAGCTTGGCACTGCTCCGGCGTGCCATCGTGCAGTACTGACAGCAGTTCCTTGGCACCCGGTTCGCCGGTGTTCATCAATGATTGCAGGTGAGTTGCGCGGGCTTCATCGGTTGTGGCCGCACGGAACTGTTGGGCGTCGTACTTGGCCTTCAGCGTATCCCATTGGAACATCGCCACAGCCGCACCGATGGCCAACAAGACACCCACGCCGATGCCGATTTTCTTGCCGATAGAACTGGCCATGCTCACCGCCTCCTGCGATCTGCTGAGGATACCCGGCCTTGCAACCACGCGGCAAGTGGAGTTGTGGTGGCTAAGGAAGACTAACTACAGAGACTCAGAGACACGGAGAAAACAAAGATTCAGTTCTCTGTATTTCTCTGTGTCTCTGTGTCTTTGTGGTTATCCACAGTTTGCTAATCCTTGCCTTTGATGTGTGGTTTCACGTCGTCCTGGAAGAACCGGCGTAATCGCTCGTGCAATTGTGGGCTGAGCGGGGCGGCATCACTGGCGCTGGCGTTGGCCTGTGCCTGCTTCGGGTTGCGGGCACCGGGGATGATCACCGTGACCGCCGGGAAATCGAGGCACCAACGCAGAGCACCAATTGGCAACGTCACGCCGGGTGGAAGAATGGTTTTGAGTTTCGCCGTCAGTTCAATGCCGTTGTCGAATCCCAGTCCCGCGAAGGTTTCACCAGCGTGGAACTTCTCGCCGTTGCGGTTGTAGCTGCGGTGATCCGTCGGGGCGAACTTGGTGCTGTAGCTGTACCCACCGGCCAGCAACCCACTAGCCAACGGCAACCGCACAATGATCGACACACCCTTCGCTACGGCCTCGTCGAACAGTTCGGTAATGGCCGTCTGGCGAAAGATGTTGAAGATGATCTGGAGCGAGGCCAACCCTTCTTGTTGCAGGCAGACCTTGGCTTCTTCGGTACTCTCCACACTGGCACCAAACCGTGCGATTTTCCCGGCTTGCTTGAGTCCGCGCAACGCCTCGAACACTTCCCCGCGTTGCAGCTCTTCCAGCGGTACGCAGTGCAACTGTGTGAGGTCGATGCACTCCACGCCCAAACGCTTCAGCGAGTTCTCGGTGTGCTGTTGCATCACCGCCGTGGTGCAGTTGGCCGGGCCACCGGGCTGTGGGCTCTTGCCCAACTTCGTTGCAATGAACAGTGGTGTCTTGGTGGTCTTGCGGAAGGCCCCAACGAACTCTTCGCTACGCCCACTGCCGTAGATGTCCGCGGTATCCAGGAACGTCGTCCCCGCATCCACGGCGGCTTTGATCGTGGCGAGTGCATCTTCCTGCGAAACCTCGCCCCATTGGTCGCCGCCGATCTGCCAGCAGCCTAGGCCCACTTCGCTGACCTGTGGGCCATCTTTATTGAAGGCACGAGTTTTCATGGTCGTTGTCCGAGGGGAGTGGATTGATCTTTGTTCTTCCACCTCGCCCCGTTTACGGGGAGAGGTCGGATCGTGCGAACAGCACGAGACGGGTGAGGGGTCTGGTTCGATTTCCCCTCACCCGGCCTTCGGCCACCCTCTCCCCGTAAACGGGGCGAGGGAGTTTAAACCGAGAAAACAACCCGGCAGCTTACGCAGCCGGTTCGCTGAGACCCTGCAAAAACCGCACGCCGTGGGCGATGTCCGCGAAGCGTTCC
>JBBRME010000258.1:0-5730 GCA_038230995.1 Gemmatales bacterium
GCGGTAAAACTGAGTCAGCAGGTCAGCAATGTGCGACGGTTTGCGGAGATCGAATTGTTCGACTTGCTTGCCATCTTGGAACAGCACGGCACGTTCAGTGTCTTCAAAGATGATGTTGCCAAACGGGTAGCCTTTGGCCTTCTTTTTGATGATCTCTGCATCGAGGTCGTCGTTGGTGTCCTTGGCTTCCCAGTAGCCGCGTCGCAGGTTGTATGAATCGCGAAGAGTGCCGTCCGGTACGATCCACGAGCCGCCAACCTTGAGCTTTTCCTTTGGGACAAGTCGCCAATGTTGTTTGCCGGAAGTGGTAACGAGTAATTGCGAAAAAGCTGTCTCGGTCGCACCTTCATGCGTGACACCGTGTGCCATGAACGTGCCGAGCGCTTTGATGTACTCGGCGATGTTCTTGTCGGTCGGCTTGATGGCGGCTGGTTCACTCATGCTGGCGAAGGTATCGCTGCGCGAGTGTTGCGTCGAGAGGATTCAGGTGAGAATGTGATGCTACGCTCTCTTTCGCTGCGCTTCGTTCGCGGCTCGTAAGAGGAAAACCAGACCCACGGCGGGCTGACGCCGCGCCGCTCGCCAATACCCACCGCTTTCTCTCGCTGCGCTTCGTTCGCGGCTCGCAAGAAAAGACCTTGCTGTGCGAGCGGCGGGTGTGCACCCGTTGTTTCTTCATTAACGCAAAGAAACCATCCCCTCACGGGGACGGCTCGCCAGCCCCTTTACAGCGGATCCAGTTCGGGCAGTTTCTTGAATTTGTCCCAGAATGGGTCGCGCTTCTTGGGCAGGGCGAACCCGTACGGTGATCCTTTTGTGCCTTGGCCAGTGCGGACGACCCAGCCGAGATCCATGGCCTGATTCAGCCAACGATACAACTGCGGAGCGGATGGTGCTACGAGGTCGGCGGGCCAATCGTCCAGCAGTTCCCGGTGTGTTGCAGCCCCGGTTCGCTTGGCCAGGATTGCGTTCACCGCTTCCCAATTGTCACGGAAGCGGAGCAGTTCCGGATCGTCCAGCACGCGGAACACCGGCGTGCCCACGTCCCATTCATAGATCAGTTGCGGTGGGGTTTCCGGCCAGCGTGACACACCGGTCAGGCGTCGGCGGTTGTTGTCGCTGTTCATCGAGCCGAAGCGGTGG
Source organism: Gemmatales bacterium (assembly GCA_038230995.1). GTDB lineage: Bacteria > Planctomycetota > Planctomycetia > Gemmatales > Gemmataceae > JALHQU01. The sequence continues at coordinate 1,144 of JBBRME010000258.1, forward strand.
AGTTCCAGCAGTGTATCGGCATAGCCGGTGAGGACACCGGATCCGCGGGCGGCGTGCCCTTCCGCCGAGTGGCCCTTGCGCGGGTGGTGCAGCACCAGCACGGCGGCACCGGCCAGGGCGACGTTGCGCAGCGGGTGCAGGAAGTTCAACAGCGTGCCCGCGTCGGCCTCGGAGCGGCCGGGCAGGAAGGTGGAAAGCGGATCGACCACCAGCAGATCCAACTGTCCGCTGGCCGCATGGGCTTGCGCGTAGGTGGCGAGTTGCTGCCAGTGATCGGGCGTCGGGTTGCTGCGGAACGGGCGGGACAACAGTTGCACATTTGTGCCGAGCGGAATGCGACGCTGGCGTTCGATCCAGTGTTCGTCGGCTTCCTCGGTAACAACCAGCACGTTCGAAGCGGTACAGGCCCGACCAAGGAATGTGCCATCCTTGGCGAGGTGGTGGAGCAGCCCAGCGAGCAGGGTTGTCTTGCCGGATTTCCAAACGCTGGTCAACAAAGTTATATTTCGGCGCGCGAGGTATCCGTGCCAGAGCCACTGAGTTCCAGCGGACGGCCCACGTAAACCGATTTCGAGAATGGACTTAGGTGCAAAGCACAGTGGAGATTCCAACATAAATTCTTCTCACGGAGTGTCGCCGTAGGGGGTGTCCGCATTCCCGTGAGAAACATTCATCACCGACAGAATGACGTTTTGATAGGTCGGTAGGCACGGATTCTGAAGGTTCTTGAGACTTCAGTTGCCGTTGACAGTACTTTCGCATTGGCCGTACATTTTGCAGCATGACGGCGAATCGCACGGTGGCACTGCCCAAGAATCAGGATGATTCTCTCGCTATTGACTGGCAGGACGACCCATGCCCGTTGTGCGGGGAGTTCAACGCCCGCCCACGCATCGAGGCTTCAGACGCTTCGCCCAATACGGATGAACAGTCGCTGAAGTTCCTTGTGGTGCGTTGTCAGCATTGCCATCTCAACTACACGAACCCACGCCCTGCACCTGAAGACATGGGCCGGTTTTACCCAGCAGATTACAAGCCGCACCGTCGGCCCCGCAAACTGCGGCAGGCCCGGATTGGCAATCGTTGGTTCGGGCGCAAGTGCCCGGAGCGCAAAGGCATGCTGCCGTGGCCCGGCCCGGGTCGACTCCTCGACTTCGGCTGCGGTGGTGGAAGTTTCTTGAAGCGGATGGCCGATCAGGGCTGGGAAGTCGTAGGCTTGGATGCCGCAGTGGGGGCCGTGTGCCAAGTTCAAGAAGAACTGGGCCTGACCGCACTCGTTGGTACGCTGCCGCATACCGACCTAGTGCCCGGCTCGTTCGAATTGGTGACGATGTGGCACAGCATTGAGCACGTGCACGATCCGGTGGGAATTCTGCGAGAGGCCTATCGACTGCTGGTACCTGGCGGGAAGATTGTGATCGCTTGCCCGAACATCGAGAGTTGGGCTTTCGAGCGGTTCGGTGCCAACTGGTTTGGGTTAGATGTGCCACGCCATCTCACACACTTCACACCCACCACTCTCGGCTTGGCCCTGCAAACCGCAGGCTTCCGCATTGAGACACGCCGCACGATTCGCCACTCCGATTGGTTGCGTTCCTCGGCTCGTCGTGCTGCTGCGAATGACCCCACCGACACGTTGGCGAAGATGCTGAGCTGGAAGCCGTTGGCGAAACTCGCCGCCTGGTGGATCCACCTGTGGGGCGGCTCGGACTGCTTGTTGTTCGTGGCTCAGCGCCCGGTCTAAATCCTCACAAAAACTTCGCGCAAATCGTTGCACTTTCTGCTTCAATATCGACTTGCTATCAGAGAGAGTCCCATGAAGCGTCTGCTCCTAGGCACTGTTGTTGGTGTCGTCATCGTGTTCGCAGTTCTGCTAGCCCGTGTAGCTACGGGCACAGCCACTCAGACCAAGGACGACCCGAATGCCGTGGTCGTGACCGTCGAGGACAAAAACCCGTGGACGAGCCTTAAGCTCAATAACGACAGCAACACTGTCCGCTTTGCGATCGTGTCGGATCGCACCGGTGGGCACCGCCCGAAAGTGTTCAGTAAGGCCGTGCAGCAGATCAACCTGTTGCAACCGGAGTTCGTAGTCAGCGTTGGCGACCTCATTGAAGGCTACACCATCAACCAGGACGTGATCGACAAAGAATGGAAGGAGTTCGGCGCGTTCGTATCGAAGTTCGAGATGCCGTTCTTCTACGTGCCGGGTAACCACGACCTGACGAACAAAGAGTTGCAGGCCGACTGGAAGGAACGCTTCGGTCGCAAGTTCTACCACTTCGTCTACAAGAACGTCCTGTTCATGGCCGTGAACAGCGAAGACACGAAGGCCTCGAACGTGACCCAAGAGCAAACGGCGTACTTCAAGAAAGTTCTGGAAGAGAACAAGAACGTCCGTTGGACGTTGATCTTCACCCACAAACCACTCTGGACGGCACCGGACTTGGAAAAGAACGGCTGGGGAGCGTTCGAGAAGTTACTCGAAGGTCGGCAGTGCAGCGTCTTCTGCGGTCACGTTCACCGCTATCAGAAGTTCGTCCGCAACGGCAACAACTACTACCAACTGGCCACCACCGGTGGCGGTAGCCGGATGCGTGGGCCGGAGTACGGCGAGTTCGATCAGGTGGCACTTGTGACCATGAAGGACAAGGCCCCGATCATTGCGAACGTTGACCTCAGTGGAGTTTACGCGGAAGATCTCAAAGAGTTCGGCAGTGACGAAGCAGGTGTGGTGGTGAAGAACCCTGCCAAGCCGGTGATGGTGAAGGGCACCGTGGAGTACGACGGACTTCCACTCAAAGGGGCGACCATTGGCTTTTTCAAGAAGCCAGCTGCGGATGCGGTCAGTCAGCTGTACCGCTTCACGGGCGATGCACTCTCGGACAACATGGGTGCGTTTACCCCAAGCACCTCACGCGGTTTCGATGGTCTGCCCGAAGGTGAATACAAAGTGACCGTGTTCCTCAGTGAGTCTGGCAAGTACTACAGCGGCGAGGTGAAAGAGAAGAGCAAGCTGGCCGAGAAGTTCGCCGACGTGAAGACTACACCACTGGTGGTGACCGTGAAAGCTGGCGAGTCGATCACGTTGAAGCTGGAAAAGCAGTAAGCCGTGTTGCTACAACAGCAGCATGAAAGCAGAAATCCTCTCGATTGGTAGTGAGATTACCAGCGGTAAGAACCTCGATACCAACAGCCGATGGTTGAGTCAGCAACTCGCGGCCATCGGTATCCCCGTGGGCTTCCACACCACGGTAGCAGATGATCTCGCAGACAACATCGCCGTGTTTCGCACGGCGATTGGTCGTGCCCAACTTGTGCTCTGCACCGGTGGCATCGGCCCAACTCTAGATGACCTCACCCGAGAAGTTGTTGCTGCCGTAGCCGGTGTCGAACTGATCGAAGATGCAGATTCCGTCGAAGATATCCGCAAGATGTTCGAGAGCCGTGGGCGCATCATGCCGGAACGCAACCGCGTGCAGGCGCTCTACCCTCGCGGCGGCGAAATCCTGCCAAACCCCATCGGCACTGCACCCGGCTTCTGGCTGAACATCAACGGCACCATCATCGCCGCCATGCCCGGTGTGCCCCGCGAAATGTTCCGCATGTTCACCGAGCAAGTGCTGCCACGCTTGCGACAACTCGGTGTCACCGGCAACGTCATGCTGGAACACAAGCTGAACGTGTTCGGGCTGGGTGAATCACATGTCGAAGAAAAGCTGGGCGATGTCACCCGGCGTGGGGCTGTGCCGGAGGTGGGCATCACCGCCAGTGATGCGGTCATCTCGCTGAGAATTTTGGCCCAAGCCGAGACGGAGGCGGCAGCGAATGCAATATTCTTCCCAGTCGAACAAAAGATTCGGGAACGCCTTGGATCATTGGTGTTCAGCACTGGCGACGAGCAGATGCACGATGTGGTGATGGCGCTTTTGAAACAACACGGCAGCACCGTTGCCACGGCAGAAAGTATCACCGCCGGGTTGGTGGCCAACAGCCTGGCCCAAGTGCCGGGAGCCAGTGCCCACTTGCTGGGTGGCATCGTGGCCTACACCAACGAAGTCAAGATTCGGGAACTTGGCGTGCCAGCGGAACTGATCGAACGACACACCGCTGTCAGTGAGCAAGTGGCCCGTGCAATGGCCGAAGGGGTGCGGGAAAAGTTCGGCAGTACCTACGGCATTGCCACCACCGGCTATGCCGGGCCGGATGGTGGGGCCGATGGCACACCAGTAGGCACCACCTTCGTGGCCGTGGCCCATGCCCACGGCACGGAGGTCACTTCGTTCGTGTGGTTCGGTAGCCGCACGGAAATTCAGAGCCGCACGGCCAAGACTGCACTCAACCGACTGAGATTGCTATTGCTGGGTTAACGCCCAACGCCACCGGGCAGGTCGCTATTGGTGGGTGGTCCCAGGCGAAAGTCGTCACCCGGCAGGGCATATTTGTCGCGGGCACGCCGCTTCTGCTCTTCAATGGTGTACGACGGGTCATCCGGCTGCGGCTTCTTCTTCGCTTCGCACAGGCCGCCGACATTTCGGCAACCGATCGAAGTCACCGTCAGCAAAGTCGCCAAACCCAGGATCGTCA
>JBBRME010000259.1:0-5714 GCA_038230995.1 Gemmatales bacterium
CACCCACGAAGACTCGGAGCCAGTCCCCGTTTTGCAATTGCTTCTACAATTTAGGCATGACAACCAACGACAACCCGATCAGCGAACTTGACTACGCCACGGTGGATCTGGATCGCGCTAGGCGATGTGGCTTCCCGGAAGTCGTGTTCGGTGAAGGAAAGACACCGGAGTGGATCGAAGGTGTCGTTCTCAAGTTACACGAAGCCGGGCAAGCTGCGTTTGTCACTCGCATCAACGAGATTCAGAAGCGCTACCTCGTTCAGCAGTTCCCGTCTGCCGTGGTGGACAATCTCGCCCGCACCTTTTTGCTTCGTGATGAATCCGTTATAGAACCACTCAAAGGCGATGTCCTAGTAGTGACTGCTGGAACGGGTGACTTACCAGTTGCTCAAGAAGCCTTGGTGACGGCCCGCGTGATGGGGGCAAAAACCGAAATGATTGTGGATGTCGGCGTGGCTGGTCTTCACCGCATTTTGCGACAACGTGATCGGTTGAACGAGGCCGATGTCGTCATCGTGGTGGCCGGTATGGATGGCGCCTTGCCAAGTGTGGTGGGTGGGTTGGTCGATTGCCCGGTGATTGCCGTGCCCACCAGCATTGGCTATGGTGCATCCTTCGGCGGTGTGGCTGCGCTGCTGACGATGCTGAACAGTTGCTCCGCCGGGGTCGCCGTGGTGAACATTGATGCCGGGTTCAAGGCAGGGTACTTGGCGGCAAGGATGGTTCATCGGATGACGAAGGCTCGTTGATTTCGCGTAGAGCTTGAAAGAGTACCTGAGTGCCTTTGCGACCATAGCCCCGTGCTCGCACGGTCTCGTAGAGTTGCTTGGCCAGGCCAAGGCCCGGTAGACCGATATTCATCTTTTGTGCTTCGTTCAAGGCAATCCCCATGTCCTTGATGAAGTGCTCGACGTAAAATCCTGGCTCGAAGTTTCCGGAGAGGATGCGTGGGCCGAGGACTTCCAACGCCTTACTACCAGCCGCCCCGATGCTCACGCTTTTGAGGACTTCGTTCATGTTCAAGCCCGCTCGCATGCCGTAGAGCAGTGCCTCGCAGATCGCCACCATGTTTGACGAAATCAGAATCTGATTCACCATCTTGGCGTGCTGTCCGCAGCCCGGCCCACCGTGATAGATGATGGTCTTGCCCATGCATTCCAACAGTGGATGGACGGCAGTCAACGCCTCGGCCAACCCACCAACCATGATGCTGAGCGTGGCGTTTTTTGCCCCCACATCGCCACCAGTCACTGGGGCGTCAAGAGAAGTAATCCCACGTGATTCGGCTTTCTCGGCAATCTCCACAGCGAGGCCAGGTTCACTTGTTGTCATGTCCACAATGATGGAACCGGTCTGGGCACCGGCCAAAACGCCGTTCTCGCCGAGGATCACTTCGCGGACATCGTGCGGCATGCCAACGATACTGAAGATCACATCAGAGTTTGCGGCGACTTCTTGAGGCGAGGCCGCGAGCTTGGCACCGAGGTCGAGCAGTGGTTGAGCTTTTGCCAGGCTACGGTTGAACACGGTCGTGGTGTAGCCAGCACGAAGGATGTGCTCACACATCCACCGACCCATCATCCCCGTGCCAATCCAACCAACGCGAGTCTTGTCAGTTTCGACAGTATTCATCGTCATGAACGTTCTCCTCCTGAATTGATAGGAAGTGAGCAGTAGTTTTAACACCGCAATGGCTTACCTAGGTTACCTGAACGGAGTTCTAAGCTCAGCCTTTCGCTGTTTTACCTCCAATCCCCAGATTTTCTTGAAACACGCTTCTTGCATTTTGCCGATACTCTTAGCTGACTCAGAAGATTTTCTCCATGCAGGAGTGTGAAATGCGTCGATTCTGTCTGGCAATCGTGGCCACCTTCGGTCTGCTTTCTGCGGCCTCAGCTCAAGCCCCGATTCCTGCGGCACCAGCTGCGCTTGCAGGCCCGCAATCAGGAATGGTTCCTGCACCGGCAATGCAACCGACAATGGTCATTGCGACTTCGGGTTGTGCGACACCAGTAGCTACGACAGCTTGCAACACCTGCGGGCCAACAACACGTAGCAGCATCGTAAGCCGTGTAACCATCGGTTGTGGTACAGCGAATCCAGTGAGTTGTGGCACCTTCGCAAGCGAAAGAACATTCTTGTTCGGTAGCTGTAACAGCTTCTTCACGCCGTGCAAGACATGTGGCGGTGCAGCGATTGAGTACGGTAGTGGTGGTATGGGGCCAAAGGATGGCTGCAAGCACATCACGAGCTACTTAAACCGCTAAGCCTTGGCGAAATCCAAAAGCCATTGTTGATGCAGTGCATCAACAATGGCTTTATTTGTTTTGGCGTGCGGCATGATTCATCGGCTTGCAAATGTGAAGTAGCGTGGATATACGACGGGCACACGAGTGGAAACACGATGCGAACTCGACAGAGTTCCACCGAGTCGGGAAGTGGGGGCTTCCCGACTCGCGGTTTCCAGAATCGGGTTGTTTGTGGGGGAGCAGTATGCCGATGGCGAGTGCAGCACTGGTGGTGGGATTGGCCCGTGATGAGTCCATGACGCGCGGGTTGGGGGATATCGAAGCTCAACTTCTCGTGACTTGGGCAACGGATTGGGCTGAGTTGCTTGCCGATGCCGCACGATCCGAAATTGACGCTGAGCGCCTTGTTGCTCGGTTATTACTCCGAGCTAAAGCGATTGCAAGATTTGTGCAGTTGTGGTTTGCTCCGCGTGGGCGTCCGGCTGCAATTCAGCTTGCTGCATCAGAGCGATTTGAGTGGCCGCTACCCGACGAATCAGAGTTGATGTCTTCCGTCGAATTGATGGAACACATTCTGAACTGGGAAAACCAGCACCGCGGCGATTAATTAACCCAACTTCTGCTCTGCGACTTCGAGCGCACGCATCAGGGCCATCGCTTTATTGATGGTTTCCTGGTGCTCGGAATCCGGGTCACTCTCAGCGACAATGCCCGCACCAGCCTGAATAAATACTGTGTCGCCTTGGATGATCATCGTCCGCAGTGCAATGCAGGTATCCATATTTCCGCTGAAGTCGATGTAGCCGACGGCTCCGCCGTAAGGCCCACGACGATGTGGTTCCAACTCGTCAATGATTTCCATCGCTCGCACTTTGGGTGCCCCGCTCAGAGTACCTGCGGGGAGCGCAGAGCGCATGGCATCGAACGCGGTGGCCTCGGGTTTGAGCTTCCCCGTGACAGTGCTGCTGATGTGCATGACGTGGCTGTATTTTTCTACAGTCATCAAGTCCGCCAGCTTGACGGTGCCAAGTTCACACACCTTGCCCACGTCATTCCGACCCAAGTCCACCAGCATGATGTGTTCGGCCCGTTCCTTTGGATCTGCCAGAAGTTCCGCAGCGAGTTGTTGATCCTGCTCAGCATTCGCCCCGCGCATCCGTGTACCGGCCAGTGGGCGTACTGTCATCTCGCCGTTCTCGACGCGACAAAGGATTTCCGGCGAAGCCCCGACAAGCGACAACCCTTCCGTGCGAACGAAGAACATGAACGGTGAGGGGTTAACCACCCGCAGGGCGCGGTAGATATCGAATGGCTTGGCCGAGGTTTGTGTACTAAAGCGTTGACTCAGCACAACTTGGAAGACATCACCAGCGAGGATGTACTCCTTGGCCAATCTTACCGCTGTCTGATATCCACCCGGTGGCAGATTCGTGGTGTAGCGAGCAGGAACGGTACAGGGGCCTTTAGGTTTTGCGGGCAGATCCGCGGGGAGAAAACTACCGCGTATCGGTTCACTGAGTTGTTCGACAAGCTCATCAACTCGACCTGCCGCTTTTGTGTACGCAGCAGCCATGTCTTCAACCGTTGAGTTGAAGGGGATGTACGCCAACACCACCGCAAGTACGGTTTTGGTCGTGTGGTCGAAAATCACCATACGGTCGTAGAAGTCGAAGCGAAGGTCCGGCAACTGCCGGTCGTCGCTTGGTGCGTTTGGCAAATGCTCCACGTAGCGAACAGTGTCATAGCCTGCAAAACCAACAGCCCCACCCGTGAAGCGTGGCAAATCGGGAAGTTGTGGAGTCGAGAATTGTTGTAGTTTCTCTTCGAGAAATCGCAGCGGGTCCGAGTGTTCTGTAGATGTTGCTAATTCGTGACCATACTGTTCAGTCACCTTAGACTTTGCGGCTTCATACCGAGCAAAAGGCCCGCACCCGACAAAACTGTATCGTCCGATACGTTCTCCACCGACGACGCTTTCAAAGAGAAACGCAGGCGATCCATCATCCAGCCGGGCAAACGCCACGACCGGTGTCAAGGCATCAGCAATGAGGCGACGATAGACCGGCACCATGTTGTGCGAGGTAGCTAGCGGAAGGAAATCAGACAGACTCGGCACATGCGACATAGCGACACGAGAGCTTGGGGCGATGCGTGTTGTCTACATGTGGGAAGCCAAATGTCGAGAAGAGTCGTTGAAATCAGGCACTCGTGACTGCTTCAAAAGCTTGACGCAGTTCATCGTAATCTTGCGGTCGCTCCAAAGGATTCTTCATCAGCATCCACATGCAGAGGTCGGCAATCAGCGGTGGTATGTTGGTATTGAGTTGATTCGGAGGCACAGGCTGCGTGTTGAGATGGTGGTACATCATCTGGATGCGGTTCCGGCCTACAAATGGGAGCTTGCCAGTGAGGATTTCATAAAACGTGACGCCCAAGCTGTAAATGTCAGCTCGTAAGTCAACAACGCTTGCATCTTGGGCTTGTTCCGGTGCAAGGTAAGAGGCTGTGCCAGCGAGCTCAGGCCCTGTCTTCCCCGACATGGCTTGCAAAACTGGTTGCTTGGCGAGGCCAAAGTCAATCAACTTTGCGTCGCCGTTAGGTTCAACGAGAATGTTATCCGGCTTGATGTCGCGGTGAACGAGACCTGCTTTCCACACAGCGCCCAGTGCATCAACCGTTTGCGACAGGAGGTATGTTGACCACTCGAGGGGTAGTGCCCCACCATCACGTAGCAGGCCACCCACCGGTACACCGTCGATGTATTCCGTGACAAGATAAGGCCAGCGAGGATCAAAACCAAAGTCGATAAATCGAAGCACCTTTGGGTGCTTGACCCGTGACAATGCCGCAGCTTCGGTACGCATCTGTCGCATAGCTGCAGAACGGTCGACGACGTTTGCCCAGTTGACGATCTTCACAGCGACTTGCTGGTTCGTCTTCTCATCTTGCGCTCGGAACACGAAACACGAAGAACCACAACCAAGCGATTCTTGAAGAAGAAAGTGATCGACTCGATCACCGATTTCGGGCATTGGAGTGGTGTTATCAGCCGACGTATCCATGATGTGATCGTCGATTGTTTCACGAAGTGCGGTCATATTCGTCACATCTTCGTTATCGCCACGTATCGTCTCGGTGGTATTCGGTTCAAGGGCACGTTCCATGTTCGTCATTCTGATAAGCCCGTAAACACAACCGCCTAGTAACACTAGAATACATCACGGAAATGCTTGACTTTTTCGCGGATTTCCGTCAGCCAAAAATCTGCTGAGAGTGGAGTTCCTGTGGCCTGAGTACAAAGTTCTTGTGCGGTCAAACGCCGACCTGGTTGATGAATATTCTTGCGAAGCCAGTTCAGTGTTCCAGAGAATTCAAAGTTCTTGATGTCATCAGTCCACGAAGGAAATTCTCGACGTACCGCAGCAAGAAGTTGCGAGGCAAACAGGTTGCCCAGCGTATATGTGG
>JBBRME010000260.1:0-5700 GCA_038230995.1 Gemmatales bacterium
GGGGCGGTGTCGCCGGGCACATCGGCTGCGGGTATCTCGACGCGAACCTTGATCTGTTTGCGTGGTAGCTTGTTGGCATCCAGCGGCAGTTCGTCGGGGGCTTTCAGGCTCAGCTCGATGCGGTTGTCGGTGGCCTTGGTGAACTTCACCTTGTCTTGCAGCACCGTCTTGTAGCCCGTGCCGTCGAGGTCGAACTCCACCTTCACCGGTGCCGTTAGCCCAACGCAGCCGAGGGCGTTCACCCGCAGTCGCAGGGTCACGGCGTTCTTCACCGCCACGGGGTCAGGTTCCAGCACGGCATCCAGGATCGCCACATCTTTACGGTCGGATTGCGTACGTTCATCACCCACGGCAAAGGTGTGGATCGGTGCAGTGGTTCGCCACTTCGTGGCCCACTCCGGGGCACTGGTGGTGCTGCCGTTATCGGCCCCGTCGCCCAGGATCAAATGCCCACGGATGAACCGCTCGCCCTGCCAGCGGGCCAAGGTCTTGGCGAGGTATACGCCATAGTCGGACTTCGGATAGCCGGGCGGCAGCTTGGGGTCGAACTTGGCCGTGGCTTCGTTGAAGTCCGACGCACCGAAGGGATAGAAGATCACTTCGCAGTTCTGTTCGTTCTTCAACGCCTCAAGTGTTGTCTCGCTCTTCTCCAAAATCTTGCGTACAGCTTCGATCCGGGTCTGCCCGCCGAACTCATCCTTGATGGTCATGCTCTCGGACATGTCGATGCCGATGAGCAACTTCGTGGGGATGTTCGGTTTTTCCTGGATGCCCACACTTGGGCGCACAGCAGTGAGGATCGCCAGCAGCAGCGCAGCCAGCCGAAGCAGCATCACGATGAGCAACCGCCCACGGCTGGCCTGCGGATGGCCCCGATAACTCCAGATGGTGAACAGCACCAGCAACAACGCAACAGCACCCAGCAGAACCGGGCCGATGACGGCCAAGTTCCACGGGAACGCAAGTTTCGCGGTGAAGTACCACTCCGACGGATTCATGAAGAAAGGATAGCAATCTTACGACGCCAACATCCCAACTTGTTTGGCGTATTCAAATACGCCACCGGCTTCGATGATCGGTAATACATCGCCCAGCGGTTGCGTGGTATAGGTCTCGCCGGTGGTCAGGTTCTTCAAGTCGTTGATTCCCAAATCCAACCGCAGCACGTCGCCAGTACAAACGCGATCCACGAGGCGCACTGTCGATTCCACGGGTGTGAGGTACGCACCATTGATGCAGTTGCGATAGAAGATGCGGGCATAGAACTCGGCAATCACCGCTTGGATGCCAGCAGCAGCGAGAGCAATCGGTGCGTGTTCGCGTGAGCTTCCGCAGCCGAAGTTCTTCCCGCCGATCACGATGCGATACTTGCTCTCGAAGCCGTCGCCATCGGCTGCGTGCAGCGGAACGTGCCCCTTCGGCAAACCCGCTTGATCCGGTGGCACGCCGACGAGGGCATACTTGCCGAACATGCGATACTCGGCGGGTATCGACGGGTTGAACGTCAAGTACTCGGCGGGGATGATCTGGTCGGTGTCAACATTGTCGCCGAGCACGTAGGCTGGGCCTTCGATGATGGTTTGCATTCTGTTTGGTTAGCCGAACCGTTGTTACGGGCAAGGGCCGAAACAAAAAACGCCTCGGAGTGTTAAACACTCCGAGGCGTGATGTTGGCTTGACGACGTTTAGAAGGTCAGCATCAGTCCTGCGGTGAAGCCGTGGAGCCAGAAGTCTGACTGCCGAATCGAGATGTCGCGATTCGTGGTGGCTGAGTTCGAGAAGAACTGGCTCGAAGGTATCACTGCCGGGTTGATATTGCGGCTGACTTGATCGCCCAGTCGAGCCACGTTGCTCATGTACAGGTACTGGTAGCCAGCGGTCACAGCGATTCGTTGCGTGATGTGGTAGCCCAACCGTAGGTTGATTTCCGGTGCAAGTGATAGCTGTGTACTTGTGTAGTTGCCCGGCGAGAAGGCAGCCGTGGACAACCCTGGTGCAGAGACCTGACTCGTTCCACCAGCAGTGAGCGTGATTGTTCCATCGGAGCTCAACGATTGCAAGTTAGCCCCGACACCCATGCGGAACTGGAACGATGCACTGAATCGGCCGGGGTTGTAGTTGATGCGTAAGCCAGCAGTACCGCCATACCAACGGTTGATCATGGAGTAATAGTCCAGGACGGAGACTGAAGCTCCCGGCGTCAAGACAGGTGCACCTCTGTAAAACAGCACGCCACCTGGCAACGCCGTGCTTTGATCGGTCATCCGCAGGGTATCTTCGATGTTGAAGTATCGGAAGCCGATGAGGTGTTCGAGACTCCAGTCGGAGGCTTCATACACCCGCATCACGCTGCCGAAATCCGCGTTCCAGTAGAAGGTCGTGAACTCGGAATTGAAACTTCCTGAGAATTGACCCAACGACGCAAGAAGTCGTGAGTTCTCAGTCACGAGAAGTGTATCGTAGAAGGGGCGAGCAAGAACATCGGCTCCCATGCCGTTGTTTGCGTACGACTTCGATTGCTTGGGCAAGAAAGAGGCGCTCCACTCAACGCCGAAAGCCCGGCAACCGTCTAGCCACATGCCACCGCCGACTCGGAAGCCGCTTTGGCTGCCGATGCTTTGCTCTCCACCAAACACGCTCTGAGTGCCTGGTGCCCCGAGGATCCCTTGCGAAAGGAACGGGCTAGTGGTGGCGAGAGGCACGAAACTGGTGTTTGACGTCGTGGCAAGGAAGTACTCGCCCGTCAACCAGAAGCGGTAGAAAGGTGCCGCAGGATTTCCATTCGGGCTGCTTCCGAAGGAATCGTAAATCTCCCCGGAACCCTCAGTAGGCACTGGATTCGAGGGAAGGCCCTGGAAGTCCATTGAGGGTGCCACTGGTTGAGCGGACGCGACCGATACCAAGCCGATGGTCACGACCACAGCCCCGATGAAGCGGGACAGCATAACTCGACCCTCCATGATCCCCACGACGCAGCCGGGAGAACCCGACGCGCAATCGCTGTTGGGAACTTGTATCGGACGAAACGGTTCTAGGAGTTGAACCGAGTCGACGGATTTGAGAAATCCTTTCGGATCGTGGCGACAACAACGCTGCCCCGGTCGCCGAAAGCCCGCAGGTTCACGAACCAGTCAAGAGTTCAGCTCTTGCTGCAACCGAAGTGAACCGAACACGGAACGTGCCGGAGCGGAGTTCTGAGAAAATGGTGAAGGTGGAAAACTTCCACCGACCTGCTCTCGTCGTAACTGACACTGAACATCACTCTGGATTTATCCCATACCTTCGTAAGCGTAGGACACCATGTCGAAGTCCAAGCCCTCGAAACATTTGAGCCCAACTCTTCGGGCCATCAAGCCAAACCTGGAACGCCTAGAAGCGCGGGAAGTTCCATCGATCAGCATTAGTGCCTCGGTCAACTGGAATCAGGTTGGTCCGACAACAATAACCAACGGTCAATCTTCAGGTATTGCCGGTACCAACCCTGTCATCGGTGCGATTTCGGCATTGGCGGCGCATCCCACGGATGCGAATATCATGCTGGCCGGGACACCAAACGGTGGTGTCTGGATTACCAATAATGCTCAGGTGGCCAGCCCGAACTGGACGCCTATCTCCGACAATATTGCCTCGCTTTCAATCAGCGATATTGCCTTCGATCCGCTCAACCCCAGTCGAGTCCTTGTTGGTTTTGGCAACACCGCCGACGGGGCTGCCGAAGACAACGCAATGGATCCGACCCGTAAAGGTGTGCGGGGGGATCTCCTCGGCGTTATGATTTGTGAAGACATACTGGCCCCCGTGCCTTCGTGGCGGATTATCGGTGGGCAACTGGCGGGTAAGGATGTCAAGAACGTTGTTCTGCGTCCTGGGTATATGATCGTTTCAACCGATCAGGGCATTTTCTATAGTTCCAATGCCGGTGCTACGTTCACCAACACCTACGCGATGTCGGAAGATAACGGCATCACTTATCAGGTGCAGACGGTCAACCAGCCCATCTTCGATGTGGCCACCAATCCTCGATTGCCCAACCAGATTTACATGGTCACTGGCGGTGCGACGCCAAAAATTTGGCGATCAGACAACGGCGGTCAATCTTGGGGGTCGGTCACCGACGCCATGATGCAGTTGAACGCTCGCACTGTGAACGTGAAACTGACGGTGCGCGACGTTGGCGAAGTGGAAAACCAAGTCTACATTGCTGTGTCGAACGATCAACCTGTACGGAATAGCCGCGAAGATCAACTTCTTGTGCCACCGCTCGTGGCCCTGCCCAATGCCAACTTCAGTTATGATCACCGTAACGCATCGCTTGTCAGCGTCTGCTGGAGTACGAACCAAGGTGGTAACTGGACACGCATGGACCTGCCAAAGCAGGACACCCGTGCTCACCGAATCCATCGAATAGCACTTGTAAATGGCGTGATAACCATCACGACCGTAGCTAATAACCCATTCTTTGCCTCATTCGTGCCAGCACTGGATCAGCACCGGTTGAAAGACGGTGACATCGTCCGAATCGATGGACTGATCGATACAAATGATCCACCCAATCCCGTCTATAACCCGTTCAACCCTAACGGCTTCACCGAGCGATATTACTTTGTCAAAGTGATCGACGATTACAGCTTCCAGCTTGATGGAGAGACCTCAGATCCGGGGTTCGCCTACATTCCATCGGACGCAAATCCGCCGTTCCCAGACATTCCTTCGACCCCGGCGACCTGGACACGGATCGTCAACGCCAATCCTGGCGAGAAGAGCCAGTTCCTGTCCATCGTCGCCGACCCGAATGCTGAACAGCGTCTCTACCTCGGTGGAGACATGTCCACCTACGATTTCTTCGCAACGACAACGACAGGTGCTACCACCTATACCAACTCTCTCTGGAGTGGTAACCGTTTCACCAGCCCAGACAAAGGGACAAAGGGTGTCTCAAAGCAATGGTCAACAATGACCAACGCAGGTTCCATTGGTGGTGAGGCTCCAGCGGCTGACTCACGCGAAATGATCTTCGATGCCAACGGGAACCTTTGGCTAGCCACCAGCGGGGGTATCTATCGCAAAACGAACCCGAGCACCAATTCCGCTTGGACCAGCGTGAGTGGCGATCTCCGTGTGGGGCAGTTCTGGAGTGCGAATTACAATTCCATAAGCGGAAAGTATTTCGGCGGCACACAAGACACCGGCATGGTGGAACAATCCGCGAAAAACTCGATCACCTACAACGCTTATCTGTCGACAGCAGGACGGAACCGGCTCTACGATCAGGAATCGGCCTATCGATCAGACGTCGACAACACATCCATCCCTGGTCAGTCCATCCAGTATGTCGTGGGGAAGGATTTTGGCCAGTTCCGCCGACGAGTCTTTAACGCAGCCGGTACACTCCTCAGCAGTACAGGGCTGAACTTTGGATCTCCATCGAGTCCAAACCCCTTGGCTGGTATCATTGCTGTTGATAAGTACGAAGGCGTCACGGATAACATTCCCGTGAACGATGCCTTGAATCAGCCGCTTTCGATTGCTTTCCAGTTGAACCAGAACGACCGTCGCCGGGGCATTTACGGACGAACCCGCGTCTACGAAGACTCGGATCCTGCAGGCGTGACCGGTGCCGTCGTCAACGATGTGACACCAGCCGGTATGACTGGCAACGTGACGGGCTTCATGTACGGTGGTGTCCGCGCCGGGATCAGA
>JBBRME010000261.1:0-5698 GCA_038230995.1 Gemmatales bacterium
CGCACGCCGGACTTCGGCCTGTTTGGTTCCGTCTTCGCCATGATTGCGGGGGTGGTGTTTACCCAGTACGTCCGCTGGTACTACCTGGTCAAGGCACTCGATTTTCCGTTCCACTTTAAAGATGCCCTGCGGCTGGGCATGGTCGGTACCTTCTACAACACATTCCTTCCGGGTGCCATCGGTGGCGACATCGTCAAGGCCGTGTTCATCGCCCGTGAACAACCCGGCCGCAAGACCATGGCCGTGAGTACCGTGATTGCGGATCGAATGCTTGGGTTGTTTGGCCTGCTCGTGTTCGCTGGGTTCTTCGGCGGGGCCATGTGGCTGGCCGGGAATGAACGGATCATTGGCAACCCGAAGCTGCAATACATCATCCTCGGCAGCGCTGCTGCAGCCACATGCGGGGCACTCGGCTTCCTGTCCATCGGCTTCATCAACGCCAATCGTGCTGAGGCCATTCGCGGCAAGCTGAAGAAAGACACGCTGCAACAACTGTGGATGACGGTGTGGATGTATCGCCAGAAGCCACTCACCATTTTGCTCGGCGTGGGACTGTCCGCGATTGGGCACTCACTCATGATGTTGGCCTTCCACTTCGCGGTGCAGGTGTTTCCGCCAGAAGATGTGGCCATGCTCGGCTCGTTCACCGAGCACTGCGTGATTGCCCCCATCGGCTACATCATTCAGGCCGTGGTGCCGTTGCCCGGAGGCGTGGGGGTGAGCGAGTTCACCTTCGGCGGGTTGTACGAATTCATCCGCCCCGGTGGCGGCAAGGTCGTCGGCCTGACGGGCCGCTTGGCCATGCGGGTGTGTGAGTGGATTCTTGGGGCCGTCTGTTATGCGGCGTTCCTCACCATGAAGCGAGAAACGCCCACGGAACAAGCCGATGGGTGAGTACCCCACCACGCTGGAAATGATTCCGCTGAAGCAAGCGGTGAACCACACGGTGAGCGTGCCGGGCAGCAAGAGCCTGAGCAACCGCGCGCTCATCCTGATGGCTTTGCAAGGCGGCGGCACCATCACCGGCCTGCTGCACAGCGAAGATACCGAGGTGATGATCGACTCGCTGCGCAAACTCGGCTTCGGTGTGGAAGTCGCTGACAACGAAGTGACAGTGAGTCGACCTGCCGGGGCAAAGCTGATCCCGAATGAACAAGCCGAGTTGTTCATTGCCAACTCTGGGACTTCGGTGCGGTTCCTGGCCGCAGCGGTAAGCCTGGGACAAGGGACATACACCCTTGATGGCATCCCGCGGATGCGTGAGCGGCCGATTCAGGATTTGTTGGATGCCCTTCAACAAGCCGGGGTGAAGACCAGCAGTGCTACGGGCTGCCCACCAGTGACGATCAACACCAGAGGATGGACGAGACACAGCCTGAAGGTGCGGGCCGACATCAGCAGTCAGTACCTGTCGGCATTGCTGATGGCGGCTCCGTTCGCCGGTGCCCCAGTCACGATTCAAGTAGATGGGGCGATGGTGTCCGAGCCATACATCGACATGACCATCCGTCAGATGCACACCCTCGGCCATCGCATCAAGCAACCGTCGCCTGGCACCTACTTGGTTGAGCCGTTTCAACGGGCATCAGTCACGCACTATGCCATCGAGCCGGATGCTTCCAGCGCATCCTACTTCTTTGCTGCCGCAGCGGTGACAGGTGAAACCATCACCGTACTCGGAACAAACTCGTCGATGTTGCAGGGCGACATTGGCTTTGTGTACGCCCTAGAACAGATGGGCTGTCAAGTCTCCGGCTCTCCTTACGGTCTGACCGTCAAGGGAAAGAACCTGAAGGGCATCGACATCGACATGAACGCGATCAGCGACACCATGATGACACTCGCGGCTGTCGCGTGCTTTGCGAAAGGCCCCACGGCGATCCGCAACGTGGCACACGTTCGCCACAAAGAAACCGACCGCATCACGGCGATGGCCACCGAACTCCGCAAGCTCGGCGTGGGTGTTGAGGAGTTCGCCGACGGGCTAACCATCCATCCCGGCCCCCTGCACGGGGCCACCCTGGCCACCTACAACGACCACCGCATGGCCATGAGCTTGGCCGTAGTGGGCTTGCGTCAACCGGGTATCGTCATTGAGAATCCGGGTTGTGTTGCGAAGACATACCCGTCATTCTGGAACGACTGGTCGGCTCTCAGCGTCTCTTCGTGAGAGAATCTCGACACTCTTTTGATCTCATGGCACCTGTTGCATGACGTACGATACCACCGCTCAAGATCCACAACGTCCAAATTGGCTATCGCCATCGCTTTCCGCCATGCCGGGCGGTAGCGGTACTGCCGCATACGAAATGAAGTTCGGCGTATCGGAACTGCAAGCCAAGGAACTCGAAGTTTGGGCGAAAAGCCACCTTGTGCTTGATCCACATGCCGACGTGGAAAATGGCTATCAGATCACCTCGATTTACTTCGATACACCTCAGTTTGATGTTTTCCATCGACAACCCGGTTACGACATCAACAAGTACCGCCTCCGCCGCTACGGCCTGACTTCGACAGTGCACCTCGAACGCAAATCGAAACAGGATGGCCGAAGTTGGAAGTGTCGGGAATCGATGGAAATCAGCGAACTGGCTCGACCTCGGCAAGAATGGCCCGTCAGTTGGTTCAAGCAGGAGCTTGATCAACTCCAACTGCAACCGATGTGCTTGGCCACGTATCAGCGGTTGGCTTTTATGGGGAATTCTTCGAATGGATCTCTCCGCCTAACGTTGGATCGAAACGCGTTTGGCCGTGTTCAATCGAATCACGATCTCACGCCGACGTTGGATGGTTTCCCACTCGTGACGGATTTGGTCATCGTGGAGTTCAAATACATGGCAGCGATGCCAAGTCTCTTCAAGTCGGCTATCGAGCAACTTCAGCTCCAACCGACCGGAGTCTCCAAGTTCCGCCGTTGTTTGCGGGCCGCCGGATTGATTGCCACGGAAGGATCGAGCGATGCTTGACTGGTTGAATCCAACACCGGAGTCAGATCCGTACACAGGCCAAGAGTTGTTCCATCGGATTCTGCTAGCGATCGTGGCAGGGTTCCTTGTCGCTGGGTTGCGCTGGGTCTACGGCGTCATTGTCAAGCGTCCACCGGATGAAACACGTGGCATGCCCCTGACGCTGGTGCTCCTCGCGGGGTTGGTCGCCGTGGGCACGCTGGTGATCGGCTCGAATACCGCCCGGGCCTTCGGCCTCGTCGGTGCGCTCTCAATCGTTCGCTTCCGTACCGTGGTGGACGACACCAGCGATACGGCCTTCGTCATCTTCTCCGTGACCCTCGGCATGGGCCTTGGTGCAGGGTTCCTGATGCTGGCCTACGTTGCGTTTCCAGTGCTCACCGCAGCAACGCTCCTCATGGCCATCATCACGAGAAGAAAACGTAACGACAGGCTTGGTACTCTCAAAGTTCGGCTACCACTTGGTCTGGACGTCAATGCCCTCCTCCGGCCGGTGCTGAATCGCTACGACACCAAAGCCATGCTCAGTGAACTTGAAACAGGGAACAAAGGCGCATCCATGGACTACGCGTTTCAAGTGAGTTTCAAACAGATCGACGACGTGGCGAAACTGCTGGGTGAAGTGAACAAGATCGAAGGTGTGCAGTCCGCCGAGATCAAATTGCAGAAGTTGTAGCCCATTTGACTCGACCTTGTGACAACTCGACGATCCCCGCTAGAATTCGCACTTCTTTCCATGCTGGGGTAGCCAGTGATTCGCGTAGGTTCCGGGCACGACACCCACCGGCTTGAAGCGGGATACCCGCTCTGGCTGGGCGGTATCCGCATTCAACATCCCAAGGGGTTGGTAGGCCACTCCGATGCGGATGTGGTGCTGCATGCCGTGACCGATGCACTGCTAGGTGCCTTGGGCTTGGGCGACATTGGCGATGCCTACCCCGATACCGACCCGCAATGGAAAGGGGTAGACTCTCGTGTGTTCCTAGCCGGAGCGATGAGTGAGTTGAAGAAACGTAGTTACATCATCGGCAACGTGGATGTCACGATTTTCGCACAGGAACCAAAGCTGGGGCCAGTGAAGTTGGCAATTCGTGAGAGCCTTGCGAGGTTGCTGGGTGTCGATGTGGGGCAAGTGAACGTGAAGGCGAAAACCGGCGAGCGCGTCGGCCACATCGGCCGTGGCGAGGCGATCGGCTGCAGCGTTGTGGTGTTGGTTTTGAAGGATTAACCACAGAGGCACAAAAGCACGGAATAGTAAAACCGAGAAAACTGAAGAGGCAGGAATTCAATAAACAATGCGGCACGAGAAAGTATATGGCTGATGAACAATCTACACCCATGGAAGATATCAACGAGTTAAGTCATCAGGTGATTGGTGCTGCAATCGAAGTGCATAGGCATATGGGACCTGGTCTGTTGGAGTCAGTATACCAACGCTGTTTGGAATGTGAATTGCGGATGCGATCGATCAGCTTCATCTCACAGCATCGTGTACCGCTGATCTACAAGAATCTTGAACTTGGCGAACCGCTTGTGTTGGATTTGTACTTCCCTAACAATCTCATAGTGGAACTGAAATCTATTGATGCCATCCACTCGGTTCATGAAGCTCAGCTACTCAGTTACATGAAACTCGCAAAAGCAAAGCTAGGACTCCTGATCAACTTTAATGTCCCAATCCTAACGAAAGGATTGAAAAGAATGATTCTTTAATCTCCGCCTTTCTACTCCGTGCTTTTGTGTCTCTGTGGTTAAATATTTGTTCCGGAATCTTCCCAATGCTCCAAGTTTACTCGACGCTCACTCGCAAGAAGGCCCCGTTTCATAAGCAACCCGGCGAGCGGGTGACAATGTATGTGTGCGGGCCGACGGTCTATAAGCCCAGCCACATTGGCCACATGGTGGGGCCGGTGATCTTCGATACCGTCAAGCGGTACCTGACCTACCTCGGCTACACGGTCGATTGGGTCGTCAACATCACTGATGTAGACGATAAGCTCATCAACCGAGCAAGGGAACTCGGTACCACCGTGCCTGCCCTCGCGGCAAAGATGACCGACGATTACTACGACTGCCTGAAGAAGCTCAACGTCACCGGTATCGACCGATTTCCCAAGGCCACCGAACACATCGCCGGAATGATCGAGATGATCTCCGGGTTGATCTCGAAGAGCATCGCGTATGCCGTGGGTGGCGATGTGTACTTCGACGTGAGCAAAGACAGCGACTACGGCAAACTCTGCAACCGCGACCCGGAAGCTCTGGAAGTCGGTGCCCGCTTGGAAGTGAACCAGAAGAAGCGCAACCCCGGCGACTTCGCCCTGTGGAAAGGGGCCAAGGCCGACGAGCCAATCGAAGTGCAATACGACAGCCCTTGGGGCAAAGGCCGACCGGGCTGGCACATCGAGTGCAGTGCCATGAGCAAGGCGTTGCTGGGCGATACCATCGACATTCACGGCGGTGGGTTGGATCTTCAGTTCCCTCACCACGAGAACGAACTGGCGCAAAGCGAAAGTGCTACGGGCAAGGAGTTCGCCAAGGTCTGGATGCACAATGGGCTGCTGCGGTTGGGCAAAGGCAAGATGGCCGGCAGCGTGGGCAACGTATGGAACATTGCTGATGCACTCAAAGTCATCAGTGGCGATGTGCTGCGGTTTTTCATCCTGAACACGCACTACCGCAGCCCGATCGACCTGGGTGAGTGGGACGCAAAAACTCAACCGATTCCACCG
>JBBRME010000262.1:0-5520 GCA_038230995.1 Gemmatales bacterium
ATGTGGGCGGGGTCCGACTGAAGATACTTCATCTGCCAGTTTGTTAAACCGGCCACGTCGAACACAAGGGGTAGCGGCAGCATTTCTGCCGCGCATTCTTTCTCGATGGTGGAGTAATCCTTGCCCGGAAGCGGCTCGCCACGGAAGTTGCGGAAAACGCGATCTTCAGGCACCCCAACGATGGCGTCTTCGCGGTCGGCATCAGCGTCAAGGACTTTGGCGATGTCGAGGTAGTACCACCGTTTGATGGGCTTGTCGCGAATGTCTTTGGTCAGGACAGCCTTATCCAGAAGGAGAGACTGGAACAGTGATGTGAGCCGCTGCTGACCGTCAAGGATCAAGCGTTCGGGTTCAACTGGTGGACTGGGCGATGCGATCCCTTCCACGGGTCGAGGCTTGAAACGAACGTCTGGGTTGCCGGTTTGCAACATCATGACGGCACCCACGGGGTACGACATCGACACGCTCGCCAAGAGGCTGCGAATGTGCAGGTCGTCCCATACCCATCCACGTTGGAAATCGGGAAGCTGGGTCTTGCATTCTCGGAGGCTGCGCAACAGGTCGAGCAAATTTTCCTTGGTGCTGTCGAACATCGTGATTGAACGCATGGCGATTGCTCTTGGTTTGGTACGACGATGCACCCTTTACTTATCGTTGAGAAGGACGACGGTGTCGAAGAATAGCTTGCCATTCTTGTTGTGGGTAACCAGAAAACTGCGCGTACTCTCAAATACGTTTGGTCGTCTTTTTCGGTATACCGCGTCTTTGAGCGATTGTTCGCTGGTTTTTCCTTTGCCTATGGAATCTTTGAACGCTTCTTCGATACGTTTCGGCCCATGTACGGAATCATCAATTGCTTCTTCGATGCCTCTTGCAGCGTAAATCGAATGGAACAAGACCAGCAGTGTCCAACATGTACCGAAGACAAGTCTATGTCGCGTTCTTGATACTATTCGGTCGGTTGTTTTCTTGTCGAGTGGTTTTACTGGCCTGAAGGATTGCGCCATGATTCCTAGCTGACCAGCAAACACGCCAACGTCGGTTGGATCACCGATCAAGAAATGAAGCTTCTCGCATTCTGATTTGACATGAACGTCGGTGAAGTCAATCGGCGTTGGGCTGTGGGCGAACCAGTTGCGAACCTTTGCTATAGATTTCAGGTTCTTGTGAACGATTTCATCAATCAAGCCCAGACAAAAACAAAGGTCGGCTCGCCCAGACGCAGAACTAAGTATCCCTGTTGGGCCGTTCAGGATTCCATTCGGGCCATTTACGAGAGGATCATCTATCAAGTTTTTTTCCAGCAGAGATCCGGTTGCATTCTCAATGTACGCTCCGCAGATAAGGGCGCACGCAAGGTCGGTACCCTCGTTCAACGACTGTATGACTGGGCGGGGAATGAGTTCTTCCAAATGAACGACGCGGCGTTCCCTTGTTTTTGCCATTTTTCACTCTTTGTGCGTGCCGTGATGGCTCTATCTGACTTCCTCAACCCTGCATCGCTGATTCTATCGATTCACAATTCGGCGGGATTCAGACCTGATCCCCCAGGTCAGGATCGTGACGGCGACGGCCATCGCCGGCCAGGATAAGCGGACCTGGGCCGTATCCTGCCTTTGGCCCGACGCCGTCATCAGGAGTGGTCGGGATGCCGTTTGTCGTCCCGATCAACACTGGCAGGAACGGGTTACGTTCAGTTTATAGAATGAGTGAATCGATGGGCCGCGATCCGCGTTGGCGTCCGTCGAGCGGTGATTCACGGGGAAGCTGCCATGCCCCAATCGATTCCCCCAGGTCTTAAACAGGAACACGTCCTCCGCACGCTGGCGGATCTGGACGGCGGCATCGACCACCCATTTGGCCAGCCCACGGGGTACGAACTCGTCCACGACGGCAAGCGGTACGCGCCGAAGGCCGTTGTCGGACTGGCCTGCCGCTATTCGATTGGCCGAATCCTCACTCCCGATGAATTCAGCGGCGGCGAGGCACCGGGGCAGGCCAACTTCGTGCTGCGGAAACTCGGCTTCACCGTGATCCGCAAAGGCGAAGAAGTCGCCGAGGAAGAGAAACCGGCCCACAAGGACTGGACTGAACAAGAGGTCGGCCTCATCGTTGCTGATTACTTCGACATGCTCGAAGCTGAACTGCTGGGCAAGTCATTCAAGAAATCAGATCATCGCAAGGCACTGGCCCCGAAGCTCCAGGCACGATCCGAAGGGTCCATCGAGTTCAAGCACCAGAATCTCAGCGCGGTGCTGGTCGAACTCGGCCTGCCGTACATTGAAGGCTACAAGCCTCGGAGCAACTACCAGGGGATTCTGGCCACGGAAGTCGAGATGTTTCTGGAACGGCACCCCGGCTTCCTCGTCAAGCTGGCGGCAGCGCCGGCCCTGAACCCGGTTCAGGCAACGCAGGTTTCGGCACCCAACCTCGACCGGATCATCGAAGCCCCGCCCGAGAAGACAATCGCTCCCACGATCACCGGCAAGCCGTGGCTGTCCCGTAAGGCTCGGAAGATCGACTTCGCCGAGCGTGACGCCGCCAATCGTCAGCTTGGCAAGCTCGGTGAGCAGTTCGTTTTCGATCTGGAACGCTATCGACTGAAAACTGCCGGGCGAGACGATCTCGCCCAGCGAGTCGTGTGGGCTGCACAAGACATCGGCGACGGCCTGGGCTTCGACATCCTGTCGTTTGACGATGCCGACGACACCGAGCGAATGTTGGAGGTCAAGACGACTGGCTTGGGGAAGTTCTTCCCGTTCTACGTCACGGGGAACGAAGTCCGTTGCTCCGAGGACGTTCCACAGCAGTATCACCTGTTCCGGGTGTTCGACTTCGGGAGAGAGCCTCGGCTGTACATCCTGCACGGGTCGTTGCGGGAGTGCCAGCTTGATCCGGTGCTGTATCGGGCGGTGATTTGATGCTTCGTATCCGGCAAAGATCAGCCGTTTTGCTTCTTGAGCCATTGAAGCTGTTTGCCGATGCCCAACCCCTTCATCGGTTGAGCCACGTCTAGGCCGGCATCTACCAGCGGCTTCAAATAATCCGCTCCTGCAAGTGCGACCAAAGGCGACCCGATCAGTCCCGCAGTCTCCATCTGCTCCCGAACCTTCCGGCCCCACTCTCGCCGTTTCGCCGCAGACATCTTCTTCAGCGTCACGTCATACGGACCAATGACCGCTGAAGGGTCCAGCAAACCGTGCAGGGCCGACAGGATGAACCACCGGCCCCTTCGTTCAGCGTAGCTTCGGGCCTTCTTGAACAAGTCCGAAATGTACAAATCAGCAGCCGGCGATGGATCAGTCAGTTTTGGGCCGCAACAAGCAACCAGTATGACTGGATCGTTTGCGACAGTGCCTCGACTCTGCTGGTCCATGCGACACCTGATTGCGGGTTACTCGCTTTTCACCATGACAACTTTGCTTGCCTTTCCTCATGGCTTTTTGGAATCACGGCCCTGCTTTTCAGCCGGCGTCGTGCCGGACACATTTGATTGGCCTTGAGCGTCGGCGACCTGAAGCTCGCCCACGATGGTCTTGATGGCTGTATCAGCCCTCTTGATCTTTCCTCCGCAGAAGTCGATCAATTGCTTGGCGCGGGCAACGTCCTTCACAAGATCATCGACATCGACATTTTCTGTTTCGCGGAGCCGAGCGACGATCTGTTGCAATTCATCCATCGCGTCACGGTAAGACAGCGATTCGTTGATTTCTTCCACGGGCTACTCCTTCGTTGTAACGGTGCTTTGTACTTGGCCGTGACCAAGCTTGGTCACGATTGTTGTTCCTATTTCCACAAGGGCGGCATCTTTGATTGCTCGGCCCTCTTGATCGAGAGTTATCGAAAATCCACGCTTCAACACAGATTCGGGGTCATGGGCTGCGACCAAGTCACCGAGGTGGTGAATCCGTGCTTCTTCCGAACGAATCCTTACGCTGAACCCGGTCAATATGCCCTCTAGCATTTGGAGGAGCTTCTTGTCCGCAATGCGCAGATGAAGCGTTACCAATGGGGAGATGGCGTGTACCACACTTTCAGCTTGCGTGGTTGCCTTTTTCAGGCTTGCCGAGCTTGAAGTTGCGACTTCTTGTGACAATGCGCCAAGGATGCGATCCAGGGACTGGATGACTCGGCTTGGCTCATCGGATACCATTCTTGCACTTGCTGTGAGCAGGGCGATGTGTGGTGCCAAGGCACGGCGAGCATGTGCCGCGATCTGATTGGCGGCAGCCTCATTCCGAGACTCTGCCTGCCTTAGCGTGGTCATGCTTGAGAGCGCGATCTCTTGTGACAGCGTGCCGAGAAATCGGTCCAACGTCTGCACCACCCTGGTTGGCTGCACGGCCACAATTCTCAAACTCGCTGATAACAATGACGCATGCGGGTCCAATGCCCGGCGTGCATGGGCAAGTAGCTGGTCAGTGATGTTGTCGGTTTCTGATACAGCTTGTTTTAGATTGATCTTGCTTGAAATTGCGACCTGTTCAGACAAAGTGCCGAGCGTGCGGTTCAGTTTCTGTACGACGCTGGGCGGCTCCACAACCACAAGCCTGACAGCGACCATAAGCCGATTGGCATGGGAGTCCAGTACGCGGCGAGCATGGGCAAGTAATTGATCTCGAAAAGACGAGGTTTGCCGGTGTTGGGCAGCGACGATAAACCCTGTTTGATCCGTGAGCGACCGAATGCTGGATTTCAGTACGTCCCTTTGGCTATCGATTCTTCTGCGAGCAATCTGTGAGATGGCTTCAGTTGCCGCCATCACCTCTAACTCCGCAACACGGATGGTACGACAAAGCAATTCGGCAGCAGCGGTTGGTGTTGCGCTGGCGGTGTGAGCCACTTCGTCCGCTGCAACGCGATCTCGTTCATGGCCAATTCCTGTTACGACCGGCAACGGCATCTTCGCGATTGCGGCACAAATCGCGTAACTGTTCCACCAACCCAGGTCCGTCGCACTGCCCCCGCCGCGAACAATGCAGACCACATCGAGTTTCATCTTGCCGTTCGAGAGTGCCAAGACTTCCAGCGCACGGCAAACTGACTGCTCCACGTTTGGACCTTGGACGGAAACTTCAACCAGAGTAACTTTGAAGGGGTATGCACTCTTCTTGATCGTCTGAGAGAAATCCCGCATCCCATCCGAGTCTCGGGAACTGACCAGGGCGACCCGCAACGGGAGGTCGGGAAAGCGAAGTCGCCTATTCAGTTCCGTTAGCCCTTCCTTCTGCAAGCGTAGAAGCACGGCTCTCCGCTGCATCTCGATCTGGCCGAGCGTATACTCGGGAAACACATCCGAGACATTGAATTGCAGTTTGCCGCCGCTCTCGTAAAGGCTCACGTTTCCGAAAAACAGCATCTCCTGTCCTGAAACGATGCCAACGCCCGCTGCGCTCAGTTTCTTCCCGTCCGGTGAACCGCATCTTGCAGCTCATGGTAAGCTCGATCCCGGATAACTCAACTCATCTGGGAGGGCAGAAACATGGCAAGTCATGGCAAGCGCGATCGCGGCAAGGAACC
>JBBRME010000263.1:0-5495 GCA_038230995.1 Gemmatales bacterium
CACCATCCTCAATGGAGCGCCACTGTAAAAAGCGGCAGCGGCCTGATAGAAGAGTGCCGCCGCGCCTGCGATTGCCAGGATCGACTTGATCGCGTGTTGTAAATCGAAATCCATGACAGTGTGGTTCTGAAGGTGTTGCGGATCGAAAGCGACTCGCAAAAAAAGTGATCTGACACTGGATCAGATCACCTTCGGTATATCGCCAATACTGTATGGGTTACATACGCATAAACGTTGAGCCGAGGTTGCCACCGATTGCGGAGACCGCGAGACCGACCAGCAACGAGGCAAAGGTCCAGATAGCAACTCGACTAATGGCCTTCGTGGTTGCTTCAGCTGCATCGCGGGCCTTTTGCTCGGCCTTAGCAATCGCGGCATCGTACTGCTGCTTCACTTCGCGATACTTCTTTTCCCAGTTTTCAAGAGTCTTATTCGCCTCTTCCTTGCTGACACCAGCTCGTTCACTGATGACGGACATCAGCTCTTCACGGTCGGCATTAGGCAGTCCACCATCACGGATGGCACCGAATGCCTTGGTGACCATCTCGATCACTTCGTCCTTGTCATTCCACAGTTTTGCCAGTTTGTCGCCGGACTTTTCGTCCTGTTTCTGGCCCTGGCCACCTTGATTGTTTTCACCCTGCTTGTTGCCTTGTTGGTTCTTGCCTTGCTCGCCACCATCATTGTTGCCAAGCTTCAGCATTTTCTTAGCTTCCTTCTGGATGCCTTTCCAATCGAGCTGTGGAAGAGCTTCGCCTGCGACATCCTTGGCTACTTGTCCAAGTTGCGGTGCGACTGCACTCACGACACTTCCGGCAGCGGATGCTGCCCCACCAGCAACGTGGCCGGCGGCGGATGCTATGCCACCAACGGCACTACCAGCGGCATTGACGCCCGCACCCAGCAGACGGAACATGCCGCCGAGAACTGCACCGGCCGAAGTGGTCGCAAGTATGAGCAGCATGATCGTGGCGATCGACCACATGATGATGCCGTGAATGCTGCTATCGAATGGCACTGTTCCGGCTAGGCGACCGGACACCCAGCTACCAGCAAACAGGGCGATCAGGCCTGAGACGAACATCCATATCAAGAGTGTTGTGGTCACGCCCTTAACCGGATTTTCACGATTCTGGGGATCGACTGCTGCAGCGCCAATACCAATGCCAAGGGTGCTGAGTCCGGCATGGATGGCTAGAGCCACCGCAGCGCCAGCTAGCACGGCAGACCAAGAGATCCGGTCGATCGCGGAAACGACCGGTTCTTTGGAAATGGCGACTTGATTATTCTTGACCACGACGTCGTCCGCAGCAAGGACAAGCGTAGGCACCATCAAAGCCACTACGACAGCGGCTACGAGTGGTAGCAGTTTCCAACGTTTCATGTATGCATCTCAACATTTGGGTTATGACACTTGGAAAGCGTGATCGAACTCGTTTGCGATCATCAAATTCCACGTGTGTCTTCTTCTGATCGGCAAGGCAAACCTCATGCCGAATATGACACGACTGATCAAGTCACTGTGATTGAGCCAGATGGCAGCCCGAATTTCTGTTGAGAGTACGTATTGAGCGCAATCCGATGTTCGATGTTGCGCGTTGAACTTCTCAATGGAGTTGAACCAACATGGTCGAAAGCTATTTGTAACGAACAAATCGGGTGATTAGCACCGTTGGCACATCAATTGCATTTTGACATTCCTTAACAGAACGTCGCTGACCTTCGCCTCTTGCGGAGGTCTGACAAACAACTGAAGAGGTTTTCACAAATGAAGCGAATACTGAGCACGCTCCTCGTCTCGTCGTTGGCAGCTCTAGTTGGCTGTACCAAAGAAGGTACCACCGGCGGCCCGGGTGCTATGGACACCAGCGCCAAACCGCCACTGGTGGGCCGACAGGACAACACCTTCGCCCTGACCACGTCCAGCGTAACGGTGAAACCGGGCAGCACACCAACTGCTGGTGCTATCGGCATCAAGCGTGGCACTGGCTTCGATCAGGATGTGGCCGTTGAATTTGCTGATGTGCCCAAGGGAATCACCATCGAACCGGCAAGCGCGAACCTTATGAAAACGGCTACAGAAGCGAAGTTCAACTTTGCGGCTGCCGAGAATACCACGCCAGGCGATTACACCATCCGCGTGATCGGCAAGCCGACCACTGGAGCCAACTCCACCGGTGACTTCAAACTGACAGTGAAGAACCCGGATACTTTCAGCATTGGCGTTCCATTGCTGACGACCAGCATTAAGCAAAGCGAAGCGAAGGCCTTTTCCTTGTCCGTCAAGCGTGACTCGGAGTTCCGTGAAGACGTGACGCTGAAGTACGAAGGCCTACCGAAGGGTGTTACGATCGAGCCAGCCACCGTCACTGTAAAAAATGGCGAGAGCGATGCAAAACTCTTGCTGAAGGCCGCTGACGATGCCCCGATCGGAGATTTCGTCATCAAGGTGATGGGTCAGCCAACGAAGGGCGCACCTGTGACTCAAGATCTCAAGCTGAACATCAGCAAGAAGTAAGTACCAACAACGTGGCTCAACTCACGGTGAGTTGAGCCACTGCATGGATAGAGCCGATTCGATCCCGTCTCGGCGAAAACCTTTTTCACCATCTGGAGTCTCTCATGAATCGTATCCTCCTGACCATCGCCTTCACGATTACCGCACTCGTGTTGTCCGCAAACGAGTCTTCTGCGTTCTTCCACAAGAAGAAAGCCTGCCACACGACAGTGCCTGTCGTCACTTATGCAGCACCAAACTGTTGTGGTTCGACACAATATGGCGGCAATATGAGCTACTCGATGCCGTACCACAGCAACATGGGTTATGGAATGACCAATTACGGTCAATCCGGCTACTCGATGCCTTACAACAACATGGGTTACGGCACCATGAATTCGCCCGGCGTACTTGGGACCGTATCGAACCTGGGTACCACGGTGATTGATGCTACCGGGAACATTATTACTTTGCCGTTCCGAATGATCCGCTAATGCGGTGAGATCAAGATGATGAAGCCCTCGAAGCCACTTCCACCCGGAAGCGGTTTCGAGGGCTTTCTTATTTGCCGCACTTCGCACAACCACACTTGTCAAGCAGTGGTAAGGTCACCACGAACTCAGCCCCATGGCCTACGCCCTCGCTGTGGACGGTCACCACCCCACCGTGCATTTCTGTGAGCCGTTTGACTAATGCCAGGCCGATACCCAGCCCACCCTTCGACCGCTTTAAAGTTGAATTTAACTGAGCGAACATGTCGAACACCTGCGGCAGCATCTCTGTTGCGATGCCCACACCCGTATCTTTCACCCGTACCACAACGTGTTCACACGACTTCTCCACGATGAGGCTTACGGTTCCACCACGATCCGTATATTTGGCTGCATTTGTGAGCAAG
This sequence comes from Gemmatales bacterium, assembly GCA_038230995.1. GTDB lineage: Bacteria > Planctomycetota > Planctomycetia > Gemmatales > Gemmataceae > JALHQU01. The sequence goes on from JBBRME010000263.1 coordinate 3,396, forward strand.
TTGGTAAACAGTTGACACAGTCGCACATTGTCGCCGGAAACATTGATCGGCTCACTCGGCAGGTCTGCTGTGAAGGACACACCGGCAGCGTCAATAATCGGTTCGCTTGTCTCAATGGCTGCGTGGAGTGGCTCGCAAATGTCGGTCGGCTCAAGTTCAATCTGCAAATTGTTCCGTGTAATTCGGGAGGCATCGAGCAGGTCATCAATCAATCGAACCATGTGTTTCGTCTGCCGCTCGATGACCTTGAGTGGCTTTTCAACGGCTTTTGCGATGTCTATCGAGAGCCGCACGATCTCAAGCGAATTACGTATTGGGGCAAGTGGGTTGCGAAGTTCATGAGCAAGGGTCGCTAGGAACTCGTCCTTTCGCCGGTCCGCCTCAACGAGCTTGGCGTTGGCTTCCGCCAACTCGGCGGTTCGCTCGGCAACCTTCTCCTCCAGCTCTTCCTTATGTGCACGCTGCCGAAGTGCGTAACGAATGGAGCGTTCCAGCAAGATCGGGTCAAGTCGGCTCTTCTCCAGGAAGTCGTCTGCACCGGCCTCCTCGGCAGCGCGATCAATCTCCGGTTGGCTGTCGCCAGTAAGCAGGATTGCAGGGCCGGGGCACTGGCGATCCTGTTTTTCCTTCAAAAGTTCGAGGCCGGTCTTTGCTCCCAGTCGGAAGTCGATCAAGTAGACGTCGAATTCGTTGCGGCAGATCGTTTCCAACGCAACATCAAAGTCCGACTCCCAAGCCAGTGTGTAGCGTCCAGCGGGAATCTCGGCAACAATGTCGTGCGTGAGCAGGTAATCATCCTCGTCGTCATCGACGAGAAGGATACGCACCTGTTGGTCATGCGTTGCATTTGTCGGCATGGTTGGGCAACTCCACAATCTCAAACCAGTACCTGCCAAGAGTCTGGACGATATCGACCAGTGACTCGAACTTAACCGGCTTGGTGATGTAACTGGCAGCCGAAAGTCGGTAAGACCGCAGTATGTCTTCTTCATCCTTGGATGTGGTCATAACGATGACGCGAATCGGGCTGTACTGCGGGTTGGCCTTTAGCTTCTCCAGCACCTCGCGGCCGTCCATCCTCGGCATGTTCAAGTCCAGCAGCAGCAGACTGGGCCAGGGCGAAGTCTGCGGATCTGCGAACTTGCCGGTGCGGTTCAAGTACTCGAATACCTCCACACCGTCCACAGCGAAGCGCAGGTCACTGACGAGTTTGGACTCCTCGAATGCCTCACGGGTCAGTTGACGGTCGTCTGGGTCATCCTCTGCAATGAGAATGGTCACCGGCTGAGGGTGGAGTGGCATGCTCATGTCGGGGGTTGCGTCCGGGTTGGCCAGTCGACAAGGAACGCCGCTCCCTCGTTGGGAGTGCCGCGTGCCGTGATGACCGCACCGTGACGAATGATAGTCTTACGAACAATTGCCAGCCCCAACCCGGTTCCCTCGTATTCGACGCGGGAATGCAGCCGCTGAAACAGCTCAAAAATGCGCTCAGCATACTCCTGCTCGAATCCGATACCATTGTCCGACACCGTGATTCGCCAACCAGCCCCAGTAGGAGGTAACGTGGTCGTCCCTGGAGACAGTTGATCAAACGGCACGGATGACACCCTTACCACTGGCTGCACTCCAACGCGGGCAAACTTGAGCGCATTGCTAATCAGGTTCTGAAACACCCGGCGAAGCTGGGTGGCGTCGCCTCGAACCACCGGCATCGGGCCAACTTCCACCCGCCCACCTGATTGTTGCACACGCAGTTCCAAATCCTTCAGCACATCGCATACCACAGTATTCAGGTCCACCTCTTCAAACGACACCGGCTTGCTCGAAACCCGCGAGAACGACAGTAAGCCTTCGATCAGCTTGCTCATTCGCCCGGCCGAGTCGAGCATGCGGTCGATATAGTCTTGACCCTGATCACCCAGGGCCTCGCGGTGCTTGCCAGCCAGCCGGGTGCCGAACGCCTGAATCTTGCGGAGTGGCTCCTGCAGGTCGTGCGATGCAATGTAAGCGAACTTCTCCAGTTCCTCGTTACTGAGCTTCAGTGCCTCATTGCTCGTTAGCAACGCCTCATTGGCCAACTTCAACGCGGTGGCCGTGACC
>JBBRME010000264.1:0-5484 GCA_038230995.1 Gemmatales bacterium
CTGGCTGAGGGGTGAGTGTAGCTCTCCCCTCAGCCAGCCTACGCCATCAAAAAAGGATTCTTGCTCGACCGCTTGTTGACCTACTTCCGCTCTTGAATCAGCAGATGCACGCCCCGCTTGTTCGACACGATCACGTCGAGCAGCTTGTCGCCGTTGAAGTCATCCACCACGAACTGGGTGCCGATGCCGCTGCTTTCATCGATGGGCATAGGCGTAAAGGTGGCCATTCCGTCTTTCTCACGCTTCACTTTGAACCAGTAGATCATCGAAGGCTTATCCGAACCCGGTTCGCTCTTGCCGTGGCTCCACCAGCGCTTGCCGGTAATGAGGTCGGGTTGGCCGTCGCCGTCGATGTCCTTGAAGTGTGCGGCGTGCGTCTCGGACACCAAATCCTTGAACAAGTCTTGCTTCTCGTAAGAGATATTGCCGTCTTTACTGACTCCACGATTCTTCTGCCACCAGATGCCGAAGCGGTGAGCCGAAGTGTTGAGGATGTCCATCTGGCCGTCGTTGTCCACATCGAAGGCGAACATGTCGGCACTGGCATCGCCGATGTTATTTGGGTGGAACTTCCATGGCTTTTCCGATGAGCTCAGCGGTTGTTCCCACCAGCCACCCACAGTCATCACGTCCATCTTCTTGTCGCCGTTCAGGTCGCCGATGCCCAAGCCGTGGCTGAACTTGAACGTACCGGGGATCACCTTGCCGGTGTTCGGCACTGCTTTGCCATCCTTGACATCAGGTAACGTCGAGGGTTCGGAGATCGGGTGCATGTCCCACAGGGCGTTGGGGTCGGATTTATTTGGGGTGAAGTACGCCATCTGGCCGATGTTTTCGTTCCCCTTCAGTTCCTTAGGCAGAGTGTCTGGCTTGGGTTGGGTACCCATGATCAGCACCTTCTGTCCGTTACCCAGCAAGTCCACATAAATGGGGGTTTCATTGCAGGCCGAGTGCCAGATCACGTGCCGCTTCCAGTGCGTTGGCTTGCCTTCTTTGGTGGTGCCTTGGCCCTTGGGGTTTTCCAACCAGTAGGCCGGGGCACCGGGGAAGTCGATGACGATGAGATCGGGAAACTTGTCGCCGTTCAAGTCTTCCGCCCAGCAGGCGAACACCTTGCTGTAGCTGCTCAGGCCGTCGCCGTAGTTGCCGGGCTTCTGCATCTCGTGGGCTTTCCAGTCCGGGGCTTCGTACCAGAACTCGCCGACGAGGATGTCCATCTTGCCGTCGTTGTTCACGTCGGCGATGGCCACGCCTTCCGAACGGAACTTGGGATCAATGACCGTCTTCTTCCAGGAGATGACCGGATCCTTGGCGTAGCCAAGCGACGCAACGGCGAGCAGAAGAATTGAAGCAAGCAAACGCATGAGAGAGGCTCCATCAGGTGGGAATGATGATGGTACTGCAAAAGCGGGGTGCTGGGCAAGCAGATCGAGGGGAACGGATACACGTTTGGGTTTCGGCACAGAGCCGCGCACGAAGCGTCAGCGCAGTAAGCGGTGTCTGAGTCTTGACCACTTACTGCACTTCGTTCCGTGCGCGGCTCTGTTAAGTGGTTGATTCCTGCCGAAAACCAAGGGCGTACCCGACAAACGTAGTGGCAAGGAGTTGGGGAGTTCGATTGAAATCCTCGGCCCGAAGGACGATACTGTTATCAAGACCATCGAGGAGGTTCCGTGGGTATAGACGTGTCGGCCCTCATCACCGTGCCACCGGTTCCCTGCAAGCCTGTCGAATCGGCCAGTGGCACGCCGTTGTTCCAGATCAGCGTGAAGCAATACCACGAGATGATCGACCAGGGCATCCTTACGACCAACGACCGCGTGGAACTCCTCAACGGCCTGCTGGTGCGAAAAATCGCGCAAAACACTCGACATGCACGAACGATTCGCCGTATCACCCGATTCATCCCAAAACTTCTGCCGACAGGTTGGACTCCACAATTTCAGCTTCCAATTGTCATGGGCAATAGTGAACCGGAACCGGATGCTGCAATTCTGCGTGGCACTGAATCCACCTACGACAAACGTCACCCCACACCCGGCGACTTCGGCATCGTCATCGAAGTAGCGGACAGCACCCTCCGCTACGACCGCAGCGAGAAAGGCCCCGTCTACGCCACTGCGGGCATTCCCGAGTACTGGATCATCAACTTGGAAGAAAGCGTCGTTGAGGTGTACACCCAGCCTACGCCGGACGGTTACGTCCGGATGCAGTTGTACCGTGCAGGCGATGCCGTGCCGCTGGTGCTGGATGGCAACCCGATCACCACATTCAGCGTCACGGATCTGTTTGCCACACCCGACGAATAATCCATGCGTGTGCCCCTTCCCACCCTTGCGGTCCGCGTGCCCATCGTCCTGGATCGCCTCGCTGAGCATTACCCGAACATCGGCACCGCGCTGCACTTCCGCAACCCGTTTGAACTGTTGATCGCCACCATCCTCTCGGCCCAATGCACCGACGTGCAGGTGAACAAAACCACCCCCGCACTCTTCGCGCGTTTCCCTACGCCGCAGAGCATCGCCGACGCCACCGTGGAGGACGTGATCCCGTACGTGAAGTCGGTCGGCTTCTTCCGCATGAAGGCCAAGAACATTCACGCCACGGCGGTGAAGCTGATCGAAGACTTCGGCGGCGAAGTGCCGCGAACGCTGGAGGAACTGATTACCCTGCCCGGGGCGGGCCGCAAGACCGCCAACGTGGTGCTGGGCGATGGCTTCGGCACACCGGGCATCACCGTGGATACCCATGTGGGTCGACTCTCGCGCCGACTGGGCTTCACCCGGCACACCGACGCCGTGAAGGCCGAGTTCAAGCTGAACAAGCTGATCCCGCAACCCGAATGGACCCGCTTCAGCCATCGGATGATCCTTCACGGTCGGGCCATCTGCAACGCCCGCAAACCGAAGTGCGACGTGTGCCCCCTGGCGGATGTGTGCCCGAAAGTGGGGGTACGTTGAACGAGTTTTGGCGAGCCGTCCCCGTGAGGGGATGGGTTCTTTCCTGGTGAATCAGAACCAGCGGACTGACGTCCACTGCTCGCCTTACGCCAGTTGAAACGTCACGTGGAGGTTAATCGTAATATTCGTCGCTCGCGGGTCGTCGGTGACGATTTCCCCCTCCCGCAGGGCGTAGGAGGAGGCTGCGATCAAGGTTTCCCATTTCTGCTGCTGCGGGTGGAACGACGGGCTGCTCCCGGACATGATCGAACTCTGATCGCTAAGACGTTGGCCACCCGCGCGGGCCAAGCGCTCGCAGATCCGGCGTGCTTTTGTGTAAGCCTCCTCCGTAGCCCGATCCAACTGTTCGTCGCTCAGACGGTTGACGTAGAGGAACTTCGGCGACCGGTCCTCCGTCGGCGGCACGGTCATCTTTGCCATGACCGCCCGCATTTGTTCCTGCGGATCCGCCCATGGTGGAGGTTCGTCGGGCGTGTCGGGCGGATCGTCGTCCGCGGCGTCGAACCGAAGCCTGTCAACAAGCAACAGCACCTCCTCGGCCGACATCTTGGCAATGTCCCAAATCGCCGTTAGCGCGACGTTCACCCCTCGTCCAGGTGTGGCGTTGTCCGACCGACGCGGCATCGCGGCGGCACGCATCTTCGCCATCGGCTCTAGGTCCAAGTGGCTGTCATCGTACGGCTCCCCAGCTTCTATCCGCTCGGCACCGAGGCGGGAAAGCCGCTGGACAGTTTCCGTGCACCGCCGCTTCACGACGGCCAGCCCGAGTTCCAGAGTGGCCTCCGTAGCAGCTACCTTGAGAATCATGAATAACAGTGCCGGGCGCTGCCGCACAGTGAAGGATGCGTTCGTGTGGACGGTCGCCTGCTTGCGGGTAGCGTCGCTCATGGTTTTGATTCTCGGTGTTACATGCAGACCCTGGCCATGTCTGCCCAAAGGTAGGGGTGGATTTACCAGATTGCCTCGAAATGCAATCGAACGCGGTAGAGTGTTTCGCGTCGACTACGCTACCGGCTTACGATCCATGTCGGAGTACGGGTAGTGTCCCTTGGCCTTGAGCTTCTCAAGTAGTTTGGCCCCGCCGTTTTTTCGGGCGTAGGCCATCTCCGAACGGAACACTTCGATGACCGCCAGTAATCCGAATTCAGCCAGTTCGTCGTCGCAGTACGACGGGTAGCCGTCGAAGATCAGGCATCGTCCTCCCACAGTCGGCACGTCGGCCGGAAACTCGCACGTTTCGTTCGGATTGAGAGTGGCTTGAGAGCTGTACCGCGCGATTCGACCAAGGATACTGTTCATGACCGAGTGCGCCCTACCGAACGCCGTTTCTTCGTCATTCGCTGCGTCCAGGTCCAGCCGGTGCTTGGTGAACATGACCAGCTCGTAGCACTGGAATACGTCGTTGGATGACCCCTCGCCAGGCAGCTCTGAAAGCTCTTTGGTAGCGATGCACGTGCCTTGCACCCCGTTGGCGTAGTAGTACAGGTCCAGCCCGCCACCGACGGAGTAGGGGATGATGGCGTGCATGACTATGTCATGCACCTTGCCGAGCATTCCCTCCATGATCACCGACTTGCGATCATACCATCGCTGCGTTGCCTCATCGTCGATATCTGCCATCAGTCCACCCTCCACCGCCGAACGGCCCACTCATCTTCGGCGTTGTTACCGAAGCCGAGCACAGAACCAACCTACATGTCACCGTCTGCTGGGGTAGCACTGGGTTCGGCTGGCTTCGCTTAAGTGAGCCGCGAGATGGAATCGAGCGCGGAGGAGTTCTTCACGCTCGATTCCATCTCGCGGCTAACGGGAGTGACAATTAAGTGTCAGTGGAGGCGGTTTCTGGGGTGGCGACATGGGTTAACGATATAGCCGGTAGAACTTGAACGCTTTGGGCCACTCTTCACGCGGCCGGAAAGCGATAGCGACCTCCGCATTGCCGAGCGCCGATTCGGTCAAAACCACATTGTCCTCAAACGTCTTGGCCGCCTCGAACTCGGTGTCGTTGACCCTGCAGACGACCTTGTAAAACGGCCCAGCTAGCCACGCCGCAACTTCGGGGGCGTCGCGGAACTTGAGATAGCATGCCAGCGAAGCATGGGCGGCGGCGAGAATGGCGAATCCGGCCGGAATCGACTCCTTCACGAGAATGTACATCTTCACGTCTCGAAGCCCTCCACTCGCCCAACGAATCCACTCACCTTCGGCGTAAGTACCGAAGCCAAGCACAGGATCAACCTACATGTCGGCATCTGTTGTTGCGACAGGTTCGGCGTGCCGTGCACCCTCATCCAAAGCCGTTACTTCGACTCTTGCAGCTTCTTGACCACGGCCTTCGCTACCGCTTCGGCACTGGCGGGGTTCTGGCCCGTAATCAGCCGACCATCCTCCACCACATGGGAGGCAAAGTCAAAGAATGCCTTGTCGTACTTGGCTCCCCGCTTTTGCAGTTCTTCTTCCAGGTTGAACGGTACCGCCTGATCCCGTCCAGCCTTGGCTTCCTCCTTCCAGGAGAAACCCGTCA
>JBBRME010000265.1:0-5475 GCA_038230995.1 Gemmatales bacterium
GAAGGATACGATCACGCAAGCAAATGAATTTATCCCGGTCGTGAGTGGTGAGCGGGTCTGGTTCAACGGGCACTGGGGCTTTCAGTACTACGCGGATCGCGCAGGCATGGTGCCTGTTGTGCCGAATCAAAGTGTCCTGATGAAAGGCGATTGGCTGGTGTTCCCTGAGATTCCAGACGACGTTGGTTTTTATCGCCCCTATCACGGCGGGGCGAAGTTTCGTATCGATCCGGCCAACACAAAGTACGTCACCGAGTTCATCATTGATGACTTCCTCAGTGCGACCACGATTCCATCGCACTACGGTGGCACGGCCCCGATCCGAGGACGCAACCACCCACGGTTAAAGATCGTGATCTATCGGATCACGGAAGACTGGCACCCGATATATGCTCGTTAAACTGTTGGTGGATTATCGTCTTTAAACAAGTCACTAATTGACTGGTCTTCGTGAATACGCCGGATGGCATTAGCCAGAAGCGGGGCTACCGAAAGTACCTTGATGTTCGGCAGCTTCTCGGCTTTGTCTTTCGCAAGTGGAACGCTATCCGTGATAGCAATCCCTTCGATCATTGGGTCTTTCAAGTTCTCGACGGCTTTACCCACCAAAAGTCCATGAGTAGCACAAACAAAGATGCGTTTGGCGCCATGGTGCTTGGCCACTTTGATGGCACCGGCCATGCTGCTACCTGTGCTGATCATGTCATCGAAGATGACTACAGTTTTGCCATCCACCGACGCACCAATCAGGTGCTCGGCTCTCGTGTCTTCTCCGCTCACACGTCGTTTATCCACTACGGCAATCTGCCCACCAAGTCGGCTCTGATACTTCAGAGATTTCTTCACGTTGCCTTCGTCAGTACTCAGTACCACAAGCTCCGAAGCTGGGATATTTTGTGAACGAACGTAAGTCGTGATTTCTTTCACAGCGGCAAGGTGATCGACGGGGATGTTGAAGAAGCCTTGAATCTGTGCGGCATGCAGGTCAAGGCATAACAGCCGATGTGCCCCGGCACTCGTGAGCAAGTCGGCAGCAAGTTTCGCACTAATTGGCACTCGACCAGCATCTTTACGATCCTGGCGGGCATAGCCGAAGTAGGGAATCACAGCCGTGATACGCGCGGGGCTAGCCCGCTTGAACGCATCGAGAATGATTAACAACTCCATCAGGTTTTCGTTGACCGGTGGGCAGGTTGGCTGCACGATAAACACGTCGCGGCCACGCACATCTTCATCGATACGCACCGATGTTTCGCCATCCGGGAAGTTGCCGAGATTGATGTTTCCCAGCGACACTGGCACGCCGAGCATGTTCGATAGGGCCTTTGTCATCCCTTCAGCGAGGGGCCGATTGGCACGGCCACTGAAGATGCGTAACTTGTTGGCGATGGTCGTAGGCGTCAACGGATTCTCCGACTTGGTGTTCCGTCCGACAGTGCTTCACAGGCGGATTGGGACAACTCCACGAGACGACGAACCTGCGGTTCGCTGGCTCAAGGATGCTGGCATTATGCAAACGTATAAAACTCGGGTCAATTCTTGATCCAAAGGAATGTGCTTATACTCTCATCGCTTTCCATCGCCCGCCTGCAAATCGCCATACGAAAAACACGCCGCGTAAATACAAATCCGATACCATCGCAATCCATGCGCCGATCAAGCCCATGCCTAATCCACTGAAGGTGAAGCCCATCACGCTGACCTGCTCTTGTGTGAGATACATGGCCAACGGAATGCGTACACCGAGAAAGCCGACCCACGTGAACACGACTGGCACTCGGGTGTCACCAGCGGCCCGCAAAGCAGCAGTGAGGATGATCCAAGCTGCAACAGCGGGCATGGCGAAGGCAATCAGCCGCAAGGCACTCGTGGCCATTCGGATTTCGTCTGGGGCGGTGGTGTAAAAGCGGCACATCGGTTCAGCCAGGATGTAAAAGCAAGTACCCATGACGCACATGACTGCCGCACCCAAGCCGAACGCCGCCCAACCACCGCGTGCTGCGAGATCCGGTCGTTTCTGTCCCAAACTCTGGCTGACGACCGCCATTGCTGTTGGTGCAAAACCACCACCGGCGAGGTAGCCAAGGGCTTCCCAGCGCAAGGCAATGCCGTGGGCAGAACTGGCAGCGTCGCCAAGGCGGTTCACGATGCTGAGGAAATACAACTGACAACAGGCCGAAGAGAGGCTATCAAACGCGGCAGGTACGCTCACACGCAGCAAGCGATACAACAACGCACCATTGGGCACAAGCCTGGCGAGCGTGAGGCGGATGCCCGACAAACCGCGGAAGAGTACAAAGAGTACGACCACGCCGCCAGCGGCGTGACTGATCGCCGTACCCAGTGCAATACCAGTAAAGCCGTAGTCCCACGTTGGGCCACCGCCACCAGAAAGCCACCACGCGAGTGGAAGATTCACTGTAGCCACCAAACTCAAAATCATCGGGCCGAACCAAGTGTTCCCGGCTCCAACAAGGCAAGCAATCCCCGCTGTTTCAAGCAGTTGCAGGGCCAGCACCAACCCCAATGGAGTGAGGTACTGCACGGCAATTGCCGCCGTTTCTGATTTCAATTGCAGGGCTTGCATGAGCGACGGAAAACCGAGCATTGCAATCACGCTTGCCAAGCCACCGAAGACGATTGCGAGAATCATGGCCTGACCAGTTGCCTGGTTCGCTATCAGCCAATCTTTCGCCCCAACCATGCGTCCAACCAACGCCGTGGCCCCAGCACTGACGACAACGGAGTAACTTGAAAAGAACCAGTAAAGATAGTTCGCGGTGGTGAGTGCTGCACGGTGCTCCGTAGAGAACCGTGAGGCAAGCCATTGATCGTAGTGCTGGATAAAAAAAAGGATAAGTTGTTGAGCCAATGTTGGCAGCGCGAGTAGAAGGACACGCTTCCACACGGCGGGTTCCGCAGTGAGTACCGGAAGTGGCTTGGGGGTTTCCGTCGTGGCAGACATCAAAATATCCTACCGCGTGCCGGGGTGTTTCCGAGAACAAAGCCAGCGAACAAGCAGCACGACGCACACTCCAAACCAATCAACCAAAACATCTCGCACGCAGCCATAACGCCCTGTATTGAACCACAGATTGCCTAAATATTGCCCCAATTCTGACGCGATACCGTGGAGTATCACCAAACCGAATAACCGCCTTTGAAGTCGACCAGTCCAGCAAACCCACACCCAAAGAGTCAGTACTGCATAACAAGAGGCATGCAGGGTTTTTGCCGCTAAGAAAGTCGCCCACTCGCCCCAGTTTTCCAATTCTTTTGCTGTGTCTGGGAATGGGTTAGGTTTAATCAACAACCATGACCATAGAACTAACGCCAGCCAGAACCCAACTTGCGCGGTTCGTAGAAGAATAGGCGGAACATTTCGCATCAAGGAACCTCAACTTGACCGCTTTGCGTGCGCAACCGTACACTTGCATTCGGTTTAAGCACGGGCAGGATAACACGATGGCTATGGATGGCCAGCCGACCCCACTCACATGGGTTCGCCTGTTTTTTACTCATGTCCTTTTTCCGCAATCGACCCCGATGCCCTCGGGCATTCGTCGTTCAGCACTCGCCTTGGTCGTGTTGCTGCCAGCACTGTTGCTCTATCCGACGATGAACTTTTATCTGCTGGAACCGGATGAAGGACGTTATGCACAAATCCCGAAAGAAATGCTGCAGAGTGGGGAGTGGGTGGTGCCATCGTTGATGGGCGAGCCATACCTTGACAAGCCACCGTTGTTCTACTGGCTGGTTGCAATCAGTTACAAGTGCTTCGGTGTCTGTGAAGCTTCAGCTCGGCTTGTCCCTGCCCTTGCGGTTCATCTCACAATCTTGATGGTGTATTTACTAGGTAGAAGGAGCCTCGGAGAGCGCCCGGCATTCTGGGCTGCAATGTTATTGACCGTGGCACCCGGCTACTTGGGCATCGCCCGGTTTCTCGTACTGGACGGTTTGCTGACGTTCTTCATTACAACATCGATCTTATGCGGCTTTGAGGCAGTGCGAACTGGTGCGTTTCGACGGAGATGGTGGATTGCGGCAGCCGTATTCTCCGGGTTGGGCTTCCTCACCAAAGGCCCGATTTCTGAAGTCTTGTTCTTCCCGCCGATCATGCTGTTCGGTTGGATGACTCGACGCTCGGCCAAAGTACGTTGGTACGATGTGCTGTTGTTTGCTGCGGTCGTCATCGGTGTGAATACGCCGTGGTACATCGCGATGGGCATCAAACGCCCAGAGTTCCTTGGCTACTTTTTCTGGGAACACAACGTGATGCGGTTTGTCAAGCCGTTTGATCACTTGCAACCCGTTTGGTACTACGGTCCTGTGCTTTTGCTCGGCTTTGTGCCTGGGTTCATCTTTGGCATCCCCTACATCATTGCCCTCCTGAAGGGTGACACGACTTCGCGAACTCGCTCGGGTGGCTTCTGGTTGCTGTCTGGGCTTTGGTGCATGCTGTTCTTTTCGATGTCCGGCAGCAAGCTACCAACGTACATCCTGCCAGCGTTTCCGCCGCTGTGTCTTGCATTGGGCGAGTTCATAGCAAGATCACGCTGGAGCGCGAGTTGGATGACTCGTGGGGTATTGGCCACTTTCGCTATTCTTCTAGCGGCTGCTCACTACGTTGGCGTTCCCTGGTACGCCAAGGAACGCAGTCCGATGAAGCAAGCCGAGGTGGTAGCCAGATATGTGAACGACCCAAGTGTGACTGTCGTGAGTTACCCACGCAACGTTGATAGTGTTGCGTTCTATACCGGGCGGAACGACATTACACCGATCCGCACTAAAGACGCTAATAAGTTGATTGTTGATAGCCATTTCCGACCGAAGACTGTCATCCTCTTCACGCACAATCACTCGCTCCACGGCTTCAAAGAAACAATCCGTGGAGCCGTGAATTGCAGCATCCGCGTTACGGATGAGTGCGACATGCAAAGGCACGACAAAGCCGATTGGGTCACGAAACTGCTCGGCGGTGGCCCGTGGGGCTTGTGCGACATCGCTGTGGTGGAACCACCGAAGTAGGCAGCCCTTCACACCTCGCCCCGTCTACGGGGAGAGGTCGATTGGAGCGAAGCGAATATCGGGTGAGGGGTTCTTGTTCGTTACTAAATTCCCCTCACCCGGCCTGACGGCCACCCTCTCCCCTGCGACCGGGGCGAGGGAGTTCAATCAGCTCCCCGTCGGGTACACGAATCGTGCCCCACCGATGCCACCGCGAAGGTTCGGGTTCACGGCTCGATTGGCCATTCTCTCGGCTGAGGCTGCTACTTCTTCTTCATGTTCAATGTCGTCGGCTGCTTCTTTGACCGCTTGTTCACCGGCCATGATCGTCTTCATCGACAAGCCAATCCGCCGAGCTTCGGTGTCGATGTTGAGGATCTGCACTTCGACTTCTTGATTCTCCTTCACCACGTCACGCATGCGCTTGGATCGCTCGGTGCTGAGTTCCGAAATGTGAATCAAACCTTC
>JBBRME010000266.1:0-5444 GCA_038230995.1 Gemmatales bacterium
CCAACTTGAACGAGAAATCCTGAGCTTCTGGGAACGCGAAGGCATCTTCGATCAACTCCGCAAGCAGACCGCAGGCAAGCCGAAGTGGAGTTTCCTCGACGGGCCAATCACCGCCAACAACCCCATGGGCGTGCACCATGCCTGGGGTCGTACGTACAAGGACGTGTTCAACCGCTACTTCGCCATGACCGGGCACGAGCTGCGCTATCAAAACGGCTTCGACTGTCAGGGCCTGTGGGTGGAAGTGGAGGTCGAGAAAGAACTCGGGCTGAAGAGTAAGCGGGACATTGAGAATCTGGTGCCGGGTGACCGCGAAGCCAGCATCGCCAAGTTCGTGCAGACCTGCAAAGACCGCGTGGACAAGTTCGCCCGTATTCAGAGTGAGCAATCGATCCGCCTCGGTATGTGGATGGACTGGGATAAGACGGATGCGGATTGGGCCAAGCCGGTGGATGATCGCAAGTCGTACTTCACAATGTCGAACGAGAATAACGACACGATCTGGAGCTTCCTCAAGAAGTGCTCCGACAAGAAGATGATCTACCGTGGCTACGATGCCATGCCGTGGTGCGGACGATGCGGCGTGGGTCTCTCTGAGATGGAAGTGAAGGAAGGGTACAAGGAGATCGAACACCGGGCGGTGTTCGTGAAGTTCGCCCTGACCGACAAACCCGGCGAATTCCTACTGGCCTGGACGACGACGCCATGGACGCTGAGCAGCAACGTGGCTGCCGCAGTGAACCCGGAACTCACGTATGTCCGCATCAAGCTGAAGGACGAGTTCTATTACGTGGCTAAGGGTGCGTTGAAGTTCGACCGCATGAGCGGGGGCGGTGGTGAATCTGACGAGCCGGAAGCGTCAGCGACGGGCAAGAAATCCAAGCGTGCTTGGCTCGACGGTGTGCCGCACCTCAAGACCATCGAGCAACTCTTCAAAGAGAAAGCGGGCAAGGAGAAGTTCGAGATCGTCGGCGAAGTGAAGGGCGCCGACATGCTCGGCTGGACCTACACAGCACCGTTTGATGACCTCGATGCGAACGGTTGCGAGTGCGGGTACCCGGCGGAAGTGGCCCGCGTGGCCGAAGCCCGCAAGTGGACACCCAAGGCCACGGCACGGGCTTCGCACAAGGTCATCGCTTGGAAGGATGTGGGCGAGACTGAAGGCACGGGCATCGTGCACATCGCCCCCGGTTGCGGGCAGGCCGACTTCGAGCTGGGCAAAGAAAACGGCCTGCCGGTCGTTGCCCCATTGGACGACAGCGGTTGCTTCCATCCCGGCTTCGGTGTGTTCGCCGGGAAGAATGCTGCCGAGGCCAGCACCGCTGATGCGGTATTCGAGGAATTGAAGAAACGCGAAGCGTTGTTCGCCATCGAGCGCTATGTCCACCGTTACCCGCATTGCTGGCGTTGCAAGAGCGAACTGCTGTTCCGCTTGGTCGACGAGTGGTTCATCAACATGGGCCCGCGCAACACGGAAGAGGGCTTCCGTGGCGAGATCATGAAGGTGGTGAACGAGGTCACATTCCTACCGGAGAGCTTGAACGGCCGGGCGCGGGAGTACGACTGGCTGTGGAACATGGGCGATTGGATGATCTCCAAGAAACGCTACTGGGGTTTGGCGCTACCCATCTGGGTGGACGATGAAACTGGCGAGTTTGAAGTCATTGGCAGCAAGACCGAACTGAAGGAACGCTGCGTAGAGGGTTGGGGCGATTTCGACGAGCAAAGCCCGCACCGGCCCACGGTGGATCGCATCAAGATTCGCAGCAAGACTACCGGCAACCTGATGACCCGCATTCCCGATGTGGGCAACCCGTGGCTCGATGCGGGCATCGTGGCGTTCAGCACGTTGAAGTACAACACCGACCGCGAGTATTGGCAGAAGTGGTACCCGGCCGACTTCATCACCGAGAGCTTCCCAGGCCAGTTCCGCAACTGGTTCTACGCACTGCTGGCACTCTCCACCATGATGAGCGATGGCAAACCGCCGTTCAAAACGCTGCTGGGCCACGGGTTAGTTCGCGACCAGTTCGGCCACGAGATGCACAAGAGCACTGGCAACAGCATCGAGTTCGTAGCCGCCGCGGACAAGGGTGGCATCATCAAGGACCCGAAGGGCAACGAACTTCCGTTCAAGGCTATCGGTGCTGATGTGATGCGTTGGCTGTACTGCCGACAAAGCCCGGCGCAGAACCTGAACTTCGGCCCGGCCCCTGCGGACGAAGTGCGCTCGAAGTTCATCTTCAAGTTGTGGAACAGCTACGCCTTCTTCTGCAACTGTGCCGTGGGCGATGGGTTCGATCCGAAGCAGCATCAGGTGCCGCTGGCGGAGCGACCGGACATCGACCGCTGGATTGTCGCCAGCCTGCAAGTGCTGTTGCAAACAGCGGAGACGAGCTTCAACAAATACGACGTGATGACCTTTGCCTTGGCTGCCGAGCGGTTCGTCGATGACGACCTGTCGAACTGGTACGTCCGCCGGGTGAAACCCCGTTTGAACAGTAAGGTCGAGGGACTGAGTGCCGAGGCGTTGAAGGAGAAATGGTCAGCGTACAGCACGATGTACGAAGTACTGACAACGCTGTGTCAGTGCTTGGCCCCGTGTGTGCCGTTCGTCACGGAAGTGATGTGGGCCAATCTGAACGACGCGACGAAGTCGGTTCACCTCACCGACTTCCCACAAGCGGATTCCAGCAAGATCGACTCGGCCCTCATCACGCAGATGGACACGCTGCGAGATGTCATTACCCTCGGCGGTGCCGCCCGCAACGTGGCGAAGATCAACGTGCGGCAGCCATTAGGAAAACTGATCGTAAGTGTACATAACGATAGCGATGTAGTTGCAATCGAGAAGTTTAACGAGCTTATCAAGACGGAGTTGAACGTTAAGGAAGTGTTTGCAGTGAAGGATGTGCAACTTCTTGGCAGAATTGCGAAACTCAATCAAAAGACTGCAAATCAAAAGATTGCAGCAAAGAAGCATGAGGTTTTGAAGATTCTGGATATGTTTAATTCAAATCCGCAAGTTGGTCATGCGATAGCAAACTTGATTGCAACAATTCATGAATCATTGCAGGTATTACTTGACGAGTCTGATTTTATTGTCGAGCGTACGGCATTAGATTATTCCTACGCCGGGGCAGCGGATAACAAGGGCCGCGAAGCGGTGGTAAGTACCGTCATCACCGAGGAACTCAAGCTGGAAGGCACGGCCCGAAACGTCATCCGCACGGTGAACCAAGCCCGCAAGGATGCAGGGTTGGAGATCGCCGATGTCATCGAGTTGTCACTGAGTTCCACCAACGAGGCGCTGACCAAGGCCATCACCACCCATCGCGGCACCATCGCCACGGAGACGCAGGCCACGGCGATCATCGACGGCGAGTTAGCCGACGCGAGCTACAGCACCACCAGCAAGATCGACGACGCCATGCTGAATGTGCAACTGAAGAAGTCGGTCTGAACTTGAGCGTTCATTGGAATCCCTCCGCTGGCCGGGTAACATAAGAACAAGAAAACCTGGTTGGCGGAGCAATTGGCATGAACGAGGCTCTTGATTGGCTCACGAAGCACCACGAAGACATCGTCCGCGATCTGGCGGACCTTGTGGCTATCCCCAGCATCAGCACCGATGGCGAACACGATCACGAAATCCAGCGCACGGCGGAACTCACCTGCGAGCAGATGCGCAACGCCGGGCTGCAACACGTCGAGATCCTGAAAGTCGGCAACAGCCTGCCGTATGCCTACGGCGAATACCTCGAGGCCGGGCCGGACAAGCCCACCGTATTCTGTTACGCCCACCACGATGTGCAGCCGGTGAACTACATCGAGCAGTGGAAAAGCGACCCGTGGAAACTGACCCGGCGTGACGGTCGGTTGTTTGCGCGTGGCAGTGCCGACGACAAAGCGGCCATTTCTGCCTTTTTGGGCGCAATATCCGCCTACCGCAAGACGAATGGCACCCTGCCCGTGAACATCAAGATGGTGGTGGAGGGCGAGGAGGAGATCGGCTCGAAGAACCTGATGACCTTCTTCGAGAAGTACCGCAGCAAGATCCAGTCGGATGTGATTGTGGTGCTCGACACCGAAAACATCGAAGTGGGCCTGCCGTGCATCACGTACAGCCTGCGTGGCATCGTCGCCGTGAAGGTGGACGTGACCAGCGCCAAGCTGCCGGTACACAGTGGCATGGCGGGTGGGGCATTGCCTGATGCGGCACTCGCACTCAACGTGATCCTCAGCCGGTTGTATTGGGACAACGGCCCGCTGAAGATTCCCGGAATGTATGACAGCGTGCGGGTGCTGACCGACAAAGAGAAAGCTGCCTTTGGCAAGCTGCCTTGGAACGAGAAGAAGTTCCGCGAGGAAGTGGGCGTGGTGCCCAACGCCCGCTTTGCGATGGAGACCGGCAGCACCGTGTACGAGACGACCTGGCGGAAGCCATCGGTCACGGTCATCGCCCAGGAAGCCAGCAGCATCAAGGGGGCGAGCAACCAGGTGCTGCCGACGGCCAGTGCGATTGTGAGCTGTCGGATCGTGCCGGATCAGAAGCCGGAAGACGTGGTGAAGCAACTGCAGGATGTGCTGACGGCGGATGCCCCGTGGGGCGTGGATGTGAGCGTGACGCAAGCCGGTGCCGGCTGCAACTGGTGGATGACCGACCCGAACGGCCCGGCGTTTGAAGCGGCCCTCACCAGCCTTCGCGAAGGGTTCGATCGCGAACCGGTAGCTATCGGCTGCGGCGGTAGCATCGGCTTTGTCGGCCCGCTGGCCAAGCTGTTCGACGGTGCCCCGGCCTTGTTGTTGGGCATTGAAGACCCGGCGAGCAACGCCCACGCACCGAACGAGAGCCTGCACGAAGGCGACTTCAAGAAACTGATGAATAGCTTGGTGCGGCTGTTCGACGCCTTCTCGAAACTGCCCGGCGGTAAGGTGAAGTAGAGAGTTGTCCGCTCACTCCGTGAGCGGATGATTGAAGTGAACCGGCTGCGTGAGCTGCCGGGTAAGACAACCGAAACCCAGCGACTCACGTCGCCGGTTTGCCAAGAGCAACCAACCTATGGCCATTGTTGAAGTGCGAGACATCTGCAAGACGTTTAACGCCGAGACCTCGGAGCCGATCCGGGTGTTGAACAACTTGAATCTGGACGTTGAAGAAGGCGAGTTCGTGGCGCTGATGGGGCCGTCCGGCTCCGGCAAGACCACGCTGCTCAACCTGATTGCAGGGTTGGATTCGCCCACAAGCGGCAGCATCACCATCGTTGGGCAAGTCATCTCCGAGATGAACGAAAGTGAACTGGCCCGCTGGCGGACTCGCAACGTCGGCTTCGTCTTCCAGTTCTACAACCTGCTACCAGTGCTCACGGCGATGGAGAACGTGGAACTGCCATTGCTACTGTTGCCGATGAGCGGGGCCGAACGCAAAGCCAAGGTGAAGAACG
>JBBRME010000267.1:0-5414 GCA_038230995.1 Gemmatales bacterium
GACCTTGGCAACATCCTGCCGCAGAATCTGACTCTTTCCCAATTGGCCGCCGATCTGACCTTGGGTTACACGATTCAAGGCAAGGCCGGTGCCTTCGGCGATGTGATCGCGTCCGGCGTGCCGGAACCGACCACGCTCAGCTTGCTGGGTCTTGGCGCGATGGGCTTGCTCGCCCGCCGTCGTCGTAACGCCTGAATGAATTTTTGATCTGCTTAAGCGACGTAGATGGTTTTAACCCCGCCGGGGAGATCTCAGATCTCCCCGGCGGATTTTTTTTGGCAATACCAAAATAACTCTCCTTTGTGATATGCGAATGCAATCTTAACGGAACTTTAATAGCCTTCCTCTACTTTTGTCGAATGTCATATGCTTCACAGAATCGGCGATTGCAAGGTAAGTCTCGACCGAGACAGGCCTTCACCTTGGTGGAACTGCTCGTCGTCATTGGAATTATCGCTCTGCTGATCTCTATCTTATTGCCCGCCCTCAGTAAGGCCAGGAGAGCAGCAGAAGAGATCAAGTGCATGAGCAATCTGCGGCAGATGGGGGTAGCGATGGTGATATATTCAGAAAATCACCGCGGTGCATTCCCGAATAAGGCGGGTGATGGTACTACCAAGCACCCGCTCACAGAAATCGACAATCCAGGATCTCCGCCTATCTACACCGGTTGGGATGATCCGAGCCTTTGGTTCAATGCGATCACGGATGGCTTGAATCAAACTCCTTATTATACACAGCAAGACAATTACATGACGAAGGGTCTCCCGCTGGCCGGAGCGAACTCAAATAGCGTATTTGTATGCCCTTCGAGTAGCGAAGGGTTCACGATCGACTCGATCGACACGGCGGCGGATGTGGGGGTCAAAGTGAAAGACGGCTATGTCTGGTTGATCGAAGCACCGCCCGGAGTTCCCTTCGGCGGACAATCTCGTCCAACCTTCTTCAATTATGTTTTGAACTCAAAGCTGAATAACACTCAACACATCTCAAAATTGAGCCAATTACGGCCGGGGGCTGCGGTGGTGATGTTTATGGAACGCCGCGTTGTCAAAGGAGAAATTCCTTCCACCGACCAGTTTTACAACAAGAGCCTCGCACGCCTGCGCGGCGATCATAAACGTTTTACCGCCCGTCACCGCAAAGGGGGCTTTTTGGCTTTTGCCGACGGGCATGTGGCCTGGTTCAGCAATGCCGACGTGAACGTCATCACGACGCACACACCTCATGATGACTACAACACCGCCAATGTGATCTGGGATCCGTATGGTCCCAGTGACTACTCGAATGGGGCTGGCGCTGGGGATTAATCCATCGCCATAAGCAACAGAAATTGTCCGTGGGCTTTTAATTGTGTTCCTCTAGGAACAGGAGAGATGAGATGAAGGTTTCCAACCGCAATGTGTCCAAAACCCGAGCCGTCCTGTCCGCTGCCGCGCTGTCGGCCTTGAGCGTCGTAGCCGGAAAGGCCTCCGCTCAAAGTTTCCACAACATCGCGTTGTGGGATTTCAACCAATATTCACCGCCAAACCCCAAGGCGACCCCGAATCTGAACAACCCAAAACCTGATGCTGACTTCAGCACGGCGCTTGGATATTCATCGGGAACCGCGACAGGCATTGGCTTGGATTGGGGTCCGGTGGGCAGCACCGGCAATCCGATTACCCAGCCCGACTATCGCGCTTCCGGTTGGGTGTTGGCGGATGGTAGTAACTTCTCCCGGCAGGTGGATGACATGACTGCGCAGGGTGGCAGCACGAACCCCACGGGTCAAAGCTGGCGCGTCCGCGGTGGTAATAATCTTGATCTCTCAAATACGACCCGCACCACCAACGGCTGGACCAGCCAGGCCCCGGAAGATACCCAGGGCGTTCAGTTCACGATCGACGCCACCGGTGAAAGCGCCATCAAATTCCAATTCGACTGGTTCGTCACCGGCCAGGGTATCGCCAATATGCGCCAACAATACTCGGCGGATAACGGCGCGACTTGGAACAGCGTCAACGCCACTGGTTTGCATGCGAATGCCGCAGGCCAACTCGTCACTCCAATCGGGGGTGGATTTCTGAATCAAAATGTGATGGATCTGACCGGCCTTGCCGGTGTCGATAACAACAGCAACCTCATGGTTCGCCTGGTGACGGAAAAAGATCCCACCACCGGAACCTACCGTGGTGCCTCAAACACGGATTACAACAATCAATCCGGCAACTGGCGTTTTCAGGATATCAGCTTCTTCTCGACCAATCAGGCGAGTGTCATTGTACCCGTCGGCCTCACCTGGAACCCCGGTTCCAACGGGACTGGCGCGGGTAACGCCTGGAACAAGGATGCCGCCAACCAAAATTGGTTGAGCACGAACGTCACCAATGCTTCGTTCGGAACCAGCAACGCCGCGTTCTTCACGCAAAGCGGTTTGACGAATGGCACGGCTGTCGTCAACGTCGACGCCGCCGGCGTCACGGCCGCCACGATCAACGTCACGAACACCAACGGCACTTACACGATCGTCGGTGGTCCGATGAGCGGCAAGCTCATCAAAACCGGAGGTGGCAACCTCGTGCTTGCAGCCTCGGGCAGCAATAGCTTTTCAAGCCTTGAAATCGATGGCGGCACCCTTCATGCCACCACCGATTTGAGCCTCGGCGCTGCGGGCCTTCTTCGTCCGCAGTTGACCCTCAGCGGTGCGACTCTCGTGGCCGACAATGCCATTACCTACAACCGCTTCATCATCGCCGGCGCCAACGGCATGACGCTGGACACCGGCACGAACAATGTCACTTTCGGCGGACTCTTCTCCGCACAAGGGCCATTCATCAAAACCGGTTCCGGCAGCCTCACCTTCGGAACCGCAAGCGCTTCAACCGCAGGCCCCGGTGGATTTTTCACGATTCAGCAGGGCAACGTGATCTTCTCGCAGAAGAGCGCAACGGCCGTCATCGTGGCTCCGAACACGCTGGGTGGTTTCTCCGGCAATATCATTCTGGCCAGCGCTCAGTTACTCGGCATCAACGGGGGTACGGTCGACAGCACCAACGGCAGCAATATCCAGATCCAGGTCAGCGGTGGTGGTATCGGTGGCGATAGCTCCGGTGGCACATCGCTGAGCCATGTCATCATCAACGAGCCGATTCTTCTCAATTCGCTGAACAAGCCAGGAACGTTCAAGAGCAGCCTTGGCATGAACGGCACGGGTAACTCACTGACCATCAACGGTGTGATCTCCGGCAACAGCAACATCCAGTTCGACGGTGGTAAAGCCCTCGTCACGCTGAATCAAACCGCCCAGTACGTGGGTGACAACACCATCAACAACGGTGACATCGGCATCATCCGACTGGGTGCCGACAACGCCCTGTCCGGCGGCAATCTCACATTCGGCACGGGTACGAACAACACCGCGCAGCTCGGCACGATTGACCTGGCCGGCCATAACCAGACCGTCAGCTCACTCAAGGCCGACCAAACCACTGTTCCCAACGTGTTCATCGCCCCAGGACAGAAGCTTGGTGGCATCGCCAATACCTCGCCGAATCTGTCGATTCTGACTGTCAGCGGCACTTCGACGACGGTCTTCCTGGGTTCGATCGGAACCCCGGAATTCACGAACATCAACAACGGTCAACCCGCCAACAACATTCAGTTGGTTCTCGGTGCTTCCAATATCGGTAAATTGACGCTGCAAGGTCCGAACGACTTCAGCGGTGGCGTTATCATCAACGGTGGCACGCTGCAGATCGACCCGAACATCTTTATCAGCGGTACCAACAACGTTGGGCAAAACAGCAGTGCGTTGCCGGATAACACCAGCGTCGTCAACAATGCCAACTTCATTGTCAACGCGGCTGGGTTCAACAACTCCAACGCTACGCTAACCACTGACATCACCGGTTCGGGTACCACGACCGTCACTGGCGGGGCCACCGGATTTGTCTCTGCACTGACGACGAACACCATGACGCAAGGTGCGCTGGTGAACCATGGCATCACCATCATCAACACTGGCGGCACCATTGGGCCCGTGAGTGGTACCGGGTCTTTGTCGATCGGCACCGGCCTCAGCGCGGCCTTGGTCACGGTGGGTTCAGTGTGTCAGACGACACTGACGATCGCCGATCAGGCCAAGCTGGTTGTCAACGGCCTCACGCCGCACGTCCTTAATTCCGTCACGACGCTGTCGATTGGTACCAGCAGTGGTCAGCTTGACCTCGGAAACAGCAACCTGCAGGTCGATCGCGTCGCCACACCGCTTTCAGTGGTTGCGGGTTACGTGAGTTCAGCTCGCGGCGCGAACGTCTGGACCGGCCCGGGCATCACGAGTTCCTTCGCCTCCACGAGCCCGCTGGTCTATGGCATCGCAGTGGTTGACGGAGCGGACCCCGTCAACGTCAAGCAGAGCCTGGGTATTGATCCGACCAAGATCCTCGTTCGCCCCTCGCTCATCGGCGACGCGAATCTCAGCGGCAAGACCGACCAGAACGATCTGGCCCAAATCGTTTCGCAGGGCTTCTACCGTGACCACCTCACCACCCACGGCTGGGCCGATGGTGACTTCAATCTTGACGGGGCGGTTGACCAGAACGACTTGAGCGCGATCGTGTCGTCGGGCAATTATCGCAACAACGCCCGTAACTTCGTGGCAACCGCTGCCTCGGCGACGGTGGCCTCGACGGTCGCTTCGGCCACCCCATCTCTGTCCGGTCGCCATGCTTCACCGTCCGCCACGATCGGCACGCTCGGCAACGGCGTCCCGCTTCACTTCGCCTATGACCCTGCCACCGGTGATGTGAAGCTTAAGTTCGATGGCCTTGTCGGTAACCTGCAGGTGTTGGATCTGATCTCGACCAGCTCGCAGTTCATGGACGCGAATGCGGCCTCGATCTTCGACAGCAACCTCAACGCCACCAACTTCAGTGGTCCCGATGAGTTGTTCAGCGTTCGGTTCACCGGAAGTTTCGCGGATGGTCTGGATCTGGGCAAAATCCTGAAGCCCAATCTGAACCCCACCACCCTCGCCGCCGATCTGACTTTGAAGTACACGCTTCAGGGCCAGGCCGGGACGACTGGTGATCTGATCGTGCCCGAACCGACCACGCTCAGCCTGCTGGGTCTTGGCGCGGTTGGGTTGTTGGCCCGCCGCCGTCGTTCGATCAAGAACTAACTTTGAATGGTTAGTGCAGAATTCTTAGTGCAAGACGGCCGGCCTTTGGAAGGTCGGCCGTCTTTTTGTTGGAACCTGAGCGACCGCCGGAGTAGCGGGTATTATCCCCTCTCCCGGTACTCCGGGGGAGGGACGGGTGGGGGTCTTTTTCGATCAATTGACGTAGTTCCGCGGACTTCCCCCGGCCGCGCCGGCCCGCCGCGCCCCCCGCCCGCCCCCGCGGCCCGGCGCGGCGCCCGGGGGCGCGCGCGGC
>JBBRME010000268.1:0-5396 GCA_038230995.1 Gemmatales bacterium
GATGGCAAAACCGTGCTGGTGGCGGCGTGCGATACCTTCCGTGCCGCAGCGGTGGAACAACTGGCCGTATGGTGTGAACGTATCGGTTGAGACATCGTAAAGCAGCAACAAGGCAGCGACCCGGCTGCTGTGGCCCACGATGCCTGTGAACGAGCGAAGGCACGGAACTACGACGTGTTGATTGTGGACACCGCCGGTCGGCTGCACACGCAGACGCACCTGATGCGTGAGTTGGAAAAGATTCACCGCATCGTGGCGAAGCAGATTCCCGGCAGCCCACACGAGGTGCTGCTGGTGCTCGATGCTACGACCGGGCAGAACGCTTTGATGCAAGCCGAGCAGTTCACCAAGACCGTGAAATGCACCGGTATCATCCTCACGAAACTGGATGGAACTGCTAAGGGCGGTGCCGTGTTCGCCATCAAGCACAAGGTCGGCTTACCAGTCAAGTTCGTCGGTGTAGGCGAGACCATGGAAGACATGGATCCCTTCGATGCCGATGCTTTCGTGGCGGCGCTGTTCGAGGGATAAGAAACAGAAAAAACAGTTTAGACTTACGAACACCGATATTGTTTATACTAGTTGACAATTTCTCAACAAAAGAGGAATCATATGGAAAACGGAGCCATGAACAGAGTACTAATCCATAGTGCTCGCAATCGGAAGGCTTACCTGTTCGCTTTCTATGTTTTATTGGTTGGGTCTATACTCGCGGGATTGATAGTAGTAGCAAAGCATGATAGCGACATCTCGAAATTGAAGACAGCTCTAACCGAATCTCAGGAAGAGTCGAGACTTCTGATTTTACAAATGCGGCAAGAAAGATCGCTTCGACAAGTTTCATTTCAGCAGAACACAAAAGCCGATGTGTTTGAGAAGCATGATAAAGAAAATCTTCCATCCATAACTGCAGTACCATTTCCCTTCAAGGAAATCGTTGCACGCATCGATAGCGGCAAAGAGCACGTTGATTACATCATATCAGACTATAAAGGCAAGGAATACTCATTTGCTATTCAAGTTCTTCAATTCTATGTCAGTCAACCTGGTCTTGCAGAATGTAGCTGGGATGGAAATCCACCGCTTTATTTAGTGGTGCCCAAAGGAACGAAGACGGGTGACAAGCTGAAATGTGTGGGTATATTTTCAAATTATCACCCAACCGTAGCCAAGAACAAATGGGGTTTTCTCAATGTTCGCTTTGAATAGGCACTCCAAAATAGCAAGCCATCGTGGTTGACTTAACAGCTCTGCTTCTTAACTCGACGATGTCGACAACCTTTAATTGCCAACGTACTTGCTGTAGAGCGTGCGGGCACGATCAAGATCATCGGTGCCCTTGATGATGGCCCGACCATCGGGGAACACGGTGAACTCGTACGGTTCCGACGCATCCGTCACGTTGAACTTCAACAGGAAGCGGTTGGCACTGACGGTGCCCGAAGCTTCGAGTTGTTTCTTCAAACTCTGCAAGTCGAGATTGATGCCACCGCGTGGGGTCACTTGCACCGCATTGCGACCGCAGAGGGCCGTGGTCTGTGTGCCTTGTGCTCCTTCGAGCCAATGAAACTGCTTCAGCGCACAACATGGGCATTTGCCTTTTCGCCCAGCCAGTGGGGCGATCTTTACCCGGCGGTTCGTGTTGTCCCACACGTTGATGCAGAAGAGTTCGCGGTTGATTGTCTCCGGCTTGCCGGCCAAGAGCTTCAACGCTTCGGCACCCTGGAAGCTGGCGATGAGCATGACGATCGGGCCGAGCACGCCAGCGGTTTCGCAAGTGCCCACTTCGCCTGGGCCGGGGCTGGCCTCGAACACGCACTGCAAACACGGCGTTTGCCCGGGCACGATGGTCATGCTCATGCCTTCGGTGCCCACGGCTCCGCCGTAGATCCAAGGCTTGTTGTGCTTGATGGCCACATCGTTGATGAGGTAACGCACCTCGAAGTTGTCCGTACCGTCGAGGATCAGGTCGGCGTCGCCGCAAAGTTGCTCGATGTTGGTGCGGTTGATGTCGGCAACGACGGGTTCCACCGTCACGCTGGAGTTGATCTGCCGCATCTTGATGGCGGCGGCTTCGGACTTCGGCAGGTTGTTCGTGACGTCGGATTCATCGAAGAGTACCTGACGTTGCAGGTTGCTCGGCTCAACGAAGTCACGGTCGATGACGCGGATAAAGCCAACACCGGCGCGAACCAGAATGTTGGCCAAGACAGTGCCGAGCGCCCCGACACCACACAAGGTGACCCGGGCATTCTGGATGCGTTGTTGGCCGATCTTGCCAATGCCGGGCACACGTTGCTGGCGGGAATAGCGATCTTCGAACGAAGCGGACATTGTGAACCTTTAAACGATTGGGAAGCCAGTGCGTGGGTCGAGAAGGATGACTTGCAAGCCAGATGGTTTCAAACAGTCAAAATCGCCATCCGCAGTGAGGAGTGTGAGATTCAGAATGCTCGCTGTCGCGGCAATCCACAGGTCGTTTTTGCCAATACCTCGTCCAAGTAGATGGGCTGCATGGTCGAGTCTTGCGTAGTTCATCAACAGCGATTCGTCATTGATGTCCACGATCTGGGTTTGATGCAGAAAGTCGTCAAGCGCATCCCAGCGTGTCGATCCCCAATTCCACTGCGAGGCCAACGAGTAAAGTTCACCCACTGTCACTAGTGAAACTCGGTAGTCCGAAGTCGAGAGTTCATTTGGATACAGCGTTGAAATCGTTTGTGCTGCAGCACCACCCCGCAAGAGTGCAATGCAGATGTTTGTGTCTAAAATCAATGACATGACAAGTCTCTCAACGAATCAAGAGCCTGATCGAACTCTTCATCTGTCATTGGGATCGTACCGATCCAAGGTGTGATCTCGCAAGCCTGTACCTTCCCTTCAAGTGCGTCCTGCACGCTGATGATGTTCAGCTTTTTTCGTGGGGCTGCGGTGAGTGGCGTTGGCACTTCTTGTGTGTCGCTTGATTCTGTTACGATGGTCATGTGGTTGCCCCTGAACGTCGATTTATTCTACCCCGATGGAGTTCTCTTTGAGGAACTCCTGGAGGAAACGCACCTGCTGCTTTGGCCACTTTTCACTCTTGGCGTAGGCCGCAAGCGTTGAGAAGTCTTCGGAGAAGCGTTTCAGATTCGCCCCGTCCAGACGCTGAAGGTACGTCACGAGGTATTCCATCGCTTCCTCAGCAACAGTACCGTTAAGCACTTCCGGTTCACTCCCTTCGAGGAACACATAGGAGTGCAGCATGGCCAGAGTCAGCGGGTGAACGCCGAGTTCCGCTGGAATTAATGGGAATACGGCAGCCCCTTCCGGGGCCTCGGCAGCGTCGGCATCATTGGGCATGGGTCGATCCTACATCGAGTAGAACTGCAATAATTTTAGCATGGTTAAACCACGCATGATCTTCAATGGCAATATCGATCAGCCACCGGCTACAGCTGGAATCAACGCAATCGCTTGGCCATCGGACACAACGGTATCGAGGTCGTCGAGATAGCGAATGTCTTCATCATTGACCAACACGTTGATGTGCGGGCGGAGTTTGCCTTTGTCGAACAGTTTCGCTTCCAATGCCGGGCACTGACGAATCAGGTCAGCTAATGCCTCCGTTACGTTGTTCCCCATCACGGGCACTTCCGCCATGCCGTTGGATTGCTCGCGGAGCGGAGGCGGTATTTGAACTTTCATCGAGTGAGACTCTCGTTGGTGAATCAACATCATACAAGAACCGGTTCGCCGCTGTAGATCGCGTCGAAGGCATCCAGGCTTGGCCTGATGTTCGCCGGTTTCTCCACGGCCTCACGCAGACAGTCTTGCGTCTTCAGACCGTTGCCAGTGATGCAGATCACCACTTCTTCATCGCGTGGGATGCGGCCTTGCTCGATGAGCTTGCGGGTCACGGCCACCGTTGTACCGCCAGCGGTCTCCGCATACACACCTTCGGTGCGAGCCAGCATTAGCATACACTCGATGATTTCGTCGTCGCTCACATCCTCGGCCCAGCCACCCGTCGATTGAATCAACTTTGAACTGAAGATACCGTCAGCCGGGTCGCCAATGGCCAGGCTCTTGCAGATAGTGTTCGGCTTGCGGATTGGCTTATGACGATCGCGGTTGCTCTTCACGCAATCGCTGATCGGGTTGCAGCCGGTGGCTTGTGCCCCGAACATCTTGGTGGTCACGGGGGTGTCAACCAACCCCACTTCGTACATCTCGTTGAATGATTTGTGAATCTTGCCGATCAAGCTACCGCCGGCCATCGGGGCCACCACGTTCTGTGGGAAGCGCCAGCCGAGGTCTTCGGCGATTTCGTACCCCATCGTCTTGGAACCTTCCGCATAGAAAGGTCGAAGGTTGATGTTCACGAAACCCCAGTTGTACTTAAAGGCCACTTGGGTGCAGAGTCGATTGACTTCGTCGTACGTGCCGTTCACGCCGATGACGTTGGCCCCATATACACTGGTGCCCAGAATCTTGGCAGGTTCCAGATCCGCTGGCACAAAGATGTACGTGTCTAACCCGGCTTGGGCGGCGTTGGCCGCCACGCTGTTAGCAAGGTTGCCGGTACTGGCACAGCCGACCACTTTGAAGCCGAACTCTACGGCCTTGCTCAAGGCCACGCTCACCACGCGATCCTTGAAGCTGAGCGTGGGGAAGTTCACGGCGTCGTTCTTGATCCAAAGTGTCTTCAGGCCAAGTTCCGCAGCGAGACGGTCGGCTTTGATCAGTGGGGTGCCACCCACTTGCGGGCCGACGGTTGGCTCACCTTCAATCGGCAGCAGTTCGCGGTAACGCCACATGTTTCGTGGTCGGCTCTGGATGATCGACCGGCTGATGTTCCTGCGAATTGCCGCGTAGTCGTACACCACTTCCAGCGGGCCGAAGTCGTCAACACAGAAGTTGATCGGCTTCTTTTCGTAGAGCTTGCCGCAGAGCTTGCACTTCAATCCAAGAGAATAATCGGCCACGGTGTCACCACGCGAAGGAAGGTTCCTGGTTTGGAAGCAGCCTATCACGAACGATTCCAAATCGACGCATGTGTGGCGAGATGCATACCAGGCAAGTGGTAAGTTGCGACAGTTCCTGCCTGGTATCTTATCTGCCTCAACATCACCACACTGGGTGGGGCGTCGAGCAGGAGTTAGCACCAGCATTGTTCCTGAATCGGTGAGATTCAGAATCAACCGGTTGCTGTGGCGTCGTCGGGCCCGAACCCTCAGCCACTCGGGATAAGATACGTTTCAACACTGACATCCTACCCGCGCCCCAACCTCACGGCAACTCGGATTGAACTGTTTTCCGCTCGTGGGCCATTAAAAAAGGGGTGAGGCTCCAACAAAAAAAAGTGGCCGAACCCCAAATGAAATTTGCACGACAAAAAAAAAACATAAAAAATA
>JBBRME010000269.1:0-5391 GCA_038230995.1 Gemmatales bacterium
ACTGCTCACGCAAGTAGGCTCAACTTTCCATCATCCGGCCTTCGGCCACTCTGCGCCATCATTGTGTACAACAACACTTCTAACACAGGTGGAGACGGTACCGTGGGCGTTGTGGTGCAGAAGTTCGGCGGGTCAAGTGTCAAGAACGCAGAGAAGTTGTTCGAGGCGGCCCGCAAAGCCATCCGTGCGAAACAGATTGGTCAGCATGTCATCGTCGTGGTCAGCGCACAAGGCAGCACCACGGATGACCTGATCGCCAAGGCCACGGAGATCACCGCAGAGCCGTCGGCCCGCGAGATGGACATGCTTCTGGCCACCGGCGAGCAGATCAGCATTGCCCTCACCGCACTCGCCATCCAGGAACTCGGTGCGAAGGCCATTAGCTTCACTGGCTCGCAGATCGGCATCATCACCGACAACACCCACCGCAAGGCCCGGATCAAGTCCATCGACACCCGTCGCATCAGCGAAGCCCTGGAAAGCGGACACATCGTTGTGGTGGCTGGCTTTCAGGGGATCGATGAACAGGGCGACATCAGCACTCTGGGCCGGGGCGGAAGTGATACCACAGCGGTGGCTGTGGCTGCGGCGATGAAGCAAGCCGGGTATGTAGTGCAGTGCGAAATCTTCACCGATGTGGATGGCGTTTACACGACCGATCCGCGCATCGTGCCCGATGCCCGCAAGATGGACGCCATCAGTTACGACGAAATGCTGGAGATGGCGAGCATGGGCGCGGGGGTCATGCACTCGCGGTCGATTGAGTTCGCCAAGAAGTACGATGTGCCGTTGATGGTGCGTAACAGTTCGTCGGATGCGATCGGTACCTGGATCGTGCCGGAAGCCGATTGGATGAGTGAGATTCCTACATGTGGCGTGGCACTGGCCGCGGATGAAGCCCGCATCGTGCTTGAGCGCGTGCCGGATGAACCGGGTGTGAGCCATCGCATTTTCAGTGCGTTGGCCGGGGCGAACATCGCCGTGGATATGATCGGCCAGAGTATTGGTACAGCAGGCAAAGCCACCATTGGCTTCACCGTGATTCAAGCAGAAGTCGAACGCACCAAGAAGACGTTGGCTCCGATTGTCGCCGAGTTGGGTGCGGTGCTGAACACCACGGAGAAGGTGAGCAAAGTGAGCGTGGTGGGGGCGGGGATGCGCAGCGTGACCGGCGTGGCGTTGCGGATGTTCGAGGCACTGGCGGCCGACAACGTGAACCTCAAGATGATTACCACGGGCGACATCAAGATCAGCGTGCTGATTGAAGAAGAAGCCCTGACGCCGGAGCAGGAAGCCGAGTCGGCCACATCGGAAAAGATCAAGAAGGCTCATCTAGAGAGCAAAAAAGCGTTACGAGGACGCAAAGCCCTCCGAGCCGTGCACAAGGCCTTCGGTCTTGGGGAACCACGATCTGGGGCTGGGTTACCGACCAATGGCGTGCCCAACGTCACGTACGCACCACGAGCGGTGCCGCTGGTACCGATGACGCCCGAATCGCGTGAACTGGCTGTAGCCCGACTCGATGGCATGGAAGACGTGCTGGTCAGTGGGGTGCATGTGAACCGGGACGTGAGCTTGCTCACGATCCATGACCTACCCGATGTGCCCGGTTACTGTGCACAGATCTTCCGGGCCGTGGCCAACGGTGGCATCCTGGTGGACATGATCGTGCAGAATATCACTGGCCCAACGATGGCGGAGTTGTCGTTCACCGTGCCGTTGAAAGACTCGGCCAAGGCCAAGCAACTCGTGCAAACGGAACTGGCCAAACTTAGGTCGTCTTGCAGTGTGGATGCGAAAGCCAACATCGCCGTGATGTATGTGCTTGGCGTGGGCATGCGTACCCACACGGGCGTGGCACGCACCATGTTCGGGGCGTTGGCGTCGCGGAAGATCAACATTGAATTGATCAACACCAGCGAGGTGTGTATAGGCGTGGTGATCGAAGCCTCACGCAGCGATGAAGCCGAAAAAGCCCTAAAGGAAGCTTTCCGCTTGGGTTAAGATGAATAACGAACGGAGTGTCAACAGCATGCCTGAGCCAACTGAACCACATATTGAAGTGATTAGCTGGGCACTTGTTCGAGCACTTCAGGCGATTCCGCTCGAAGTACGCGGTGGTCTCTGTTTGCAAATCAACGACTTGACTACTCGTATCCTCAAAAACAGGATTGCAGACGAACTACAGTCCACATCCAATGAAATTGTTTTACCCGAATTACGACGAAGAATGGAATCCGGCGAGGCTGATGTCCTCTTTCAGGAACTGTTCAGTGATCGGATCGGCTTCAAAGGAAAATGGCTTCAGTAACAGTCCACCACCCGGCCCCGGAGTTCCGTAAAGCCAGTCGGGCGATCATGTCCTAAAATGCTTTCATGGAATGGCAACTCGTCTTCGACTTTGACGGCACTCTCGCCGACACTATGGCCTCGTCCATCGCGATCTTCCAGGAGATCGGGCCGGGACTGGGGCTGAAGCCCTATGCCGACGTGAACGCAGCACGGGCGATGCCCACGCGGAAGTTGCTCCGGAAAATTGGCGTGACCTTCTGGAACCTGCCACGTGTGGTCAAGGCGTTTCAAACTTGTGTGGCCAAGCACGCCCACGAGATCAAACTGCACACCGGGGTCCCCGAAGCTCTCGCAGCGATCCATGCCACCGGCACCACGCTTGGTATCCTCAGCAGCAACCGCGAAGACAACATCCGCAAGTGCCTCGCGGCAAACGGTGTCGAGCAGTACTTCAAGTTCGTGGTGGGTTACCCGCAACTGTTTGGCAAGGCCCGTGCCCTGCGGCGCATCCGTCGAAGGCAGGGTTTCAAACGATCGCAGATCATGTATATCGGCGATGAATCACGGGATTTGCAAGCGGCCCGCCGTGCAGGGCTACGCAGCGGTGCAGCCTGCTGGGGCTACCACACCACTGAGTTGTTGGCCCGCTACAAGCCCACTGTGTTGTTGCAATCTCCCGCTGAACTGGTGGCCCTCGCCCAACTGGGTCAGCCATCGGCGGGCTGAGAATTGGCTCACCCCGCGACTGGTGTCCCGGCTTCGCGGGCCTTGCGGGCATCGATGAACGACTTCACGCAGAGTGCTACAAAGATCACGCAAATCAGACTCATCATCAAGCCGGATTTGATCGCCATGCTTTCTAGATTGAAGCCGGTCTTCGAACGGAAGATTGGCACGAACCCACCGACGAAACCAAGCAGCCCGACCATCGCAGCAACGTGCATGATGTGCTTGCGGGCGTTGGGCAGGAAGATCACCCCGGCCACGCAGCCCAGCAATGCCACACCCACACCCGCTGGGATCAACGTGGTCATACTTACTTTTTCGGGGGGCACTGCAATAGCGTTGGAATCTTTCTCACGGGCCTCTTTCGTGGCTTCGTCGGCAGCTTTTTTGTGGCCGTTCCCACTCTCGACATAAGACCACAGGCCTAAGCCCAAGAGAGCCAAGGCACAGAAGAGGGTATTGTTCGTCATGTTGTAACTCACGCGGCAGATGGAATCGACATTGTTAGTGGTCGGTTGCCAGATGTTCCAGCACTATGTTCACGATTTCCGTTGGCCCGGCGATGTCGACCATCCAAGCATCGCGGAAGACCGTCAGTTCTGCATCGTGTTTCTGATACCGGCTGACACCCAGGCCGAAGCTCGGCTCGTCGTGCCAAGTATCGTCCGCAACGAACGCCAACTTGCGCAGCACGGCCAGCAATCGCTCCTGCGTGGCGTAATCGTCGGCCCGGCAGATGTCTTCCCGAATCATACGAGGATGGTACCACAGCCCATCGCCAAAGGCATAAACTAACCGACATGGCAGGCAATACGTTTGGTAAGTTGTTTCGGGTGAGTACCGCCGGGGTTTCCCATGGGCCGGGGTACTTGTGCATCATTGATGGCTGCCCGGCGGGGCTGCCTCTAAGTGTGGACGACTTGCTTCCCGACTTGGCACGCCGAAAGCCGGGTCAATCCAAGCTCACCACGCAGAGAGACGAGGATGATGCACCGGAGTTTTGGAGCGGAGTGTTCGAAGGCCGCACCGACGGTACACCCATTGGCCTGAGCTTTCGCAATAAGGATCAACACAGTGCTGACTATGGCGACATTGCCAACAAGTATCGCCCCGGCCATGCCGACTACACCTTCGATGCCAAGTACGGCTTCCGTGATTATCGTGGTGGAGGCCGCAGCAGTGCGCGTGAAACCGTGTGCCGCGTGGCAGCGGGGGCGATTGCTAAGAAGATTCTGGCCCTGCATGGCATCCGAATTGTGGGTTACGTCAAAAGCGTAGGTGACATCACCGCGGGCATCCCTGACCCTACCACGATTACGTTGGATCAGGTGGAAGCCAGCCCGACGCGTTGTCCGATCCCGGATACTGCCGCGAAGATGGAAGCGCTGATTGATGCCGTGCGGAAGGATCGCGATAGCATCGGTGGAGTGTGCGAGATGGTGGCCACGGGTGTGCCTGCTGGCCTTGGCGAGCCGGTGTTCGACAAGCTCAAGGCCGACCTCGGCAAAGCCTTGTTGAGCCTACCTGCGGTCACCGCTTTTGAGTATGGCAACGGTTTCGCGGCGGCCAAGTTGAAGGGTAGCGAGAACAACGACCTCTATAGCCCCGGCTTCGTTACCGATACCAATCGTCACGGTGGAATGTTAGGTGGTATTAGTAGTGGGATGCCGATCATCTGCCGGGTGGCCATCAAGCCGACCAGTTCTATCCCGCGTATGCAGAAGACCATCACTCGTGAAGGTGAGCCAACGGAACTGGTGGTGAAAGGCCGACACGACCCATGCCTGCTGCCGCGTTTCGTACCCATGGGCGAGGCGATGATCGCGTTAGTGCTGGTCGATCACCTGCTGCGGGCAAATGCCGTGAAGGGCATCCTCAAGGGTTAGGCTTGGCACTGTGATGGGCCAACCACGCCTGATGGACTTGTTCAAGCGTGTACTTCTCCCACGCTTTATCGTAACTCTGAATTTCAACGGTGGTGATGATCGGGCTAGCCCAGCGTTCCAGTTCATTCGCTACTTGGGCAGCACTCTGTGGGCGATCCTCCGGTCGCTTACACATGAGCCAACCGATGAGTTGGCTCAGTTCCTTTGGCACGGCCTTGTTGAGTTTCTCGATGGCTTCGGGTGTCTCCCGTTGGTGTCGGCGTATCTTTTCCTGCGCTGTACCACCAGGGAATGGCAGCATCCCCGTGAGCACGAAGTACAGGCTGCACCCCACGCTGTATATGTCCGTCTCGGCGCCCACGGCCACCGCGTTGGTGGCCTGCTCGGGTGGGAGGTAATCCATCGTGCCGAGTGTGTAGCCGCGTCCACCCATGACGCTGGGATCTGCATGCGGAGTCTCACCACGTTTCAGTGCGAAGCCAAAGTC
>JBBRME010000270.1:0-5383 GCA_038230995.1 Gemmatales bacterium
GGTACGACGAAGCGATGCCGGTACTGGTCTCGGAAATCGTGACGTGGGAAAAGGAGTTCCGCTGCTTCGTGCTGGATCGTGAACCTCGTGCAGTATCGGTGTACTTGAGAGAGGGT
Source organism: Gemmatales bacterium (assembly GCA_038230995.1). Classification (GTDB taxonomy): domain Bacteria; phylum Planctomycetota; class Planctomycetia; order Gemmatales; family Gemmataceae; genus JALHQU01. Next base: position 117 of record JBBRME010000270.1, read on the forward strand.
CAATTTCAGAAGTCGAATGACTACTCAACGACCGATGATGAACTGACCCAAGCCCTGTCCTTCCTACGCACGATCTGCAACGATCCGCGAATCGAACTTCCTCGTACGGCGGTGCTGGATGTTGGTGTGATCCGGGATCGTGGCTGGGCCATCGTTGAACAGAACGCAGCCTGGGGCTCCGGTCTTTATGGCTGCGATCCGGTCGAAGTTCTGAAAGTTCTACGCCATGCAGCTGTGCCGAAATAGCAACTGGCAAGGCATTGACACTGGCCAAGATTTACTCCCTTCAACACACCGTGGTGACTCACCACCCTGGAATTGCTTCAATGGATGAGCGCATTCTTCTCATCGGCTTCGATGCTAGTGAATCTGCCGAGTTGGCGGAGCGATTGCCCTACGAATGCGTCAGTCACGAGATGTTGCCACGGATCGTGGTTGAACGAGGCCAACTGTTTGTGGTGTCATCCACTAGTGAACGGTATCTGCGTGTATCCCGTGTGGTTTTTCATGGAATCTTCGAGCATGACCTGGAATTCCTCGCCGGATTGGCGTTGTGGGGTGGGCTGTGCTTCCCGAATCCCACGGCCATGATGAACTGTCGGCTACGCTTGCCATGCCTTGTTCACGCGTTGAAGTTCACAAAGTTCGGTGGCGAACCACGCGGGTTTGCTTCGACGTATGGCAACTACACGGCCGAGAAGGAGAGCGTGGCCAAATGGGGCAACTGGCACTGTGGTGAGAATAAAGTTCGATTCAACGGAGAGTGGGTCGCACAAGAGCCAACTCTGATCGAGCCATTCGTTGTCGGTGATGCTGTGCGTTTACTGATCATTGGCGAACCACGTCAGATCCGCCTGACTGGAACTGGCTGGCTCAAGTCCGTTCATGGAGACGGAGCGAACTTCATGCCTGCTGATCCGGCTCTCGTTGAGGATACCCGAGCGATTCAACAGGGGCTGGGGTTGGACATCATCGCCAACGATTACATGCTCAGTGAGTCGGGGCCATACTTGCTGGAAGTGAACCATATCCCAAGCGTCACGTGTTTCCCGGAGTTGTGGCAAGAGTACGTCAACGTTGTTGCTGAGTGGATAACGAGTGCCCGTACCAGTCGAAGCCACTAACCAAGTAGCACTTCGGCGATTACGATGTTGTTCATCGCCAGCCAACAAAGTCCTGGATTCGTTTCCAATGCAAATCACCATCGAAGCCAGCGTCGCTGCACCCATCGGCGTTGTGTGGAATGCGCGGACGACGCCTGCGGATATCATCCAGTGGAATGCCGCGTCGGATGATTGGCACACCACCGCGGCCACGGTGGAATTGCGTGACGGCGGGCAGTTTTCCTCGCGTATGGAAGCGAAGGATGGCAGCGTCGGTTTCGACTTCGCAGGCACCTTCACCAAGGTTGTTCCACACGAACGGATCGATAGTCAGCTCGGCGACCGGGTGTTGATCGTCGAGTTCATCGACAACAGTAGCAGCGTTACGGTGCGTGAAACCTTCGACGCCGAAGAGACGCACCCGATTGAAGTGCAGCGTGCTGGCTGGCAATCCATTCTCAATCGGTTCGCCAAGCATGTCGAAGCGAAGACTCGTTAGCGATTCGGTCCTCAACTGAATCTGTTTTGAACTGGCTTACCTCTCGTGGTGGCGCAGTAGATTACTCCTTGCGAAACTCTCTCGCGCGCAAGGATTCTCGAACCATGTCGGCGACCCCGCTCCGCTCTTTCAAAAAGCTGCTTGTTGCCAATCGATCCGAAATTGCCATCCGCGTGTTCCGCAGTGCCCACGAACTCGGCATCCGCACCGTGGCGATCTACAGTTACGAGGATCGTTTTGCGTTGCACCGCTTCAAGGCGGATGAGGCGTACAAGGTCGGCAAGAAGGGTGAGCCGATCCGGGCTTACCTCGATATCCCCGGCATTGTCACGCTGGCCAAGGGCATCGGTGTGGATGCGATCCACCCCGGCTACGGCTTCCTTTCGGAGAACGCAGCGTTCGCCCGGGCCTGTGGCAAAGCAGGTATCCAGTTCGTTGGCCCACGCCCGGAGATCCTGGAGAACCTGGGCGACAAGGTCGCTGCCCGCAAGCTCGCTCAACTGGCCAAGGTGCCGGTGCTCAGCGGTAGCGACAGCCCGGTGACATCGATCGCCGAAGCCCAGGCGATTGCAACGAAGCTCGGCTACCCGGTCATCGTGAAGGCCAGCATGGGTGGCGGTGGCCGCGGCATGCGGGTGGTGCACGAAGCCAGCCAATTGAAGGACTCCATCGAAAGTGCCCAGCGTGAGGCGGGGCAGGCCTTCGGCATTGCCGACGTGTTCCTTGAAAAGTTCGTGGTGAAGGCCAAGCACATCGAAGTGCAGTTGCTTGGCGATCAACACGGTGGCCTGGTGCATCTCTTCGAGCGCGATTGCAGCATTCAACGTCGGCATCAGAAAGTGGTGGAACTGGCCCCCGCGCCGAACCTGCCGCAGAAGGCTCGCCAAGGCATCCTGGATGCGGCGTTGGCCGTCGGGCGTGAGGCGGGCATCGACAACGCCAGCACCGTCGAGTTCCTCTACGACACCGAGACCGAGCAGTTTTACTTCATTGAAGTGAACCCGCGCATCCAGGTGGAACACACCGTCACGGAAGTGGTGACGGGGTACGACATCGTGCGATCACAGATTCTGATTGCCCAAGGCTTCCCGCTGGCCCACGAGGAAATCGGCTTGGGCGATCAAGCCGCGATTCGCACGCACGGCTACGCCATCCAGTGCCGCGTGACCACCGAAGATGCCACCAACGGCTTCGTGCCCGACTATGGTCGCCTCACGGCATACCGCAGTTCGGGTGGGCCGGGCATTCGCCTGGATGCGGGCACGGCGTTCAGCGGTGCGGTGATTACGCCGTTCTACGATTCGCTGCTTGTCAAAGTGAGCGCCAGCGGACTTCGCTTCGTAGATGCTGCCCGCAAGATGGAACGCTGCCTACAGGAGTTCCGCGTCCGCGGGGTGAAAACGAACATCCCGTTCCTGTTGAATCTGATTCTGCATCCGGAGTTTCTTGCGGGCACCGTGACCACGCGGTTCCTCGATGACACTCCGGAACTCTTCAAACTGAGCACACGGCAGGATCGTGCCAGCAAGTTGCTGAGCTACATTGCCGATGTCATCGTCAACGGCAACGCGGAGGTGAAAGGGAAGACCCGGCCAACCATCGGCGGCACTGGCGAAGCCCTCGGCCAGCACGGCAGCACGGCACAATACGCCGGTAAAACCACCGATCTGCCCGTGGGCACACGGGATCGCTTCAAACAGCTTGGAGCTGAAGGCTTCGCCAAGTGGGTGCGAGCGCAGAAGCAATTGTTCATCACCGATACCACGATGCGGGATGCCCACCAGAGCCTGCACGCCACACGCATGCGTACCTACGACATGCTGCACATCGCCGAGCGCTATGCCAAGAACCACGCGGGCTTGTTCAGCCTGGAAAACTGGGGCGGGGCCACGTTCGACACCGCCATGCGCTTCCTCAAGGAAGACCCGTGGGAACGCCTAGCCGACTTGCGAACCCGCGTGCCGAACATCCTGTTCCAGATGTTGCTACGCAGTGCCAGTGCCGTGGGGTACACCAACTACCCGGACAACGTGGTGTACGGCTTCGTGAAGGAAGCCGCCGCCGCGGGGATGGACGTGTTCCGCGTGTTCGATGCCAACAACTGGTTGCCGAACCTGACGCTGGCCATTGATGCAGTGCGTAAGACCGACGGCATCGCTGAGGCCGCCATCTGCTACAGCGGCGACATCACCAACCCTGCGCGCGATAAGTACACGCTGAAGTACTTCGTGGACTTATCCAAGGAACTGGTGAAGCGCGGATCGCACTTCCTCGCCATCAAGGACATGGCCGGGCTACTAAAGCCGCTGGCCGCGAAGAAACTGGTGCGGGCACTCCGCGCCGAGATCGATGTGCCGATCCACTTCCATACCCACGATACCGCCGGTGGGCAGCTCGCCAGCTACATGATGGCTGCCGAGGAAGGTGTGGACATCGTGGACTGTGCCTTCGCCCCGATGAGCGGACTCACGGCCCAGCCGAGCTTGAACGCCATGGTCGAGAGCCTGCGATTCAGTGAGCGCGATACCGGGTTGGACTTTGCACCGTTGCAGGAAACCGCCGACTACTGGGGCGATGTTCGCCAATACTACGCACCGTTCGAGACCGGCCAACTGGCGTGCAGTAGCGAGGTGTACCTGCACGAGATGCCCGGCGGACAGTACGCCAACCTGTTCGTGCAAGCCAAGAGCCTGGGCCTAGGTGAACGCTGGGGCGAAGTGGGCCGGATGTATGCCGATGTGAATCAGTTGTTCGGCGACATTGTGAAAGTCACGCCGACCAGCAAAGTCGTCGGCGACATGACGTTGTTCCTGCTCTCGAACAACTTGACCACCGCCGACGTGATGGAATCGACCCGCGAACTGGCCTTCCCGGAAAGCGTAATCGAGTTCTTTGAAGGTAAACTCGGCCAGCCACCCGGTGGCTTCCCGCCAGCGCTGCAGAAACGCATCCTGCGGGATCGTCAACCACTGACCGATCGCCCAGGTGCCCTGCTTCCACCGGCCGACATCGACGCGACACGCAAGCTACTGGAACCGAAGCTGCTGCGTGAACCACTCGACCGCGAAGTGTACACACACCTGCTGTACCCCAAGGTGTACGCGGACTTCGTGGAGCACCTGCAGAAGTACTCCGATGTTTCAGTGCTGCCGACGCCGGTGTTCTTCTTCGGCCTGACCAAGGGCGAGGAAGTGAACATCGAGATCGAACCGGGCAAGCAACTGGTGGTGAAGTTCCTGACCGTGAGCGACCCACACGAGGATGGCAAGCGCACGGTGTTCTTTGAACTCAACGGCCAGCCCCGCGAAGTCAACGTGGTGGACAAGTCCTTGGGTGCTGTGGCCGTCACCCGCATCAAGGCCGATCCCGCCAACCCCAAGCATGTGGCCGCCCCGATGCCTGGTAGTGTCGTGGCCATCACGGTGAAGGTGGGCGACGACGTGGCCCCCAAGCAGAAACTGGCCACGCTGGAAGCGATGAAGATGGAGAGCAACATCTATGCGGACAAGGCAGGCAAGGTGGCCGAGGTGTGCATCAAGCCCGGTACCCAAGTCGAAGGCGGCGACCTGTTGATTCGGTTCGAGTAGGTTCAAGGCATGCTCACCATCGCGGGGATCGACGGGTGCCCATCGGGTTGGCTCTGCCTGACCAAAGACTTATCTACC
>JBBRME010000271.1:0-5377 GCA_038230995.1 Gemmatales bacterium
GCACATACAACTTCATGCCCACGGCGGTGGCCGTGAGGGCACGCCGTTGGAACGGCTGCTTCACGCTCTTCCACTCGGCCTTTGCGGCCTTGAGGTCGAGGCTGTAGGCAGTATCAGCCCATTCACTCGATTTGTCTTTACCGTTCATGCACCATCCGGCCACCACGTAAAGTGTGTCGCCAACCACCACCACATCATGCGATGAGCGACCCTTCGGTAGCTTTGGTAAGTCACTCCACTTCTTAGCTGTCGGGTCGTACACACTGGCCGAATCCAAGCTGATGGTATCGGCTGGCTCACCGGGTGCGTTGAGCGGTTGCATGCCACCGACGCGGTAGATCTTGCCTGCATGGGCCGCAAGGTTGACGCCTTGGGCAATCGGCCCGCTCGGCAGTTCTTCCCAGGCTGTGCCACCGTCGAGCTTCAACCGGTGGAACGTGCCCAGTACAGTCTGGTTGTTGTAGCTGTGGGTCTTGCCGGAGTTGCCGCCATAGATGTACGCATACCCATCGCAGGCAATCGCCCCGAGACTGGATGATGCCTTGGGCATCGGCGGGTACTTCACCTCAGCAGCTTGGAGTGTTCCGAGGAGGAGGAAGAGTGTGAAGCATGAGCGCAAAGGAACACCTCATAAGGCGAACGGCACAACGTAAGTGTGCCGGTCATGATCCAAAAAACACCGGCACACTTACGTTGTGCCGTTCGCCAAAATCATCAATCACTGCTGCGTCATGGCCGCGTACATCATGAATCCCAGCACCGTGGCGGCGACGGCCGAAAGAATCAGAACGACTGTACCGAGTTTACGCGTGGCCTTGATCTGCCACCACATGAATAAGCCGGAGATGCCCCAGAAGCACATGACGAAGGCCATGGCATCCACGATGACGGCCCAGCTCCAGCGGGCATTCACTTCACCGGGGTAACCGTGGGCGGTGTGCAGGCGAAGCAGGAATCGTCGCCAGCCGATCTCGACTGGATCGCTGGGCAGTTTGCCAGTGATAGTACCAGCCTTCGGGTTGTAGGTAGCAATCCAGATTCTTCCTTCGACCTCAATCGGGAAGATGAGATCCGGCACACTCGTGACAACGACTTCGCCAACTGTTTGGCCTGTCTTCTCCAGGATTGTCGGCATGGCTGCCAAAGTTCGATCGTAAAGATTGTTGGGCACTTTCAGTGTTGTTGAACTGGCCTCTTCCGTAAGCGGGGTACGAGCTCCACCACCTGCAGGATTTGGTGCGTTGCCGAGGGCAAACGGTGCTTTTGGTGCAGGTGCAGTCTTCGGTTGATCCACGGTCGTGCGGATGCTTCCGCTCAAATTTCGTGGGTCAATTAGCAGGTTCAAGTTGTGGCCTTGGTTCTTCACCGTGGCGAAGGCAAAGTCTCGGCTGTAGCGAATGTCACCAGCACCCAATGTGTACGGTGACTCTGGCTTTTGTTGTTCATTCAACGCCTTCAGCACTTCCTCGGTTTGCTGCTTCAGGCTAGGCAAGTCAGCAAGAGGGGTACCTGCAGAAGCAGACTTGTTGAAGTCCAAGGCTGGTGCGTCGCTCAACACCGAGGGATGGTTGAACAGAAATGCTGTGACGCCGTAGAGGATTGCCCAAGGGAATAGAAACAACCCAAGGTACAAATGCGCCCGGCGCACCCACGTCATGATACGTTTACCAAGAGTCGGGCCCGGGGGCATCACTTCCATCAATTGTCTCCCAGCACTTCACCACCAGCTCGGGTGTGCATTGCACGCCAAGTGCTTAAGTTGATTGTTTCTCGTGCAAAATGCACGCTGCCGTCCATTCGCAATGTATTTACCCCACCGGTGTGATAACTGCGACTGGTCACCGCGGCGTAGGTTGGAGCTGCCCCAATTGCAATGCTTTCACTACTGGATAGGTAATCCACATCAATCATCGTGCCATTCGAGTTGAAAATCATCTTCGTATTCGGCGGGAAGGTTGCGGTGTAACCTGTTTCATGCACTTTAGCGTCCACCCATTCCGTGTGGCCAGTTGTACGTAACGTGCCGCCGTAGCTCACTACCTCATTCGGAGTACTTGGGGCAACAGCTCCCAGTGTTGCAGGTTGACCAGCACCACGAAGGAATGGCTGAAAAGTTTTCACTTCGGAAACGGCTACAGTTTGACTTGTGCCGTCCGAGAAGTCCGTGATGCGAAATGATTGATTGCCGGCAAAGGCCCCATCACCACTGGCGGTGGGGCTGAACACAAACCAAGTACCCACGTTGGCGGAGTAGCTCAAAGGGTAATGCGTATTGCCTGTAGGGGTCGACGCTGGGCGTTCGCGGTCATTCACTTCACTTGGACAAAGTAGCAGCGCCACACGGGTTTTGGTGACACTGGCATTCACTGGATCGGAATAGCCAACGTCGAGATTGGCCAAGCGTTGCAAGTTATCCTGTTCGATGTAGGGAAGCAACCGGGCGAACACACTCCAGGTATTCGGGTAAGCCGCGAATGCAGGAAGGCGTTCATTCGCCGATTCGTAGTTGTGGAGCGCGAGGCCCCACTGCTTGAGGTTGTTCTGGCAGCGTAGCCGTGCGGCGGCCTCGCGGACTTTCTGCACTGCGGGAAGGAGCAAGCTAATCAGAATGGCAATGATGGCGATGACCACCAGCAATTCGATCAGCGTGAACCCGGTTCGACGATGTTGAATGCGCATGGAGACTCCCGAAAGACCGAGGGCGTGCCCCGGCGATTCACCAAGAAGGTCTTCGTTGGTGTGTTGGTGCGATCAAATATGGCGAACAGTCTGACACAGACAGCGTTCTCTACATGAGATTGAATCTCACGACAATGAGTACTGTAGTCGTGCGGTTTCAGTCGTCAAGAACAATTTGTACAAAATCAGTGCTGATGGCTGTTCGACACAAAAATCGCCATTTGCACTTGAAAGTGGAGCTTTACAATTTGATGATCGTTCGTCCAGCCGAACGGTGCGCGTCCAGCGAGGGGTACACACATCCCGTGGACACGACGATACAGGCTAGAATGACATCCCGAAAACTCGTGTCCAGTGGCAATTCCAGCGCCTCTGGCGTATCTTGAACCCATCCTCCGATGAGACCTCTCCATGCGTCCACTTCTCGCGGGTTTGCTGTTGGCACTTGCAACAGGGGTGACTTTTGCCGATGGCCCCGGCGATAACGTGCCGGATAACGTCCGCCCGGTTCCGCCCAAGGGGAGTGACATACCTGCGGAGGCAGCCAAGGAACTCAAGGCCGGGCTGACGGAGTTGCAGACCGCAATCGATGGTGCCAAGAAAGCCATTGCCGGGAAGAAGCATCTCGAAGTTCTGCTACCCGATGTGCTGATCTACGAAAAAGCCGTGCGCTGGGGGTTGGAGTTCAACGAGTTGTATGTGGATGACAAAAGCAAACGCAACGATGTGCCCACAGCCAAAGCACTTCTCAAAAAGGGCATGGAGCGTGCCAAGGAACTCGCTGAAGGCAAGCCGAGTTGGACGACAGCCAAGGGGCTGGTGGTGCGTGGCTACAGGAGCAAGATCGATGGCAGCGTGCAACCCTACGGCTTGGTGATCCCGGATGATTACGACGACAAAAAGCCTACTCGACTGGATGTGTGGTGGCACGGGCGCTACGAGAACAACCTGGAGCTATCGTTCATTGCGGAGCGTCAGCGCAGCCGGGGTGAGTTCAGTCAGCCGGGCGTCATCACTGTGCATCCCTTCGGCCGGTTCAGCAATGCCAACAAGTTCGCTGGAGAGATCGACACGTTTGAAGTGATCGACCACGTCAAGAAGTGCTACAAGATCGACGACAAACGCATTGTGGCCCGTGGCTTCAGCATGGGTGGGGCCGCCTGCTGGCAGTATGCCACGCACTTTCCCACCTACTTCGTTGCTGCCGCACCGGGGGCTGGCTTCGCGGAAACAAAGGAGTTCCTGGGCAACTTCCAGAACGAGAAAGTGAAACCGGAATGGTGGGAGCAGAAACTGTGGCGAATGTACGACGCCACGGAGTACGCCGGGAACCTCTCCAACATCCCCACGATTGCTTACAGCGGGGAAAACGACCGGCAGAAGCAGGCCGCGGACATTATGACCAAGTACGCCAAAGCCGCCGGAGTGGAGTTCCCGCACGTCATCGGCAAAGGGGCCGGCCACAATTACACGAACGACGCGAAGAAGGAAATCAACAAGTTCATTGATGAAGCTGCCGGAAAAGTGGTGCCGGAACATCGAAAGGAGATCAAATTCACAACGTATACCCTGCGATACAACAAATGTGGCAGGGTGACAGTACTTGGACTCGAAAAGCACTGGAGCCAAGGCAAAATCGAACTTTCTCGAGAAGGCAGTATTTACAACATCACCACTTCAGGCATATCACGTTTTGAAATCGAGCCAGAGGACATTTACACTTACGAGATGATCGTCAACGGGCAGAGTGTTGTTGCGCGAAAACGGAGAGTACTTGATGAAACAAAGCGTCACAAAGTAAGGATGAGCTACTCGACGGAAACCAATAAGTGGGAGTTGGAGCGTGACCCACCAAAAGAGCTTATCAAAACTCCCGGTCTCCAAGGCCCAATCGACGACGCCTTCATGGATTCCTTCCTGATGGTGTCGCCGACAGGCAAGGCGATGAACGAGAAGCTCGGCACTTGGGTCGATACCGAAATGAAGCACGCCAACAAGCACTGGCGACAGCAGTTCCGTGGCTATGCACCGATCAAGAAAGACACCGAGATCACTGACGACGATATCAAAAACAACAACCTGATCCTCTGGGGCGATGCCAAGTCGAACGCCATTCTCGCCAAGATCAAGGATAAGTTGCCGCTGATGGACACCTTCGGCGACACAACGATCCCGGCAATGATCTACCCGAACCCGCTCAACCCTAGCAAGTACGTGGTGCTGAACTCCGGTTTCACCTACCGCGAATACGACTACCTCAACAACGCCCGGCAGGTGAGCAAGCTGCCCGACTACGCCGTGATTGACGTGACCACGCCTGCAAATAGCCGCTACCCCGGCAAAATCGTCCGCGCCGGGTTCTTCGATGAACTATGGAAGTTGCAGAAGAACGACGGGAAAGAGTGAGATGCCCAAACTGTTGCGGATTGGCCTGATCCTACTGCCGAGCTTGGCCTTCGTGGTCATGGCCTCTGCCTACGTGGGGCGGAAGTGGAACGACAATCCACCGGTAGGCAGTGGCTCCAGCGGGCGGGGCAAGCTGGTCGTCGTTGCGGTATTCGATCAGTTCCGTGGCGACTATCCGGTACGCTGGGCCAAGTTGTTCGGGCCGAACGGCTTGGCCAAAATCCAACGCGATGGAGTGAGCTACACGCAGGCTCATCTACCTTATGCCGCCACATCCACCGGGCCAGGCCAC
>JBBRME010000272.1:0-5365 GCA_038230995.1 Gemmatales bacterium
GGGGCAGCGGCTTTCTTCGCTGCGGGCTTTGCTGCGGCCTTGGCCATGATTGGAAACTCCTGCCAGAGTTGGGTGAGGTAGCAGCCCTGTATGCTGGGGCGGCCTTGAATGGCACAAAACTTAGGCGTTTTGAAGGGTCATGTCAACACAGCAATGCGAAATCGCTTGAAATGACGAGGCTTTCTGCGTGTCCGACCTTCTGAATGGCGATTTCTTCGATGATTTCGAGTGGTTATCGTCGGGTACTGACCATTCGGTGAGGATGGCAAACCGACGCAACTGTCCGAATCCGTTTATTGAATCTTCGGTCAATACCCGTGGCCGAAATCGTCGAGACTCTGGAGCCGCGGACCTGCCAGCAACCAAGAATTGAATCTTAGGTCGCTGCCGCCGGTCAGCATGTCCGTCGATCAACCGACCGACAGATCTGCGTGGGTTTCTTCGTCGTGATCGGCGATGCCTCGGAGTACGACGTTGGATCGAACATCGGCACCAGTCGGTTGACTCACTCCCGAAAGCGGAAGCCGATACTGCTGACAGTCTCGATCAACTCTCCATGTGATCAGCGTGGTCGAGGCGAAGAAGTAGCTTGCGACCCCGGAATTGCATTTGGAGCACCTCCGGGGGGCACATCTCTTCTTCATGAACCTCTATGAACGCAACGGTTCCTATTTTTTCGGCTTCTCGCCCGCCAGGTAGACACCAAACGAGCAGACGCCACCCCCGTCCCGTGGGGGTTGTAATTTGCCGTGGATACCGATGATTGGCCGACTGTCGCCCACGAAATCACCGAAGACGTCCGTAAAGCCAATCGCGGCACTTTCGTAAGTGTCGTCAGTCTTGAAGTTGCCCTTATTGTCGATCTTCATGAAGGTCACGTTGACCCCTTCCCAGAGACCACCGCCGCGAAGTTTCATCTTGCTGATCGCGTAATTCGACTTGGCCTTCAGCGTGAGCATCTTGCCGGCCTTGGGGTCTTTGAAATTGCCCATAGCGGTGCCCAATTTCTCTCCGGTGGTAGTCATGTAGATCGGTTGAAAGCAGTCGATGACGTTCTTGTTGCCGAGCGTTCTGAGCGTGTAGTTGAAGCCGATCAGAACACCTCCTTCAGGGATGAGTTCGGAGTATTCCTTGTCGCCAAAGGCACCCCCAGCTGGCCCGGCTTTGTCGTAGGATTTGTTGCGGATGGCGGCTTTGACCACGGGCCACAGGTTCGGGTAATCCCACTTGCCATCGAGCGATTTCTCGACCTCTTCGAGCCGCTTTTCGACTTTGGTTTTGGTGATACCCGTGGCCTTCGGCAACGCATTGGTGTAGTGCGTGTGAATCCGGAAGTAGATATTCGTCTTCGGGTGGCCCTCGATGCTAGTGACGAGATCGTACCAGCCATCGCCAGCGGCAAGGGAACTGGTGGCGTCTTCCGCGGTTGCCTCAAGATCCTTGGCCGCCGCTGCCTTCAGCTTGGCATCGGAGCCTTTGGCGAGCAATGGCAGTCCCTTCGGCCAGTCCCCCTTGTTGAAACAGGCGTATTTGCCGACGAGCAGATTCGCGTCCGGATCTTCCGGTTTGTCTTTCAAGACGGTGAAGGCATCGTTCACCTTGACAATGATCTGCTTCGACAAGTCGATGTCTTTGGCCAGCGATTGTACCTGCTTGATGAGCTTCAAGTTCTTGGATCTTTGAGCCAAACCGTCTGCCATTTTTTGCAGTCGACCCGCTGTCTCGAAGTCATCATCAGCGAGCGTGTCATCAACAACTTTGAGGACGAAACTGGCCAATGACTGGGCGGCGGCAGGCGAAACGGCTTTCGGTGCGACGCTCTTAAGGATCGGCTCGATGACCTCTCCAGCCGGTCCGTCGAACGATTTGATCAAGGTTTCGCAAGCCTGCACCGAAAGCTCGATGTTGGAACCGGCCGCCAACTCGGCGGCCTCTTTCAACAGCACATATTTCGCGGGCAAGTCCTGGTCAGATTCGCTGGCTTGCTTGAACAATGTATCGGCGAGGGCTCCCTTCGCTACCACTGTGGTCTTGGCGTACTCGGCCTTGAATAAATCGCGAATCAACTTGGCAGCTTTCTCCCGCTCCTCAAGGGGCGGCAATTTGGCCTTCTCGGCTCCCTTCGCGGTAATTAACAGCCCAACCCCGAGGAAGAATGCGAGAACGAATCGAGTCATTGGAACTGCCTCAGTTTTGTGAGTGGATTTCTTTGCCGTACCGCTAAGTCTGTGGATTCAGATGTTTGACCGAACCTGCCTCTGCGAAGAGACAATATAACCCATCTTTCCCAGATAACTTGTCTCGGAAAACGGGCACAACTTCGGAATAGTTTCTGCTCGTTCATGACCCACGTCAAACACCATTCTCCCTCACGATGACACCATGACGGAAGCTGACACCCTTCGACGACCCGAAATCGCTCAGAATATGCACGGGAATCCACCAACACCAGCACGGCCGCGTCACACACCTCAATGAGGCCAGCATCTCGTTGCTCCGTCGTGTTACCCAGATGGCGGATGGGGTCGGGGGGGCGGCGGCAACAAAGCAAGTGTGGCGTTACTCACCAAACTGGTGGAAGATGGGATGGCACTCGTCAGCCTTCACCCCTCGACCGCCCATGCTGCAAGAACTCAAGATCGCCCGCATCAAGGTTGGCAGCCGCCACCGCAAAGACATGGGCGACCTCGCGTCGCTGGCCGAGAGCATTCGTCTGGAAGGACTTCTCCAACCCATCGGCGTCACAGACCGACTCGAACTGGTCTTCGGTGAACGTCGCCTCCGTGCAACGAGGGACGTTCTCAAGCAGAAAACCATCCTCGCCCGAATCGTGAACGTGCGGAGCATCCTCTCCGGAGAGTATGCCGAGAACGAGATCAGGAAGGATTTCACTCCGTCCGAACGAGTTGCGATCGCGAACGCTATCCAGCGGCATGTTGGCAACCGCCAAGGACAGAGAACCGATCAACTTCGGGGAAAAATCCCCGAAGTTGATCCCGGTAAACGGACCCGAGAAGCCGCTGCTGAAAAAGCCGGGTTCGGCAACGACAAGACCTATCGCCAGGCTGCCAAGGTCGTCCACAACGGTACGCCCAAGCTCATCCGTGCGATGGACGAAGGCCGGGTCAGTATTTCGGCCGCGTCAATCCTGGTCGATGCCGACGCTGACGAGCAGGCAGCCATCCTCGAACTGGATGAGTCGGCCATCCTGCAAGCGGCCAGAGAGATCAGACTTCATCAGGCCGAGAATCGAACACGTCACCAGGAGTCGAAAACCCCCAAACCCCAAACTCGTCCGAAGCGGGGACGACTCCGGGCAACCCGACTGATCCAGGGTGATTGCGTACGGGAGCTGAAGAAACTTCCCAACCGGAGCGTCGATCTGATTCTGACCGATCCGCCGTATCCCGAAATTGCCCGTGAGTACGGTCGGCTCACCGAAGTTGACTGGCACGAGTTGATGAAGGTGGTGGTCACCGAGGGGCGGCGTGTGCTGAAACCCACGGGATCGATGGTCATCATCCTTCAGCCGAACTACGAGTCGGTCGGCAAGATGCGTCTCTGGCTCTGGGAGTTTGTCGCCTGGGCAGGCCGTGAATGGAATTTGATCCAGGATGCGTACTGGTGGTCCTTCGACGCCATGCCCGTAACTGGGTGTAGTCGGAAGAACGGCCTCATGCGACAGTCACTCAAGATGGAATGGCACTTCCGTAGTGTTTTTCGCAGTTGGGTCCGGACCCTGTCCAGGGACACCGGTGGGCATCTGGAATAATCGTCTGTGGCAACGTTACCGCCTTGGTCATCGAGCCTTCCAACGCTAACGTAATTCCAACATCGAGGTCTTCCACGCTCCGACGGGTCACGCTGTCGTTCGGGCGAGGTTGATCTCGATGGTAATCGTTCAGACGCCGGACAGAAGTGAAGGTGCGGGTTGGCTGGCGAGGTTGGCTTTGACAGCATCAACCATCCAAGAGAAGACATCGCGTTTCTGGAGTCGGCATGTCTCGATGACACTCAACATTCGCTCCACGAATCGGCTTCCACTTGCCGATTGCGTTCCGAACGACAGCTTCCGCCAAATCACCGCATGACGCAGCGAACGCTCTGCCGCATTGTTCGTCGGTTCCACGCCCTCCACATCCACGAATACCCACAAACGGGCACGATGGTCATACAGGTCCGTGCAGAAACCATGCACTCGCCGGTTGAAGTAACCACGCAAGAGAACGCTCTCCACTCGTTCGCGGATTGCTTGCATCTGCTGCTGGAATTCCGACCGCGACAACGTCCCGTCACGGACCTTCTGCCATAACACAAACATCTCTTTCGTCGGACGCATCAGGTCATGACCCAGACGCCGCCTCACTCCACACGGACTGTCAATCAACCCTTGAAAGTCGCGTTTGAGATGTGCCCAGCAATACTGAAGTTTGTCGAACGCCCAGTACATCCTCGCACGGTCGCAGTGAATCACACCCGCGAACGCACCCAGCAGTTGCATGGGGACTTCACGAGCACGCGACAAACGGCAGGCGAAGATGGTGAACGTCGCTGCCACGAACGTCCACACCCAACTCTTGCTCTTGCCTTCTTTGCTCGGTGATTCGTCCAGATACAAAGCCTTCTCGCTCGGCAGGGCAGCGGCCAACTCTTCGTAGGCCGGTTGGACGGCTGCTGACGCTCGGTTCTGCAAACTGACCATCCAAGCGGGGCTGGCCGGTTGATTGAGGATCGTGCTGAGGAACAATGCGGCTCGTCTCTTGGATTGGCGAAAGCAAGCCATGAGCAGACCACTGAAGGCGATGAGCCGTGGACCAGCCTGACCAGTTGGGACGCCCAGCGGCAACACGCCACAGGTGGAACAGCCACAACTACAGATGAGCCGATGTTGTTGATACTCGGTGATGATCGGTTGGATCTCGGGGAGTTCCCAGACTTGATGGCGGATGGGTTCGAGATCGGTTCCGGTGAGCGATTTCCCACAGCGACGACACGCTTTTGGCACACAGGTGAGAACCGTGGTGCAGTCTTCGACGGGAACGAGGGTTCGCTCGTGTTTGGTGTGACCGGGTTGACCACCGCGAGGCCGCTTGGACTTGGGCTTGGGTCGAATGGGCTTGGCGTGAGGGTGTTCGGTGGAGGGTGGCTTGGAGGAGTTGGTGGAGTCCTTGCCGCCTTTGCCTTCGAGTTCAGCGATGCGTGCGGTGAGACGTTCGATTTGAGCGGCTTGCCACTGAATGAGGGCGAGGACTGCCGGTGGGAGGGCAGCCAAAACATCCGGTGGAAGGGGTGGCGGAGCATCCATGCTGAACTGAAAACTATGGGATCAACCCGAAGGTGGCAATCTCGACCGGTGAACGATTAC
>JBBRME010000273.1:0-5333 GCA_038230995.1 Gemmatales bacterium
AAACGGGGCGAGGTGTAGAAACACTCTCGCCTAGCACTATCACATCCACCATGCGGATCGACTGCCACATCCACGTTGTGCCTCCCGGCTTGCCCGGCGCCGGGAGCTTGTCGCCGCTGCTTCGTTCGGCCGGTAGTCAGGTTGCCGTAGCTCTTCGGCGTGAGATGCAGTTGGCCGGGGTGTCGCAAGCCCTGGCCATGGGCGAGTACAACTGCACCGATGCCGACCCGTTGGGTGTGGCAAGTACCCTGGCAATTGCCGAGCGTGTACCCGGCTTGCGGGCCATCGGCATTTGCGATCCGCTGCGTGGGGAAGATCCGGCCCACCTCCATCGAGTCGAGAAGATCCTTGCAGACAAGCGCGTGGCAGCACTGAAGTGCTACCTCGGTTACGTCCATTTTGAACCGGCACACATCGGGTATCGCGGTTATTACGAGCTGGCCGCCAAATACAAGAAGCCGGTAATCTTCCACACGGGCGATACGTTTAGTGCTCTGGCCAAGTTGAAGTATGCCCATCCGCTAGGGGTGGATGAAGTGGCCGTCGATCATCCGAACACCAAGTTCGTATTGGCCCACGTCGGCAACCCGTGGATGACGGACGCTGCGGAAGTGATCTACAAGAACATGAATGTCTGGGCCGATCTGTCCGGGTTACTCGTAGGCGATGATGTGGACTTTGCTTCTGAGAGCGTAACGGATGTGACCACCCGATTGCGTGCCGCATTCCGATATTCCGAGCGGCCGAACCGCTTCGTGTTCGGTACCGACTGGCCCTTGATTCCGATTGCGGCGTACGCGGAGTTTATCCGTCGGGCGATACCAAGCGAGTTCCACGAGTTGGTGTTTGACGAGAATGCGATGAGGCTGTTTGGGGGGTGAGTTGAGCCTGCACGCGTGAGCGGCAGGAGTTCAACTTTTCTGACTCCTGCCGCTGACGCGGCTCGACACAGACGCGGAAAGTTCAACTTTTCTGACTCCTGCTGCTTACGCAAGCAGGCTCGACAATCACCGATCCAACTTGAAGCTCTCCAGAAACTTCGTCGCCTCGGGGCCGCTGACCTTGTCCTTCGGGCCAACCACCAGCACCTGATACAGGGTTTGGTCCTTATAGAACAGCTTCGCGCGGATCACGTTCTTGCCCGCTTCAATGGTCAGGCTCTGTCCGGATGTATCGTCAACAATGAAAGTTTTATCGAACGTCACCGCGCCGTCTTTTCCTTTCATGGCATCGCGTGCCCCCTTCAAGAACACGTCCGGTTTGACCTTCGCGTAGGCTGCTGCGCTCGTGGAATCGACGAATGCCGTATACGTGGTCATGTATTCAACGCCGTCGAACTCAGCACGTTGGGTGCAGTAGTCCACGCGAGTGGTGCCGGCATCGAATGCGAGTACCAGGTTTTTGCTCGCTGTCGATTCCGGGAAAACGACCGAATAGCGATCCACCACCGTCACTGGATTCGGCTTCACTTTCGGGTCACGGGCCAATGCAA
This sequence comes from Gemmatales bacterium, assembly GCA_038230995.1. Lineage (GTDB taxonomy): Bacteria > Planctomycetota > Planctomycetia > Gemmatales > Gemmataceae > JALHQU01. The sequence continues at coordinate 1,493 of JBBRME010000273.1, forward strand.
AAGGCGATAGGAATAACAAAACGAGGAGCACTTTCGACATGACGACGCCCATTGGCATGAAACGAAAACGGGGGCCAAGGCCCCCGCGTGGTTGTCATCCTATTCGTTTCAACCGCCAACTCATTTCGTCAGTGCGGCCATGATCCGCTCAAAATCGTCGTTCGAATCAAAGCCGATCACAATCTGCCCCTTTTCGCGGGCCTTCACTTTGATCTCAACACGGGTCATGAATCGTTCACGCAGGTTGTTTTCCAAGCTACTCACATGACTGGTTTTCTCGACGGGCGGGCGCGTTGAACCACCGGACTTTTTGTCCAGCACTTCAGCTTTGGCTTCCTTCGCCAGCATTTCCAGGGCATGCACAGAAAGCTGCTTCAGGATCACTTCCCGCGAAAGCTGGATCTGCTTTTCGGCATCAGCCACGCCTTTGATGACTTTGGCGTGACCCAAGCTGATCTGCCCGTGGCGTACTGCTTCCTGCACTTCGGTTGGCAGATTCAGCAACCCAACGAGGTTCGCGATACTGCTGCGTTCCAAACCGAGGCGTTGACCGAGTTGTTCCTGAGTCAGGCCGTACTTCTCGATGTAGTCCTTAAAGCCCTGAGCCTTTTCGATCGCGTTCAAGTCGCTGCGTTGTATGTTCTCGACCAGTGCCGCTTCGTTGACTTGCTGGTCATCAAAAGGCACCACATGCACTGGCACTTCGTTCAAACCAATCTGTTGGCTCGCTCTCAGGCGGCGCTCCCCGGCGATGAGTTGATATCCGTCGCCATGAGCGCGCACCACGAGTGGCTGCAGCACGCCATGGACGCGAATACTATCGGCAAGCTGCTTGAGTTCGTCGTCGTCGAAGCGCTTCCGTGGTTGAAACGGATTCTGTTGAATCACGCTGATTCCAACTTGAAGCGTACTTGAGGTAGCCCCGGTTGTGGCACCCAGCAACGCATCCAGCCCGCGACCCAAACGTGGTTTTTGTGCATCCATGTCTTCATTCCCCCTGACGCACGAGTTCTTCCCTGACCCGTGCGAGTGTGTGGGGGAATAGCAAATCTTACCGAGAGCGGAAGGGGAACCTGACCGGTAAAGTCGTTCCATGTGGAACTCCTGTAGCTCTGACAATTCACCGCAGAGAATCGAGTCCGCAGCAACCATCACGTCTCACACGTTGAGCCTGCCTGCGTCAGCGGCAGGAGCGGGTGAGTTCAACCTCCTGCTGCTGACGCAAGCAGGCTCAATAAAGCTTCCCTCTCGTTCCGCGCGTTAGTCTGCGGCGAGCTTTTCCCCCACGTCGCACTTGGCCTTGATCCTTTATAAAAAAGCGCGTTAGCATCCCAACCGCACGATGGGGACTGGAACCCTCCATCGTGCCGGACGCCACTGAGGACCGGAACCCACAGTCGCATCCGTCAGGGAGTGAGGATCACTCCCCGGGAGAAGAGGTGTCTTGAGTTGAGTCGTGTGGCCATAAGGTTGCGCGATCACATCCTTGCACCAGCCCGGCCTTACTAAACGCGGTGTCTACTCGATGGCCCTAGCAGGTGTGCAGGTGTCGTTCGGCTTGTCCGTTCGATTCAATGCACCCGCTTCACAGGGCATCGGTACGGCTTCGCAATCACTATCGATCTGTTACAAGGTGCGCACACATGGAAGTGAAGCGTGGGCCAGTGCTGTTTCGTTGCGATGCAACTTACGAGTCGGGGTTCGAGTCGTTCTATCAGTGCCTCAGTTTAGCCGCGGCCATGCAGCGCCGCCGTCGTGGCACGCACTTCTTCAGCTATCTTGATCCGCTTTCGCTGGCTGGCGTCATCCACCGTGGCAACAACGAGTGGAACGCAGCAGAAAGCAAAATCAACGGCCCAGGGGATCTCGAAGCAACACTGCGTGAAATCCGTCGCCTCGATGCTTCCGCCGTGGTGGTCAACGGCAGCACGACAACCACGGAATATCTCGAAGCCCTCAATGACACCGGAACCCGAGTCATCAGCATCGACAGCGAAGCAGGCATTCGCTTCCCGAGCAAGATCGTGGTGAACCCATACCTCGCGCCGAACGCCAAGCCGTACAAGTACGATGCGGGGACTCAGTTGCTGCTCGGTCAACAATTCGCACTGGTACGCGGGGTGTTTCGTCGACAGCGAACGATCCGCGCTACGGAACAACCCGGCCCGTTCCGCGCGATGGTTTGCTTTGGCGACGATGACCACGCCGAGCAATCCCTGCTGCGAACCAAGCAGCTTTTGGAAATGCCAAAGGTCGACAAGGTGTCGATTGTTACCCGAACACATCACACCATGTACGACGAGATGAAGGACTTCGCCGCGAGCAGCAAAGGCAAAGTCGAAGTCATTACAGAAATCAAAGAGCTGATGACGCGGTTGGTTCGTACGCACTTTGCCCTCACCAGTGGCGACACTTGGGCGATGGAATTGTGTTGCGTGGGTATCCCTCAACTTATGATGCCGTCGCAGGCGACACATTTGCTCAACGCCAAGCGAATGGATGATAACGGTGTCGGTACGCTCATCGGTGCAGCCGAAGACATCAGCTTTGAAGTGTTGAAGGATGCCGTGAGCCTGGTACTCGACGACCCCATTGAGCGTATGGGCATGAACCGCTGCGGTCGTCGGTTGGTTGATGGCCGAGGTGGAGATCGCATCGTCAATGGCATGGAAATCGTGCTGCACACTTCGAAGGCGAACGAAGGTGTGATTCGTCGAGCTGCGTAGATTGGCATGAACGAGACATCGGGTTGACCCCGGTGCCTCGTTAGAAACTACTTCCCGTCTGTTGCCTTCAGCAAATAGGCTTTGCGTTGATCGGCGAAGGCCCGCAACGGCATCTCGCGTCCGCGCATTGATGTGGCGTCATCTGCTGTTGTTGCTTTGAAATCTTCGAATGAACTCAGCTTTCGTGTATCGAGTTCGATGTCCTTCTCGATCAACGTGCGATACTGCTTGACCACCGGGCCGAGGTTCTTCCAGTCGAGCGATTTCTCGGCAATGGTTTTCACGTTGGCGAGGTACTGCTTCTTCAAGCTCGGCACAGCCAGCACCTTGCTCCGCAGTGGTTTGGTGCGATCGGTGAGACCAACGAGTGGATCGAGTTCCACTCCCTTGACGGGAGCAATCCCGCCGCCGCCGGGGCCACCACGACCGCCTCCGCCTCCGCCAGGTCCCATCGGTGGGCCACCACCAAATCCACCACCCATGGGTGATCCGCCTGGGCCACCGGGGAAGTTAGCCTTCAACTCCTTCCACTGCTTCAGTTGGTCGGATGTCAGCATCTTCTCGAGCTTCTCGTCGGTCTCGGCTTGCAATGCAGTCAGTTTCTTCTTCTGGTCACCCGAGAGTCGCAGTTGATCTTGAAGCATGTCGGGTAGAATTTGACCTGGTGCGGGCATGGGGAACATTCCACCACCTTGTCGGCCTCCCCCTCCACCACCCGGGCCACCACCGCCAGCCATGCCTGGGCCTTGCGGGGTTCGGAAGGCTTCATTCATGTCATGCGGGATGATGTGGAACTTGTCTTTTTCGTCGAGGTAGATGGAGTAGTCGCTGGCGCGAATCCAGTAGCCATCGCAGTTGATCAAGCTCACATCAATCGCAAGGAACCAGAGCAGTTGATCGACATCGATGATTGGCTTCAGAGCTTCTTCAAGTTTGTCTGCTGGCGTGGTGTTGAGCACTTTGCAAAGGTTGATGAATTTCTTCCACGCGGCTTCGTCAGTGCCGTCGCCAGTCTTCATCGTGTAGCGGCGCTTGTAATCGTCGATTTTGTCGCCGATGTATTCGAGTCCACCACCACCCATTGGACTACCGGTGACTTTCCAGCGTACTCCTTT
>JBBRME010000274.1:0-5282 GCA_038230995.1 Gemmatales bacterium
GCCGCCTGCACTATTAAGGGGATGCCTGATTCCAGAATCGCCATTGGCAACGGTCGGCCAATCACGCCGGTGCTGGCCACCAGCACTTGCTCCGGCGGGCAGCCAAGTTCCAACGCCACCAGCTCGGCCATTCGTTCGGCATCACGGTCACCTTGCTCGCCGGTACAGGCATTGGCGTTGCCGGAACAGATGACGATGGCCCGCACTGCTGAACTGGGCGTACGGCTGCGGCTGAGCTTCACCGGGGCGGCACACACGCGGTTCTGCGTATACACCCCGGCAGCCGTGGCCGGCACGTCGGACACAATCACGGCCAGATCTTTGCGATCCGGTTCATTGCGGAGCTTGGAAATGATCCCGGCGTAACGGTAGCCTTCGGCGAGGTGCCAGTTTGTCGTCATGGGCGTGTTTTCTTCCTCTTGGTTCGTTCAGCATACCTGTGCACAAGGCCAGCGGGTAGCCATAGCAGATGCGACATCATCGCCCGCACCACGGCCCATGCATTCCGCCAGCGATACTTGGGCGATGGATGACGAATCAGCGCAAACAGCACCGCCCGACAGGCCCGCAGGATCAAGCCAAACGTGGTAGTGAACACCAGTGCGACATCGCCATGTCGCAAGGCCACCCGTGACCGGTTGCGTTCGCTGTAGTACCAGTAGGTAGGGCTATTGTCGGTGGCCCCCACGGCGTGCAGCACCACGGCACGCGGGCAGAACACGGTACGCAACCCGGCCAGCTGTCGCCGCCAGCCGAGTTCGAGGTCTTCGCTGTACAGAAACAGCGTGTCGTCGAAGATCGGCTCACCGGTGTTGGGCAGCGCGATTGCGGCCCCGCACCCGGCGAATACATCGCCACCGGCTTCGTAGCGGCCGTCGTCCAACTGTTGAAATCCACGATCCGCCCCGCGACCATCGTTCAGCAGGAACAAGCCGGTACTGTTCAGCTTGCGTGGGTTATCCTGCATCAGCAGTTTGCTGGCGATGGCACATCCGGGGTTCTCTTCGATGCAGCGGGCCAGTTCTTCCAACCAGAATGGATCAGCCACGGTATCGGGATTAAGCAAAGCCAATGTGCCGAAGCGAGCCTCTGGCACAAGGGCGTTGTTGCCCCCAGCGAAGCCGAGGTTCTTGTCGCTGCGGATGACGCGGGCATTGGCGAGCGGAACTGCAACAACCGGATCAGTACTCCCGTTATCAAGAATCAGCACTTCAAACTGATCGGCCGGGTAGGTCTGCTGCTTTAAAGCTTGAAGGCAACCCGGCAGCACCGCTGCGGAGTTGTAAGCCACGATCAAGACACTGAACTGCACGGATGCCATGCGAGTAGGATATTCATCATGTCCTCTCCCTACGGGCTATCTCATGCGTTCGTTGTTCCTGTCATTGCTTCTGACCACGCCGCTCTTGGCTGCTGATCCCGTCAAGCTGGAGTACACGCCAGCACCGGCGGGGAATCCGCTGAAGGGGTTGGTGCCATATTCCGGGGTCTGGAAGGATCGCTTCCCGCACAGCATGGAGTTCAACTACCTGCCCTACGCGGCCTTGGTCAAGGGGTACGACGAGTTCGACTGGATGCCGATGGAGAAGCTGCTGAATGAGATCGCCGGGCGTGGTCATCAGGCGGTGTTTCGCATCTTCATCGAGTACCCCGGCAAGAAGGATTGCATCCCGGAGTTCCTGATCAAGGACGGACTGAAGGTGAACAAATGGCTGTACACCGAGACACAACCGGAGCCTCCAAAACCCATCGAGACACCGGACTACGAAGACGTAAACCTGCGCAAGAGCCTGAAGAACTTTATCGCAGCGATGGGCAAGAAGTACGATGGTGATCCACGCATTGGCTTCATCACCGCCGGGTTGCTTGGCAGCTGGGGAGAGTGGCACACGTATCCGAAGAGCGAACTGTTCGCCTCGAAGACCGTGCAAGCCGAGGTGATGGACGCCTACGAAGCCGCGTTCAAGACTACACCAGTGTTGCTGCGTTACCCGGCCAACGAGAAAACATACCAGAAGGCCCCCAACGCCAAACGCGGCTTCGGTTACCACGACGACAGCTTTGCGTGGGCCACGCTGGACACCGGCAAGAAGAACGACAACTGGTTCTACATGCCAGCCCTCAAACAAGCCGGGGCACTCGACAAATGGAAGACTCAACCCATCGGCGGGGAGATTCGCCCGGAGGCCTGGGGCCATGTGTTCGATGAAAAACCCAAGCCCAAGGAAGTGCAGAACTTCGCCGAGTGTGTGAAGCAGACACACGCTACGTGGCTCATGGACTCCGGAATGTTCAAAGCGAATCAATCGAAGAGTCGGATCGAACACGGCACCAAGGAAGTGCAACGGATGGGCTACGAGTTCCACATTTCGCAAGTGAGTGCCGAGGTCAAGGACGGCAAGCTGGCGGTGAACGTGCAGTTGGAGAATCGCGGTGTGGCCCCGTTCTATTACGACTGGCCCATCGAGTACGGCCTGTTTGCCAATGGCAAAGTTCAGCACACTTTCAAGGGCACTGGCAAGCTCACGGGACTACTCCCGGACGACAAACCACGCACCTGGGCCGAGTCGATCGATCTCTCGAAAGTCGCAGCGGGTACTTACACGCTGGTGTTGCGTGTGCCGAACTCGATGCCCAAAGGTGCAGTGTTGAAGTTCGCCAACACCACGCAGGACAAGGATGCGGGTGGTTGGCTTAGCTTGGTCGATGTGGTGAGGTAATAAAAGAGAGCCGCACTGATAAACGGAGCCGCGCACGGAGCGTGAGCGAAGTAAGCGGTTAGTGTTCGTTGACCGCTTACTTCGCTCACGCTCCGTGCGCGGCTCCGTTCAGATCGCTCCGTGCGCGGCTCAGAAGAGTCACTTCGGCATACACCTCGCGCAGGGGCACGTTTTGCTGCCGGGCCATCGCGGCACACGCCTCGTACTCCGGGGTAATGATCTCGTGATCGCCACGCCAGCCCCGCTTGGCCGGTAGCGGGCCGAAGCGTGTCTCGACGGTGATGGCCTCACGTTCTAGCACCGTGCGTTGCACCACACTTTTGCGAACACCAAATGTGCCCGTCTCGCGGAACAGGATAGTCTCTAGTCCAGCCACGTCTGGCGTGTTGGCCAGCACACTCAGCAGCACGCCGGGTCGTTGTTTTTTCATCTGGATCGGCATGGTGAACACATCGAGTGCCCCGGCACTTTGCAACCGTTCAATGGCATAGCCGATGATCTCTGCCGGGCAATCGTCGAGGTTGCATTCCAACAGCGTGACGGTTTGCGTCGGCTTCGCGGTGGCTCGCCCGACGAACAACCGCAGGATGTTCGGGTGATCCAGAAAGTCCTTCGTACCCGCCCCGTGGCCAATGCGGTCGATGGTCATGTCCGGTGCATCGGTGTACTCCGTCACCATCGTGGTGAGAATCGCCGCCCCGGTCGGTGTGGTCAGTTCGCCCTTGGCGGTGAACTTCGCCAACGGCACCCCGCGGAGTAACTCGGCTGTACCAGGCGTGGGGATCGGCATGATGCCGTGTGCCCCCTTGACGGTGCCGTGGCCCGTGGGTACGGCCGAGCTGGTAAAGCGCTTCACGTTCAGCAAACTCAAGCCAACGGCCGCACCGAGGATGTCGGCAATGCTGTCGAGCGCCCCCACTTCATGGAAGTGGACTTTCTCCAGTGGCATGCCGTGGGCCACGCTCTCCGCATGGGCCAGTTTGTTGAAGATCGCTTTGGCCAAAGTGCGTTGTGGTTCTGTCAGCGAACTACGAGCGATGATGGCTTCGATGTCCGGCAGGAAGCGGTAATCGTCTTCGTCCTTGCAGATCACATTGGCCTTGGTGGCCCGGAATCCGCACCGCTTCACGGTCTCCACTTCCAACCGAATACCGAGGTTGAGCGAGTCGAACACAGCCTGAATGGCCGAGGCTTCAATACCCACATCCAGCAGTGCCCCTAGCACCATGTCTCCACTCAATCCGCTGAAACAATCGAAGTGAACAACAGTGTCGGTCATGAGAGCGTCCATTCTAGATAATTCGGACTCTGGCGAAATTTCACAAACACGCACTTGCTTGCCTTGTCATCGCAAAGTAAAACGTCCCATGAATCGGGGGTGGCTTGTCCCCTCTCCCACGCAGCCCAGTCATTGGCTGAATTCAACATCACCCTACGAGGCGACCTATGTTGGCACCATTCGCGGACTTCTTAGACAATTTCAACATCCCTGATCCCGTGTTCTACATCGGCATCGCCGTGTTCGTCGTGCTGATCGGCGTGTTCGTCTTCTTGCGGATGCGCAAGCCAGCCGACGACGAGTAAGCCAAACTTGAGCTTTGATCTTCGGCGAGGTTGCCCAATCTCGTCGAAGTCATTTCTACCGTTTTGGCCAGTCCGCAACCGTCAGCGCCACATCTCTCGCTTGTTTGTTTCGCCAGATCGTGATCTTCAGACTCTCGCCCACCGGCAAGGCCCCGACAATGTTGATGAACTGGTTCTCGTCGCGGATGTCGATGCCGTCCACTTTTTGAATCACATCGCCAGCCTGCAACCCGGCCCGCTCGCCTGGCCCACCCTTGTGCGGCGCTTCGATCATGGCCCCACGTAATTTCGTCAGGCCCAACTTCAGCGCCATCTTGGCATCCAGTGCGTTGGACATTTGCAGGCCGAGGTAGCCGCGTTGTACCGCGCCTTTCTCCAAAAGTTCCTTGCCGAGCCGCTTCACGAGGTTGATCGGAATGCTGAAGGAAATCCCCGCGAAGGTCGTGCTCGCATTGCCGCCGCTGGCGATGGCGGTGTTGATGCCGATGATTTTCCCGTAACGATCCGATAGCGGCCCACCACTGCTACCGGGGTTGATAGCCGCATCGGACTGCAAGAATTCCTTGATGCGGATGGTGTTGTTCAATGTTACTTGTCCACGATCACGGGCACTGATGATGCCGTGGGTCACGGTCTGATTGAACCCCAGCGGACTGCCAAAGGCCAGCACCCAATGGCCCGGCTTCACCTTCTCCGAGTCACCGAGTTCAGCCGTGGGCAGGTTCTCAGCCTCGAGGCGAAGGATGGCAATGTCCGAAGCGGGATCCGTCCACACACGATCCGGTGTGAGGATGCGGCCATCGTGCAGTGTCACCGTGATGTCGCTGGCCTTGGCCCCTTCCACCACGTGATTGTTCGTGACTGCATACACGCCACGGAACCCGTCGAATTTCATCAGCACGCCGCTGCCGCTCTCTTCGGAGGGCTTGATTCGCCCGGTGGTTTTCACGGCCTCCACGGCCACCAGCGATGGCAACA
>JBBRME010000275.1:0-5236 GCA_038230995.1 Gemmatales bacterium
CCACGCTTGAGCAGATGGGTTGAACGTGGCTTGTCCATCTCCGTCAGTGTCAACTGTGTGTCACCAGTGGGGTGGTCCTTCCAAAGCGATTCGATCCTGTCGTTCTCGCTCTTCCATTCGGTGACCGTTGTGCGGTAAGTGGAGAAGAGAGTATCGTCATCCGTTGCAGTTCGATTGGGCTTCTCCAGAATGGAACGCACATGCCGAGGGATCATTTCGGCCTTGGCCTCCTTCGCATCGGTCAGGCTGATTCGGAATCGGCCGAGGTTGTTGGTCTGGTTGTCGTCGCTGTTCCAGCCGCCATGGTTCTGGGTGAGCTTCACTGTCACCTTGCTGTCAGCGGGCACATCGACCGGTGCTTCAAAGACAAACACGGCTTGCCGGGGCACGTTGCTGCGGCCCGGACCGACGTCGATACTCCAAGCGGTGTCGTCCTTGCCGTCGAAGGCAAATTCCACAGCCCCGGTCACTCGCTTCTTGCTGCTGCGGTCGTCGAAGATTTTGTCGAGCGGGCGTTCCAATGCGTTGGCATCCGCCGTGGCACTGACGATCTTCACTGGCTTACCCGCAACTTCGACCTTGATTTCGGTAAGGCCGAACAAGCCATTCACGGCTCGGCCCGGCCCACCGCGTGGCAGGCTTGGGTCGTTCAGCACTTCCAACCGCACCGCAGAAACTTTTTTGAGGGTCGTCTTTGCCGTGAACGGTTCGGTCATCTTCGTGGGAGCGTAGCCCGCAGCGAGGATCGAGCCATCTTCCAGTAAAGTGTGCTTCTGCCCACCGCTGGTATCCAACTCCGCCCGGTGAATCTTCCAGTCGATCTGCGGGGTGTTTTGTGCCTTAACCCAAGCGTCCATCCGCTCTCGCCAGTTGGCATTCTTGTGCTTGATGTCAGCTTCGATCTGCTTCGTCTTTTCAAGGATCTCCGCCCGCTGCTTCAACTCGTCCGCCGTGTACACGGCCACGCTGGCTTCGTGCGACGTGTTGAGGAACGCAAAGAGCTGGTAGTACTCAGTATGCGTAATCGGGTCGAACTTGTGTGTATGACACTGTGCACATTGAATGGTGAGGCCCAGCATCCCTTTGCCAACGGCATCCATGCGATCGAACATCGCTTCCATACGGAACTGTTCCGGATCGATGCCACCTTCTTCGTTGATCATGGAGTTGCGCAGGAATCCTGTGGCCACGATCTGATCCTGTGTCGGCTTGGGTAGGAGATCCCCGGCGAGTTGTTCCTTCAAGAATTGATCGTACGGCAGGTCGCGGTTGAAGGCGTTGACCACCCAATCGCGGTAGAAGTAGACGAAGCGTGGCTTGTCCTTCTCGTAGCCGTCGCTGTCGGCATACCGTGCCGCATCAAGCCAAAGCCGACCCCAGCGCTCTCCGTAGTGCTTTGAAGCCAAAAGTTTCTCGACTACTTTGGTGAAGGCACTATCATCTGCGTCTTTGACAAACGCATCAACTTCATCCGGAGTGGGCAACAAACCGATCAGATCGAGGTAGACCCGGCGAATGAGTGTCTGCTTGTCGGCAATGGCCGATGGTTTCAGTCCTTCCTTCGCCAGTCGATCCCGCACGAAGGCATCAATCGGGTGCTTGGCTCCGTTCGCCGGAACAACCGGGCGTTGTGGTGCAACAAACGCCCAATGTTGTTTCTGTGTTTCGTTCGAGAGGGCATCGGGCCAATTGGCCCCAGCGTCAATCCACGCTTTCAAGTTGGCCACTTCCTTGTCGGTCATTCGCTCGCCCTTGGGCGGCATCACCTCGGCTTCTTCCTTGGTGGTCACGCGGCGATAGAGTTCGCTCTCCGTACTCTTCTTGGCCACGATCCCCTTCGCACCGGATTCGCCACCTTTGAACGCACGTTCGCGCACATCGAGCCGTAAGCTCGATGTCGCTTTCTTCGCATCGTGACAGACAAAGCACTTCTTCTGAAGAACAGGCAACACGTCCTTCTCGAAGCTCACGGCGTTCGGGTCGCCATCGGCTACGGCCAAGGTAGGCAAGAGCAGCAGCACTAAGACAGTTCGCAACATGATTTTTTCTTCTCGGTGTACTCTGTGTCTCTGTGGTGAAACATTCCTGGTTCTAACTCAACTTTTTCAAGTCGGCTCGTTTGCCATCGTAACTGATATCGTACGCCAATGCCACGGGATCAGGTTCACGCCCGGCGGCCCGACAGGCTTCCACGTAAAGCGCCGGCCACCAGTTGCGGTGCTCGGTCAGGCCTTGTTCCTTCACCGTTGTGTAGTTGCTGGTAATCTTCGTCCATGCGGCATCGCCGAAGGCCAAGGCTTCCTGCAAGTTCTTGAACTGTTTGACGTACCACTCTCGGCCAATTTGGCTGTGCAGCACTTCATCAGCCCAGTCGAAGTCCTGAATCGTGCTGGCCAGCGGGATACCACTTTCGTTGGCCACCTCGAACTCGTAACGCTTGCCGGTCTTCGGCATTAGTCCTTGTTCGATGAAGAAAAGCACTCCATGGCGTTCCAGCGGCGTGCATTCCGTGTTCAGCCGATAGCTCCAGTTCCAACTGATGTTGGCTTTCGTCCAATCCACACCGAGGGCCACAAAACCAACTTCGCCCATCATGGCGTGGCGGGCCTCGTCCCACAGTTGGCGGGTCATGTCGCGGTAATAGCCCCAAGGCTTGTCCTTGGTTTCCGTGATGATGGTGGCCATCATCTCCGGCACATCGATCTCGCGCAGCCGCTTGTACAGCATCATCAGCACTTTGTCTTGCGGCATGAACTCATCGGAATAGAGAAAGGCTTCGGGGTTTACGCCTTGGTTCCAGCAGTCGGTGAAGCGTTCGTCTCGCTGCGGAATGGGGTTTGGGACGTAGGGTTGAGTGGAGTAGCGGCGGCTCTTCTCTAGAAATTCGTGACTATAAACATCGTGGTACCCATCAGCGTGTGTACCGTCGAATCCTCCAGCTATTGAAGCAAGTGTTTCAAGTTGACTGAACCAATCTGAATGTGCATGTCGCGTGGTATTGTCGAGTAGTACCGCTGTGCTTTTATAGCCCCAGTCAGACATTTCCCCTACTTCCAAAAGCGCGAAACGAAGCACTCTCTTGCTCGGGGCATCGGTCAATGGGTGAGTGTCCTCAATGTATTTTTCGATGCTGCTGTAAAGCTCTTGCACAATGCAGTGATAAATCCCGCGAAGTAATTCCCACATCGTCGGTGCGGCCTGAATCTCATCGAAGAACATCTCGAGCGCAGGGTGTGGCACCTCATCCAAGCCCAACGGTGGTTCGCGCATCTCGCCGATGCGGGTACGCAGTGCCGTGGCGTGTTCGGCACACAGGTACGCGTGGTGGGCAAATGCTGTCTTCAACTCGTAGATCGGCTCGCTGGTCAGGCGGGAGACGAGGATCTGATGCAGTCGTTTAAAGCAGTAATGGAAGCGTTTCAACCGTCGTACGCACTCATCCAGTGGCAGGCCAGCTTTGGTGGCCTCTTCCATCGAACACAGTCCCGCCAATGGTGGCAGGTTCTTGTAGCTCTCGTACTTCATGTTTCTAAAAATCCCCCGCTCTCTCTCGCTGCGCTTCGTTCGCGGCTCGCAAAACCATCATGTTCTGCTCGCACACACAAGGTAGCCATAGGCACGGAACATCGGGCACAACGACGGCAGACCTAGCTTACCGTTCAACCCAATCGGTTGCACGGCTTCAATGGCAAACCTAGCGCTCCGCAGGTCCTTCAACAATTCACCCTGGCTGAAGTGGTGCAACGTGAGCGGGGCACCGCCGTAGGCTTGGGTTTGGGTGATGTCGCCACTGAACCACCCACGCAGACCAAGTTCGAGGAAGTAACGATTGTGGGCATGCACCACCAGCAGCCCACCGGGGCGGAGCATGGCGTGGATGTTGCGGAGCACCTGCTGACGTTCCTTGGCTCCACGCACCATGCCCAGTGTGCTGAACAAACAGGTGGCATAGTCGAACGGTGCCCCCGGCAGTGGTGTGGCGTCCACGAGGTTGCGTTGCAGGTACGTGCCGGGTTGCTGGCGGGCTACCGCCAACATCTCTTCACTGAGATCAACACCGGTGTAGCTGTAGCCATTGCTGCTGAAGTGCTGGGCAAGGCGACCCGTACCGCAGCCGAGATCGACCACCGAACCGGGATTGGCGAAGTGCTGCTTGCAGAACTCGACGTCGAAGCTGGCCAGCGGGCTGATCGCCATCATGCCGTCGTAACCCGCCACCATCTCCGCACTGCGGAGATAATCGTGCAGTCCGCGATCCACGCCGGCGGGAAGTTGCCAATCTGGTGTCATATCGTGTCAGGATACGGCAGGGCCAGCGATGCGGACAACCGACATCACCATTCGAGAAGTTCAACACAGCTTCGAACATCACGCATACCGCACTCCGCTGAAGTTCGGCGGGCAGACGATGACGGCCTGCACCGTGCTGAACGTCACGATGACGGTCGAGACGTGTGCCGGAGTTGTCGCCACGGGTGTCGGATCGATGCCGTTGAACAATACGTGGGCCTGGCCGAGTTCAGCACCCTTGGAGACTCTCGCCGGCATGAAGCTCGCGGCGGAACGGTTGTGTGCCATGTATCGCGATGCGTGGTATTACGCACACCCGATCCGCTTGGCCAAGGAACTTGAACCGAGTTTGTATCTGTTGTCCGCAATGCCCAAACTCGCGGAGTTGGTGGTGAACAGTGCCTTCGATGCCGCGCTGCACGATGCCTACGGCAAAATCCACGGCCTGAACTGTTACCAAACCTATGGCCCGCCGTTTTTTGATGATGATCTGTCCGAGTATCTCGATGAGAACTATGCCGGGCTAAAGCTGCACCACTTCCTTCGCACGACTCCGGTGGCCACGCTGCCGCTGTACCACCTCGTCGGGGCACTCGATCCGCTCACACCGGCAGATGTCGTATACCCGGTAAACGACGGCCACCCGGAACACCTAGAAGACTGGATCCAGCGAGATGGCCTTACGCACTTGAAGATCAAACTGAATGGAGACGACCTCCGCTGGGATGTGGAACGCATTTTGGCAGTGGATGCAGTTGCCGAAAAGAGCCGCGCACGAAGTAAGCGGTATTCCCTCGACTTCAACGAACGCTGTCCGAATGTCGAGTACCTCCTTGAAGTGCTGCACCAAGTGAAGGATCGTAATCCACGAGCCTACGACCGCGTGCAGTACGTCGAGCAACCGACCAGCCGCGATCTTGATGTTTGGTGTCCACTTCATGAAGCC
>JBBRME010000276.1:0-5226 GCA_038230995.1 Gemmatales bacterium
CTCCGGCTTCAGCTTGCCCACGCGAGATCGATTGACGAACGGGTTCTCTTCCACCGGGTAGGCCAGCACTGGCGTCAGGTGAACCTGCTCGTTCGCGGTGCTGTTTTCGATAGCCCATGTAGCCAGGTTGGTAGCGTTGGGTGTCTCCGGGAAGTTGTCGCTGAGCAGCCGGGTTTGCGTCAGCCACACCACGCCGCGTTCATGTTCCTCGCCGGTCACGGCACTGGCCCCGGCATCGTAAACACGGGCTGAGATCGCCTTCACCGCTTCGTTCTGCTTGAGAGTAACTGCCAGTTCGTACAGGGCTTGTTCACTGAGTTCCACACTTGATGGCAGTACCACTACCTGCTGGCATTCCGTTTCTGCCAGGGCTTGTGCGGCAGCAGCACCGAAGCCGTCCTCCTCGTCCACCAGATGCACCTGCACCCGTGGATCACGCCCAATGATGAGGCTGAGGTGTGAGTGAATCCATGCCGGGCCGGCACACACCAGGTGCAACTCCCAGTGCGGATACAACTGCCGACGAATCGAGTGCGCAGCGGCACGGGCCTGATCGAACTTCTTCGGCAGCACCGGCAGAATCACGGCCAGCGGCAGCGGGGCTGCCATCGCATCCACCTTGGCTTTCACCGCGTTCGCTTCGTCCGCTGGCAACGCATGACGTCGCCACCAACTCGCATCCACTTCATTGGCCTTGTACGCCCCCAGCCGCATCACGCGGCTGTCGGTCAACCCCTTCAGCACCTTCTTGTTGAAACCACCGAAGTCGCCCCGGAACAACATGCCGCTTCCACGCCACAACACCGGTCGCAGGCACTTGTACGCCGAGATGAGCCGGAGCTTTTCGCCTACAGCGGCCAAACCCACCATGCGATCCGAGATTCGTTTCACACGGAAGTGATCCAACTCGAACTCGCCCTCGGCGTGGACCAGCGTCATCGTCAGCCGCCGTGCCCCGCGTGGCAGTTCGATCAGGAACGATTCCTTCAACGTGCGGTTCCATTCCATCGCATCGCGGGTCACCGATTTGCTTTCGCCATCGCGGGCCTCGAACGTCAGTTCCAGCCGCTTGTGAATCGAGAAGTTGTTAAGGCTCTTCAGGCGAATCTGGAAGCGGTACCAACCCGGTTCCAGGTCGGCCTCAACCGTCAGTTGAACCTTCGGTTGCGTGGCCAGCCAGCCGGTTTTGCCTTGCTGGATCAACCCGTTACCGGGTTCCAGGCCTTGGCGTTGCAAGGAGTTGGTGCGTGTGGGCGCGACGGTCATCGGTCGGCCCTCCTTGGCCGGTGTAGCGTAGTTCAACCGATAGCGTCGATCATCACCAGCACGGAATCAAGCCCAAACGAAATACGGGGTTCCGAAAGCCGTGACAACCGAGCGACTGAAGAACTCCGCTTGCAACTATCAACCGTTACGGTATTCCTTGCCGCGTTGTAGGGAGGCTGCGGTATGTTTCATGGGATTGTCCCGAGTTTGTTCTTGATCGTTCTGTTGCTCTCTGCAGGCTGTGAAACGCATCGCGCTCAGTCGTTGCCCAAACAACCACGTGTCGAGGAGTTTAACGCTCCACCAGACGAAGCTCGCTACAGTACGCCTGCAGAATCGAAGTACATCAAGCCGAAGAAAATGGTGGATCTGGCATCGAAGTTAGGGCAGGATGCCGTGGGCGCTGGCCCAAGCTCTATGCCCGGTGCTGGCGGAGCAGGCGGTCTCGGAGGAGCACCCGGTCGCGGGCCTAGCAGCTTCCGCTAAGCAAGGATTACTTCGGATAAACAACACGACCACCGACAACGGTGGTCGTTACTTTTGTGTTGACGATTTTGTCGCGGTTCCTCGCATCCAAAATGTCGGTATCGAGTAGAGTAAAGTCCGCATCGTACCCGACACTCAAGATCCCTCGACTCTTCTCGACTCCACTCGCATAAGCACTTCCTGTCGTGTAGGCCATTAGTGATTCTTCCACGGTGATGCGTTGGGCGGGTATCCAGCCATTGGGTGTTTTGCCATCCAAGCCACGGCGGTTCACGGCGGCATCAATGCCTGCTGCAACATCCAGGGTCACCACCGGCCAGTCGGAACCGAAGGCCAAGGTCGCACCATTGTCGAGCAGCGATCGAAACGCGTACGAACTCTCCACTCGCTTCGGCCCGATGCGACCCTCTGCCCATCGCGCATCATCTACCACGTGATACGGCTGCATCGAGGCGATCACGTTGAGTTGCTTGAAGCGCTTGTAATCGTCGGGTCGAAGATGTTGAACGTGTTCGATACGGAAGCGGCGATCACGGACACCATTGACCTTGGCCACGGCAGCGAACAGATCAAGCAATTGAGCGTTGGCTTCGTCGCCGATCGCATGTACACACACGGCCAGTCGGTCCGAATCGGCCTTGCGCACCAGGGCCTGCATGTCGTCCGGCTTGGTGACAAACACACCGGTGGTTTTCGCATCACTCAAATAGGGCTCAAACATCTTCGCGGTGCTACTGCCGAGTGACCCGTCCATGTAACCTTTGAGTCCACCGATGCGTAAATGAGTCGTGCCGAAGCCAGCTTCGGTACCGAGTTGGCTCAATTCTTTCTGCTCCGCAATTGGCCAACGAAGGTCGATCCGTACCGTGAGTTCGTCTTTGCGATCCAGTCTTTGCAGGATGCGGAAGAGTTTGTTCCGTGTCGTGGTACTGCTGCCGTCCATGTCCGTCACGCTGGTGAGACCGTACTTCGCGCACTCAGCCATGGCGGCACGCACGGCTTCCACCAATTCATCCTCCTCTGGCTCGGGGATGAACTTGGCCAACAGATTCATGGCATTGTCTTTCAAGATGCCACTTGGCGTTTTGCCATCAGGCAGCCGACCAATCACACCGCCTTCAGGGTCTTTGGTTTCTGCGGTGATGTTGGCCAAGTTGAGTGCTGCGGTGTTGGCCAAGCCCATGTGGCCGTCGTAGCGGCGGAGGAACACAGGCCGATTCTTAACGTACTTATCCAGGAGTTCTGCTGTTGGCAGGATGCCGTTGAAGGCACGTTCGTGATCCCAGTTGCCGCCGAGCATCCAGCGACCGCGCGGGGTGTTCTTGTCGAACTTGGTGAGGCGATTGAGGAACTCGGCTTCGTCCTTGCAGTCCTTGAGTTCCACACGGGCCAGTTGTAAACCACCACCCAGAAAGTGGACATGGCTATCGTGAAACCCCGGCACGAGGCGTGCACCTTTGGCGTCCAGTACGGCGGTCTTTGGACCGATGAGCGGTTGGATGTCCGTTGCCTTGCCGATGGCGAGGATTTTACCTTGCCATACGGCCATGGCTTCGGCAGAGGGTTGATCGGGGTTACCGGTCCAGATCTTGGCATTCGTCACCACGCTGTCGGCCACGATGGCGGGCGCAGGTGCCGAGAAAAGTGAAAACACCAGCAATGAAGTCCACATGATCGCCCCTCTGCAGAGGTCGATGTTTTATGAGATGGTCGCTGAGTTGGGTGATGTCGGGAACTCCACATCGCGGAAGACATCCGCCATCAGCACGCTGACTGGTAACGTGGCCAGCGTCATGGTTGCCTCAAGGCCAACGAAGTCCGACTGTGCCCAGGATTCATCAGCCTGCCGCGTGTAGCGTTCGACCAGTGGCTCGCTCTGCGAAACGAGCAGATACTCCTTGACCGAAAGCAGTTGTTTGTAGTGTCGAAACTTAGTCGTGCGGTCGTATCGCTCGGTGGAATCGGAGAGCACTTCGATGACGACCTGTGGGTTGGTGAGGGTGTCGCGGTTCTCTGGTGCATACTCGGGCGGATCGCAGACGATCAATAAGTCGGGATAGGTGTACAGCCCGGTTCGATCCAACTTCACGCGCATGTCACTCACGTACACCCTGCACGCACCTGCTAATTGCGAAAACAGTTTCTCCATCAAATTGCTGACAACTGTGTTGTGTTCCCGGCTTGCCCCGGCCATCAGGAACATTTCGCCATCGTAGAACTCGCTCTTCCGCTCGGCTTTTTGCTCGATGGCGAAGTACTCAGCAACAGTCAGTTTCTTGGGTTTCAAGAGTGCAGACATAGCATCACCTCAAGGTCGCTCTTCAGTCAAGATACTATTGAAACGCCCCGTGTTGGCGGCGTCGGTCGGAGGTGAATTCCTCCGCCGTACCACGGGCGATGATCTCGTACAGCGTGGCCTGTTTGTCCTTGTACTTCCGCAAAATGCGACCCAATCGCTGCACGTTTTCCTTCACGCTGCCACTGCCGGACAGCACGATGCCCACGCTGGCGGCAGGCACGTCCACCCCTTCATTCAGCACCTGACAGGCCACCAGAACGCTGAACTCCCCACTGTGGAATTTCTCCAGGATCGTCTTGCGTTCCTTGGCCTTGGTCTGGTTCGTAATGGCAGGCACGAGGAACCGACGGGCGATGTCGTACACCGTGGAGTTGTCCGCCGTGAAGATCAGGGTGCGTTCCCCGGCGTGGCGGTTGAGGATCGTTTCCAACATGCTGAACTTGCCGCTGGCCTGTCGTTCGATCCGCTTCTGTTCGCGGTAGGCCCGCATCGCTTCCTGTCCATCCGCACTGTGACTGCTCTCGAAGATGAACCGCTGCCAACCGTTCTGCGCACTCAGTGTGATGCCCTTCTCGGCGGCCCAGCGGCGGTAAAACTCGCGGTTGTTGCGGTAGTCGTCCTCTTCCTCCTGGGTGAGATCGACGTACTCGCGGATGGTTCGATACTCGGCGAGGTAATCGCCGCTGAGTTCCTGAATCTCGCGGCGGTAAACAATCTGACCGATCAACTCCGGAAGCAGTGCTTCGCCACCGTCGGTTCGATCCGGCGTGGCCGTGAGGCCCAACCGATACGGGGCAAGACTACCAATGGCGGCTTCTTGGAACGTGCTGCCGGGCAAGTGATGGGCTTCATCGAACACCAGAAAACCGAAGCGGTGGCTCCAGCGTTCGAGGTGAATGTACGCACTGTCGTAGGTGGTCACGGTGAGTGGTTGGAAGTCGTAATACCCGCCGCCGAGCAGGCCGATCTCCATTTTGAACATGGTGGTCAGGTCGGCATACCACTGGTTCATCAACACGATGGTGGGCACCACCACCAGTGTCGGCCGGTTGGCTTTCTCGATGGCCAGGCTGGCCACGAAGCTCTTGCCCGTACCGGTGGGCAGCACCACCACACCGCGCCCGCCAGCCTTCCACCACGCGGCCACCGCTTCCGATTGGTGCGGGAACGGCACA
>JBBRME010000277.1:0-5224 GCA_038230995.1 Gemmatales bacterium
ATTGCTCAGCGACCGATCTTCGACTGTGGTAGCGTGGCCGAGAGTAGCGATACACAATCCATCATCCTGCGACACTGCACGGTACAAGTAGGGCCAAACGGAGGGCTGGCACAAGCGTTGCCAGGGCAAGGCAGCATCACTAGCATCTCAGCCGGTTACTGTTTGTTTAGTGCAGCCACAAGTGGCGATGGTGGCATGACCACCGGCGAGATGGATCGTAAACCACCGCTCTTGAAGAATAGCGACACCAGTGAAATCAGCCTGGGCGTACTGGAGAGCCTGCCAAACGCCGTGTATCGCGTGGAGTTGCCGTCCGGATTTCAGGCCACGAAGCTTGCTGCAGTACCATGGGCACAACCCTTGCGTACGGATGCGGATCGCCCGTGGTACGGGTTGGAACTCAACACTAAGCAAGCGTCGCTTCGTGTGAGTTCCGCAAACGTCACCATCCTTGGCGTGCGGCACCTGCCGAATCCGCAAACTTCCATCTACCCCGACTGGCCGCTGCCGAGCCTGGCCCCCAGCAACATCAAGGTCTGGTACCCCAACGCTACGGATGCCGAGAAGGCCGAGTTGCCATCGCACGTGTTCACCGAGTTGGCCACCGCTGTAGCCGCCATCAAAGGCAAAGGCACGGTACTGGTGCGTGGCTCAGGGCCGGTCACCATCCCACGCGCTGTGGTTTTGAACGATCCGAAGGCAAGCATTACCATCAAGCCAGAAGAAGGTTCGAACCCACTGCTGACGCTGGGCAAAGATGTCAACCTCAAGGAATTAGCCTTATTCCGGCTGGAAGCTGGAACGCTCATACTTGAAAAACTGCGTGTACGAATTCGCCAACGGGCGCAGGGCGAAGTCGTGTCGCTGTTTGAACTCGGTTCAGCCGTGCGTGGGGAGTTGAAGTCGTGCGTGATCTCGTTGGATAGCGATGGCGATGGCGTGGCAGCGTTGGCCACGGTCAAAGATACCTCGGCCTTGATGAAGAAAGACCTCAATCAACGGCCAACGCTGCTGCTGGAATCTTGCCTCGTGCGCGGTGCCGGTCAATTGGCCCGTTTGCCAGTGGCCACCCCGGCGGACATTGTTCTCCAACAATGTGGTGTGGCCCTCAGTCAACCAGTGTTTGACATAGGCCCATCCACGCGAACTCATCTTGCTGGGGCCGCCATCCGGCTGACCCTCACGCACAACACCATGTCGATGAACTCGGTGCTACTCGACCTGCATCCGCTCGTAGGTGCTGCCGAGGACGACAAAGCGAACTTGCTGCCAATGGAAGTGACCGCCGATTCCAACCTGATGCTCTCTTGGGAAAGCAGCGATGAACCACTGATCCGTCATCGCAGCAAACCAAGCCACCTAGATCGTGAATTGACGTGGGAGACAACGACTGGAAACGCCTACAGCGGTTACAGCAACTTCGTGTGGACGGGCGAAACCATGAACGACTTGACGCGTTGGAGTCGGAAGGACTGGCGTGAATGGTCGAAGGAAAGCCAATCGGCCTTTGCTACTGTCAAGCTGCCCAAAGAGATCACGACACGCAACGTGATGACCGTGAAACCGTCCGATCTCCTCACCACGATCCTTCCGGATCGCTTTGCGGACTACGGTTGGACAAATGCGAGCCTGCCCAAAGAAGGGGATGACTGATGCCCTTCCCTTCTAACGAAGCCATAGCCCGACTACGTACTGATTGGGAAAGCCAGTTCGTCGAAGTGGTCACCAGTGCCCCGGCCAAGTTTCAGCGATTTCTGGGTAAGCTCGGGCGTGTCATCACGGTAAACAAGAATGGTTACGTGATCATAGACTTCGCAGACGGTGCTTGGTATGACGTACCCAACCCCAACGCGATCCTGACAAAGGTGCACGACCCAGTGCGGATCAAGACCTTCGACACCACAGCCAACAGTGCCCAGACACTGCCCACCCGCCAGGCTTAACCTTTTGCATGTTCGCCAAGTTCTTCATTCATCGACCCATCTTCGCGGGGGTGCTCAGCATCCTGCTGACGCTCGGCGGCATTGTGGGCTTGTATCGCCTGCCCGTGGCTCTTTACCCGGAAGTCACTCCGCCGACGATTGAAGTCTCCACCATCTATCCCGGTGCCCACGCACGCACGCTTACGGATACCGTGGCAGCCCCCATCGAAGAGAACGTCAACGGCGTGGAGAACATGCTGTACATGACGAGCACCAGCGCCAATGACGGCTCGTACAGCTTGCAAGTGACCTTCAAACCCGGCACGGATCTCAACATCGCACAGGTTCTAGTGCAGAACCGCGTGAACATCGCTCTCACGAAACTGCCTGCTGAGGTCAAACGACGAGGGGTGACAGTCAAGAAGAAAGCTGCCAGCACGTTGATGATCGTCAATCTCTACAGCCCAACGGATTCCAAGAACGATTTGTACCTCAGCAATTACGCCACCATCCAACTGCGTGACGAGTTGGCTCGACTCGACGGCGTAGGCGACATCCAATTCCTCGGCCAACGTGACTACTCGATGCGGGTGTGGATCAACCCGATCAAGATGGCCAATCGTAGTATCTCGGCGGACATGATTTCAAAAGCCATCGAGCAACAGAATACCCAAGTCGCTGCCGGACAGATCGGGCAGCCACCGGTTCCAACTGGTCAAGCCTTTCAACTCACCATCAACACACGTGGACGATTGGTCGAGACCAAAGAGTTCGGCGACATTGTGCTAAAAACGGACGACGAAGGCCGCATGGTTCGACTGAAAGACGTGACCGACAAGATCGAACTCGGCGCGTCCGCTTACGATCAGACCTGCACGCTCGACGGTCAGCCATCCGTCGCCCTCTCCGTGTATCAACTGCCCGGCACCAACGCCATCGAAACGGCCAACCGCGTGAAGGCCAAGATGGCCGAGTTACAGAGCCGCTTCCCCGCTGGTGTTGAGTATCAGATCGTCTACGACACCACGCCGTTCATCGAAGAGTCCGTCAGCGAGGTGTTCAGCACCCTGCGTGATGCCGTGCTGCTCGTGGCACTCGTCATGCTCGTGTTTCTACAAAGCTGGCGTTCCGCCATTATCCCGCTGGCCGCCGTGCCGGTGGCCATCATCGGCACGTTTGGCTTCATGGCAATGGCTGGCTTCAGCTTGAACACACTCACGCTGTTCGGCTTGGTGCTGGCAGTGGGCATCGTGGTGGACGACGCGATTGTGGTGGTCGAGGCCGTGGAGTATCACTTGGCCCGTGGGTTGGCACCGAAGGACGCCACGGCCCAAGCCATGCGTGATGTGGCTGGGCCAGTGATTGCGGTGGGTTTGGTACTCAGCGCGGTGTTCATCCCGTGTGTGTTCATCTCTGGCATCGTCGGTGAATTCTTCCGGCAGTTCGCCATTACCATCGCCATCAGCACACTACTCAGTGCGTTTAACTCGCTGACACTTTCGCCCGCGCTGTGTGGCCTTCTGTTGCAGCAGCATCACGGTGATCCCAAATGGCGTGAGCCACTGCCGCGCCTGGCTATCCCGCTTCTCTCTGCGATCGCTGCTTACGTATTTTTTGGCCCAATCGTAAAGCCCTTTGCTGAAAAACTGTGGATGCAATGCAACATCCCGCCGAACCTGGATTGGCTTCGCCCGCAGGCCGCCGGTGTGGTCTGTGTCCTTGCTGCGTTGCTTGTCGGCTGGATCGTGCGGGTATGGGTGAACAAGCTGCTGGGCTTTCTGTTCTGGTTGTTCAACAAAGGTTTTGATCTCGCCACGCGGGGCTACCTTGCCGTCGTAAGTGGGTTGCTATGGGTAGCGCCGATCGTTTTGGTTTTGTTTGGTGGGCTGGTGTACCTCACGTGGATTGTCACCCTAGCCACACCGACGGGCTTCATCCCCGTGCAGGATAAGGGCTATCTGATTGTCAACGTTCAACTCACCGACGCGGCATCGCTTTCGCGTAGTGAACAAACGGCGTTGAAGGTGGATGAACTTGCACGAAATATACCCGGCGTGAAGCACACGGTGGCTGTGGCCGGGCAATCGGCCGTGCTGGGTGGCAACGCCGCGAACTTCGTGACGCTGTATGTGATGCTGGATCGGTTTGAAGAGCGGCAAGACACGAGCCGACATGCGGACTTCATTGCAAGCTCCTTGCAAGCGAAATGCCTTGCGGAAATCCCGCGTGCCATTATCAGCGTCTTCCCTGCGCCGCCCGTGGATGGCCTCGGTGCCGCTGGTGGTTACCGCCTGATGATCGAAGATCGCCTCGGTAGCGATTCCACCGGGCGCAATCTCCAACTCACAGCCGAAGAAGTGGTGCGGTTGAGTGATGATGCGCCGGAACTCTCCGGCACGTTCAGCGGCTTCCGTGCCGATAGCTTGTGGTTGGAATTGGCTTTTGATCGCGATGCCGCCGAGACCTTGGGCGTAGATGTCGGCGATGTCATCAAGGCGATGCAGCAACTATTCGGCTCGGAGTATGTGAACGACTTCAATCGGTTTGGTCGAACTTGGCAGGTGACCATTCAAGCGGATCGCAAGTTCCGCAAATCACTTGCCGACTTGTACGCGGCCCAAGTGCCTAACCGCCGCACTGGCGAGATGGTGCCCGTGCGTTACTTCTTCAAGACGAAAGAATCCACTGGCCCGGCTCTGGTCATCCGGCACAACCTTCATCAAGTAGCCCCCGTCACGACCAACCCGAAACCGGGCACCAGCAGTGGCGAGGCGATCAGCACGCTGAAGCGCTTGGCCGATTCCAAACTCGAATCCGGCATGAAGGCCGAGTGGACGGAATTAGCCCTCTTTCAACTGGAAACCGGCCCGACCGCCATGTACGCCTTCGGCCTCAGTGTACTGCTGGTGTTCCTGGTGCTGGCCGCACAATACGAGAGTTGGACGCTGCCATTGGCGGTTATCCTCGTGGTGCCGTTGTGTTTGCTCAGTGCCTTGGTTGGCGTGCGACTGGCCGGGCAGGATGTGAACATTTTCACGCAGATCGGCTTCGTGGTTCTGGTGGGGCTGGCGAGCAAGAACTCGATTCTGATCGTAGAGTATGCTCGCAACAAACACGCCGAGGGGATGAGTGTGCGTGAGGCCACCATCACCGCGTGCAAACTGCGATTGCGCCCAATCATCATGACGAGCGTGGCGTTCATCCTCGGTGTGTTGCCATTGGTGTTGGCCGAAGGGGCCGGGGCCGAGATGCGGAGTACGTTGGGCACCGCAGTCTTCGCCGGGATGATCGGCGTCACCCTG
>JBBRME010000278.1:0-5207 GCA_038230995.1 Gemmatales bacterium
AAGCCTACACGCCCCCGCCGTCTGCTGCAGCGCCTGGTTCGGCGTCTTTGCGCTGGGTGGTGGCTGGCTCATGAGCTTGTTGCTCGGCCGACTCACCGACTCCTGCTCCCGGATGCATTGTCTGGCCAAACTGCCCAAAGCCAGCCGGCACACCGGACGGACGGAACGGCTCACCCCAACTACCCATCGGGGTTGCGAGAAATGTAGCCTTGAGGCCCGAACCAACCAACCACTCTGCGAACTCATGGCCACTCTTGGTGAGTTGAATGGCGGCTCCTTTGCTGGCCAACTCTATCAACCCTGTACCGTTGAGCTTTTCGCAAAGAGACTGGCCGGACATATTGCCACTTGTCCAGCCCTTACCCTCACGGCCAGTCTCGAACTGATGGCCAAAGAAGTCACCGATCTGCAGCGACATATCTTTGTCATGCATCAAGATAATGTGCTGCCGCGCTGGTTCGTCTATCAAGCTATCAATCAGCCTGAATTGAGCGGTTTTGTCGGTCGGCTTCGCTTCGACCTGCTCAGCCATGCTGATCTGCTCTGACACTCGCTCCGGCAGCTTGCCGCGCATCGCGTCGATGAACGACTTCGGATCAACATCCCCAAACTCCGATGGGGAATAGAAGACGAACGGACGGAACCAGAGGATGACGAAAAAAGCACCGGCGACAAGCAAAGCGAAAGCGATGACGAACACCGTCAGGGCTACCTGTACGCCTCCGGTGACTTGGGTGAGCGCGAGTCCCAACACCGTTTCCGTGAGCGTCACGAAGGTGGCGACGATGCCGAGCGGGGTAACACGCAACCCAGACTTTGGCTCCGTTTTTCGTGCTGCCATTTCGAAGCCCTCCGCCGCCGAACTTATTATTCGACAGAATTATTTCTGCCTAACTCCAGCAACTGTTCTGTATACTACGATGCGGCTAGACCGGCTCGGAGTAGTCGTCCTATCCCTATTGTAAGAAGTATCATCAATCCTCGGCAGGATGTCCAGTGAATTCCCAACAGAATCCAAGTCCACCACAGCAACCCAAGTTACTGGATCGGCTACGGGCCAAGTGTCGGCTGTTGCACTACAGCATCCGCACTGAAGAAGCCTACGTCGGTTGGGTGACCAAATTCATCCTTTTCCAAAACAAACGCCATCCGCAGGAGATGGGCCGGGTCGAGATCGAAGCCTATTTGAACCACCTAGCCACCGTTCGCCAGGTGGCCGCCAGCACACAGAATCAGGCTTTCTCAGGCATCTTGTTTCTCTATCAACAAGTGCTGGACATTGAACTGCCGATGATCGATGCGTTGCGGGCCAAACGACCGGATCGGCTGCCCGTGGTGCTGAGCGTGGACGAAGTCCGAGCATTGTTAGACAGAATGACCGGCACTCACCGGCTTCTGGCGGAGTTGATGTACGGAACTGGCCTGCGGATTCTCGAATGTTGCCGGTTGCGGGTGAAGGATTTGGACTTCGACCGGCATCAAATTCTGGTGCGAGACGGCAAGGGCGAAAAGGATCGCGTGGTGCCACTCCCCAAGAAGATCGCGGCGAAACTACGGGAACAGATGGCATTACGTCGGCTGTTGCACGAGCAGGATCTGGCCAAGGGACACGGGCGGGTCTGGTTGCCGTATGCGTATGCGGCGAAGTTCCCGGGGGCGGCGACGGAGTTCGGTTGGCAGTATCTGTTTGCCTCGGCGAAATTGAGTGCGGATCCGCGGAGGGATTTGGAGGGAAAAGCCCTCACCCCCAGCCTCTCTCCAACGGAGCTGGGAGAGGCGAGTCTGCTGATGCGGCATCATTTGCATGAGAACACGTTGCAAAAGGAAGTGAAGAAGGCGGTGCTGGCGTGCGGGTTCGTCAAGAAGGTCAGTTGCCATACTTTCCGGCATAGCTTTGCGACGCACCTTCTGGAAGCGGGGTACGACATCCGCACCGTGCAGGAACTGCTGGGACATGCGGATGTGAGCACGACGATGATCTACACCCATGTGGTCAACCGCGGGCCGGGCGGCGTGCAAAGCCCGCTGGACAGGTTGTAGACGTACGGCCCATCACCTCACTTCGACACAAATGAAGACCCAGCAACCGTTTCCGTTGGCGGTCATCAATTCAACACTCGTTCGTCCAGCCTAGTGAAGCGTGTCCAACGGGGGGTACCCATATCCCGTGGACACGACGACCGCTGGCAGAATGATGAGATGCAAGTGCTTCGCAAAGGTTCTTAAGAAACTTATCACACGCAACTGCCTTCAAGAACTTGCGCGGATTGTGCCGATAACTCCGTGTGCGCGGTCGCACGGGGGCATCACAATGCGAAACTGGCTCATCTCGGCAAGTTGCGTAGCTTTGGGCAGCATTGCCTCGGCGCAGAACCCGAGTTTCTGGCCCACCAACTCCCCGACGACGGCTCCCGCTCCGAGCAAAGAACCGAACATCCTGCCGTTGAAGAGTTACAACCCGCAACCGCTGGTGGCCCCATCGCAACAGAAGAGCGCCACCCCGCAAATGCAGGCCTCGCCCACAGCAAACAGCCTGACCCCGCAAGCCTCGCTCGCTGATCCCACGTTCAAACTGCCGATGCCCGAGAACCTAGTTAAGTGGGATGTCTACACCCTTCGCACACAGAAGAATTTCGAGCGTTGGGAGATCACCAACGGCAAGACGGTGGTGCGCGACTTCGGCAAGGATCAAGCCGCTGCTGAAGACTATGTCAAAGCGATGCGCGACATGCGCCCGACGCAGTGGGCCAAGCTCGGCTCGGATCGCGTGGTGGTGGAGTACGGCTTGTTCAACGAAGAAGCACAGAAGCCGAGCTTCAGCCCCAAGGTCAGTGTGGAGATTGACGCGGCCGTACTGCGGGTGGAATCGGTGCGCGGGGTCTGGGTGCTGCGTGACGACCAGAACATCCTGCTGAACTTCAGTGGCAACCGGGATGATGCGGAGATGGCCTACGCGGTCATCCGCAAGTACGGCTTCAACCGGCTCGGCCAGGTGGGTACGGCCAGCAACGGCATGACGTATCTGTTCACCCAGGAAGGTTCCAGCCGGGCCAAGCCGACGGCAAGGCAATCGCAAATCTCGGCACTGCAAGCGGCGTATCAGGAAGAAGCCTTGAAGCGCACGGGCATCGATGCGGGCAAGAACTCCATGGTGGGCGAGCGGATCGTGTTCGATTCCAAATCGTTGGAAATCCGCCGCGAGAAAGGTGACTGGGTGCTGGCTTCGGGCACCGATGTCATAGCCAATTTCGGGGCCAGTGAGTGGAGCGCCCGCGATGGCTTGAAGCTGGTGCAAGAGCAACGCTTCACCGAATACTGCAAGTTCAACAAGGACGTGTGCTTCTTCCTCTGCAACGGCAACGCACCCACGAAGGTGCCGTTCAGTGTGCAAGCCTCACGCTTCGAGGTAAGCTTGCTGAAAGTCCGTAAAGGTGTGGGCGACAAGTATGCGGTGTACGAAGGCGTTGGCCGACAACTGTTTGCCTGCGACACGGAGAAGGAAGCCGAGCAACTCGTGCAGTTGCTCCAGCACTACGGGTTCGATCAGAAGTGCCAGTTGGGTTTGAGCGCCAACAGTTCGCTGAAGTTCCTCGCTAAGACCGGGCGGTAGGTGCCATTCGTGTAGAATCAGCGTGTTGTTGCACACGGGGTTCGCAATGCGTGGACTAACTCTGTTCCTCGTCGGGTGGGTTTTCACTTCTGTATCGTTGGGTCAGGCCCCGACTCAGGCCGATGTGATTGCCCGGGTCAAGGCCCTGTGCGAACGCGAGGTGAGGGACAAGAACCTACCGGCGCTTAGCATCGCCATCGTCGATGATCAGAAGGTGCTGTTCCAAACCGGCTTCGGTTACGAGGATGCGAAGAAGACCCGACCGGCGAATGCTGACACCGTGTACCGCGTGGGCAGCGTCAGCAAGCTATTCACCGACATTGCCATCATGAAGTTGGTGGAAGAGAAGCAGATCGACCTCGATGCACCGGTCGAAAAGTACCTGCCGACTTTCAAACCTAAGAACCAGTTCAACGACACCAAGCTGACACTGCGGATGCTCATGAGCCATCGCAGCGGACTCATCCGCGAATCGCCGGTGGGCAACTACTTCGACGACACCAACCCAACGCTTGAAGCCTCGGTGGACAGCATCAACGGGCTGGAATTGATCTACAAGCCGGGTGAGAAGATCAAGTACAGCAACGCCGCCATTGCCACGGTGGGCCGGGTGCTGGAAGTGATGAAGAAGAAGCCCTTCCCAGAAGCCTTGAAAGAATCGACGCTCGACCCGCTGAAGATGACCAACAGTAACTTCTTGCCAACCGACACCGTGAAGAAACACCTAGCGGAAGCGGTGATGTGGAGCTACCACGGGCGTGAGTTCCCCGCCCCCACGTTTGAGCTGGGCATGGCACCCGCAGGCAGCCTGTACACCACGGTAGGCGACCTCGCCACGTTCATGAGCGCGGTGTTCGCGGAGCGCGTGCTGAAGCCGGACACCATGAAAGAGATGTTCACCCCGCAGTTCGCCAAGGCGGACGAGAAGCAGGGCTTTGGCTTGGGCTTCATGGTGAGTGAACTGGAAGGCACCAAGCGCATCGGCCATGGTGGGGCGATCTACGGCTTCGCCACCGAGATTGCGATGCTGCCGGAGAAGAAGCTCGGCGTGATCGTCACGTGCAGCCGGGATGTGGCCAACGGCACCACGAGCCGGATTGCGGATGAGACCCTGAAGATGCTGCTGGCCAAGCGCGAGGGCAAGCCATTGCCGGAGATCATCGAGACCAAAGCACTGACGAAAGAACAGAGTGCAGCACTTGCACTGCGATACTTGGACCCGGAAAGCAAACGCTTCTTCGACATCGAGCGCAACAACGACTTGGTGTACATTTGGCCGGGGCGAGGTGGACTCCGCAGCAAACTTCGCTGGGACGGCTCGGCGTACCGGGCTGACGATTGCATGTCCTTCGGCCCACCGATGGTGTTGAAGGGCATGATGTTCGAGATTGGTAAGCAGAGCTATGTGCCGGTAGCAAGACTGAAGAATGCACCCGCTGCACCAGCCCCGGAGTTCCTCGGCTTGATCGGCGAATACGGCTGGGATCACAACGTCTTGTACATCTACGAGAAGAACGCCAAGCTCTACGCCCTGATCGAATGGATCTGCGATTATCCGCTCACGAAGATCGACGACAACACGTATGCCTTCCCGGAT
>JBBRME010000279.1:0-5202 GCA_038230995.1 Gemmatales bacterium
CATACTCGCTGACGATCCACACTTCGGCACCAGCCTTCTCCGCTGCATCCAAAATCGGGGCACACGCATCGTCCAGTTCCTTCACCTGTTTGGCCATGTCGCACCCGCTGGGGCCACGCCGCTGCGGTTCGTAGTCGAGGTGCGGAAGGTACACCAGAGTGAGATCAGGAGCGGAGTCGTTCAGTATTTCGGCGGCACAATTCGCTATCCAAGCGGTGCGGGGCAGCCCGGCCCTCGGCCCCCAAAACGCCGGGAAGGGGAACGCACCCAACTTGGCTTTCAACTTCTCGGCTAGCGGTGCGGGCGTGCTGCTGATGTCGAAGGCCTTGTTGCCATCGACGCCGTACCACGGCTTCGGTGTTACGCTTAGGGTCACGTCCGCGCCCTGATTGAACCACCAGAACAGCTTGGCACAGGTGAACGTCGGGTTACGTTTCTTCGCCGTCACATACACCGGCTCTGCCTGCATCAGTGCGTTCGACTGCTGCCAGAAGCGCACTTCGTTGGTGTCGCGGAAGTGCCAGCCGTTCGCCACGATGCCATGTTGATTCGGCAGCGATCCCGTAAGTAATGTTGCCTGCACGGTACAAGTAACCGCAGGCAGCACCTCCGGCATGTTGGCCTGCCAACCCTTGGTTGCAATCGCCGAGAGCTTGGGGGCCAATGGCAGCAACTTGGGTGTTAGCCCCACGCAATTCAACAGCACCACCTTCGGCATGAATCAATCTCGCAATGTGTGACCGGTCAAGTTGAGGAAGACGCGTTCCAGCGTTGGCGGCGTCACGGCCATCGTCCGCACTGGCCCCACCACGGATAATAACTTCGCCAAGACTGTTGCCAGTTGAGGGCCGTGTACCGTGAGGACAGTGCCAGTGAGCTGAGCACTCGTCAACTCCGGCCAGGTTTGCAACTGCGACAACAGGTTGTCACTGACGGATACCACATCAAGAGTTGCCGTGGTATCCAGCCGATCCAGCAACGTCGTCAGCGTATCGCAGGCCACCATCTTGCCATGATCCACGATGGCAATGCGGGTGCAAAGTTCCTGCACTTCTTCCATGTAGTGGCTGGTATAAATCACCGTCAGCCCGTCTCGGTTGCGCTGCCGAACCTGCTCGAAGATGTGCCTGCGACTCTGCGGATCGACCCCGGTGGTTGGTTCATCCAGCAGTAAGAGTTTTGGCTCATGCACAAGAGCCACGGCCAAGTTTAGTCGACGCTTCATGCCCCCGCTGAAGGTGCCACAGCGGTGATCAGCTCGATCCATCAGGGCTACCGATTCAAGGAGCGTGTTCACGCGGTTCTTCAACAACTCGCCACTCAGCCCGTAGAGTCGGCCGAAGAAATCGAGGTTCTCGCGGGCGGTCAACTCGGGGTAAATGGCCAGGTCTTGCGTGGCGAAGCCGATCTTCCGGCGAAGCTCGCGGTCGGTCATGCCGAGTTTCTGGCCGTCGATCTCCACGGTACCACGAGTGGGTGCCAACAAGCCGGACACGATGCTAAGCAGCGTGGTCTTCCCCGCGCCGTTCGGCCCCAGCAGGCCAAACAACTCGCCGGGCTGCACGGTCAGGCTCACCCCGCGCAGGGCCACGGCTTTGCCGTAGTGCTTCTCAACTTCGTGTACGGATAGAACGGGTGCGCTCATGGGGACTATTTATAGTGCATGGCCAATTTCAACGATGCCCGTGTTCGGCAGGCGAACGAACAACCCATTCAGAAGTCCGGGAAATACATCCTTTATTGGATGCAGATGTACCGGCGATTCCAAAGCAATCACGCCCTCGATTACGCCATCGCCATGGCCGAGCACTACGGCAAACCGCTGGTCATCTACGAAGGCCTGAAGCTCAACTACCCGTGGGCCAGCGTCCGCTTCCATCAGTTCCTGCTGGAAGGCATGGCCGAGAACGCGGCAGTGGCCATGGAGCGTGGTTACAACTACTGGCCATTCGTGGAGACACCCGGTAACACCGGTCGCGGTTTGGTGAAGCAACTGGCGGACGACGCGGTGATGCTGGTGACGGACGACTTTCCGCAGTTCATTGTGCCTGCCCAAATCCGCACCATCGCGGCCAAGGCCAAGTGCCGCGTGATCGCGGTTGATGGAAACAGTGTCACCCCGTTGTCACTACTGGGCAAGCCCACCGCGGCGGCGGCCCACCTCCGCCCCAAGTGGCACAAACTGTTTGAGGTGGCTTGGGCCAACCGGTCGAACCCTGCACCGGACGTCGCTTCCGTGTCCAAGCCCGTGAAAGCTCCGTTCAAAACGTGGAACCCACCGACCGATCTCACAGAGTTTGTGCACTCCCTGCCGCTCGACAAGTCTGTACCCATCGTGCCCGGCTGGCCCGGTGGGGCCACCGCAGGCAAGGCCGTGCTTGATGATTTCGTTGCGAACAAGCTGCCCAAGTATGCCGAGGAACGCAGCGAGCCGGACGACCCGAAGAAGAACTCCGCCAGCGGATTGAGCGCTCACCTGCACTACGGTCACTTGGGTATTGATGATGTGATTGCGGCCGTGCTGGGGTCAGACTGGACAGCCAACGAGTTGAACCTGAAGACCCGCAACAAGGACGATTTCTTCTGTCGGGATGCCAACGTGAACAGCTTCCTGGATGAGGCGGTCACCTGGCGTGATGTGGGCTATCAGTGGCACTTCGTCAGAATGGCGGAAGCTGGAAGTTGGAAGTCGGAAACAAAGAACATGAGCTGGCAACAGGATGGTGAGGCAACAAGCTTCAACTTCAGCACGTTCGATTTCGCGCCGCTCAACGAGGAAGGCACGTTGGCCGGTGTGCTTCCTGAATGGGCTCGCAACTCACTGGGCAAACACGCAGGCGACCAGCGCGAGTACCTCTACACCCTCGCGGAGTTTGAAGGTGGTACCACGCACGACCCCATCTGGAATGCGGCGCAGCGCGAGCTGGTGGTAACGGGTCGCATCCACAATTACCTGCGGATGCTGTGGGCCAAGAAGGTACTGGAGTGGACGGAAAGCCCGGAGGCGGCCTATCGCATCCTTGAGCACTTGAACAACAAGTACGCCATGGATGGCCGCGATCCGAACAGCTACACCGGCATCTTCTGGTGCTTCGGCTTGTTTGATCGACCGTGGCCACCGGATCGCAAAGTGTTCGGCAACATCCGCTTCATGAGCAGCGACAGCACAAAAAAGAAGTTCAATCTGAAGGGCTACTTCGAGTTCATCCGTAACCTGCCGACGATTGCTGAAACTCGCAGCGGAGTCAACCGAGTTGCCAACAGCGTGACGTTGTTTGACTAGCGTTGGGCTGTCGCTGTGGGTATCGTTGAGAAAGTCCTGACACACGGAGGCGACGCGACCGTCATGAAAGTTCTGCTCAGTTGCCTGGCCGTGGTCCTTCTTACAGCATCTGCGTACACCGCACCTATCCCAAAGGCCATCAAGAAAGCCAGGGAACCGTGGGTGCCGTTAGCGTTGGGTAACACCTGGGAGTTTGTGCAGGACGGCGGTGGTGGCGATGGCACCACTGTGATGGAACGCCGAGAAATCACCAGTACAGAAATGAAAGATGGCGTAAGGTATGCCACACAAAAAGCTACCGGACTGACGGTGCAAGGGTATCGCGTTGATGCAGAAGGCACAGCGCTCGTCTCCACGAACGGTGCAGTGCATAAAAACCCGCGCATCATTGCCAAGCCCGACATGGCGGAGGGCGATAGCTGGACGTGGGACGCTGGCGGGTACGTCGAGACACGTTCCGTTGGCAAGATCGAAACACTCAAGTTGCCCGCAGGCGACATGGACGCGATCCCCATCAAAAGCGAGTACGCCCAGAACGGCACCGTGTTCCAGACAGCAACCGTGTGGTACTCACGTGGCGTGGGTTTAGTGCAAATTGATTACGATGGTTACAGCCACAAATTGAAGGCGTTCACGAAGGGGAAGTAACCGTATATCGTTTTGCGAGTATTCCGCTCACTCCGTGAGTGGAGTTTTTGAGAACCGCTCACGGAGTGAGCGGAATACTATCAAAACGCCAATTGCTCCCTTCCATCAGCACCAACGCGTAGTCCCCGCTCAGCTTGTCTCCACTCAGCCGGACTTCGATCCGTTGTTCCGTGTCCTTCAACCACTCCAGTTCACCTGCGTCCCATCGACTGACCGTGCCGCGGTCCCCGCTGACGGGGCCGACGTAATTGAGATACATCAATCGATGGTCGTGACGTTCCAGTGCTTCGCACACTTCACCCGGCTGGTACTCGGCCGGTAAACGCCAAGCCCGTAGTACACCGTTCTGTTCCAGGAACAGATCGAGGTGAGCCACGGGCCAATCGTGCGTCAGCACGGCGAATTGCAACATTTTTCCTCAGCCCAACGGGCTGTCTCCCCCAGCCCAGGGTTATGCTCTGGGTCATCGAAAGGAAAAAAACCGGCCCTGTCTGGGCCGCTCAACCGTTCAGGTCTGAGCGGCCCAGACAGGGCCGGGGCTAGCGTGCTTCCTGGTCCCGGGTACAGCCCGTGCCTGGAAGAGACAGCCTTTCAGGCTGAAATCGTTGAAACTCTACTCCTTCGCGGCGCGGCGGAGGTACTTGCCGTCTTCGGTTTGGATGTCGATGAGTTCGCCTTCAACAATAAAGCTCGGCACTTGAACCACGTGGCCTGTCTCCAGGGTGGCGGGTTTCGTCTGTGCGGCGGCGGTAGCACCCTTGATGCCCGGTTCCGTCTCGACGACTCGCAGTGTGACGTTTTGTGGCAGATCCAAGCTCAGGGCTTTTTCATCGTAGAACGTGATCTTGACCGTGTCGTTCTCACGGAGGAACTTCATCATGTCGCCGACCATAGCGCCGCTCAGCGTGGTCTGCTCGAACGACTCGCTGTCCATGAACACGAAGTCGTCGCCGTCTTTGTAGCTGTAGGTGTGGTCGCGGGTGTCGAGATACACCACATCGACTTTGTCGTCCGGGTGCACACGCTCATCGACGATGCTACCGGTCTTGAGGTTCTTCAGTTTGAGATACAGGATGGCTCGCCAGTTCCCCGGGGTATTCAGGTCGCGTTCGAGACAGTACAGGAGTTGGCCGCCCATGTTGAGCACCATGCCCCGGCGGATGTCGATCATCTTCGTAGAAGCCACGGGAAACCCTCGGGAGAAATCCAAACGTCGTCAGGAACCTTCACTGTAGCAGGCGGGCGCGATTTCGTGAACGGGACATGAAGGG
>JBBRME010000280.1:0-5172 GCA_038230995.1 Gemmatales bacterium
CGACCCACGCTACGAATATGAGTACGAGGACAAGGGACTGGAAACTATCGACTCTGGAGGCGTGACGGCAGACTTTGAAGAGTTCCTTACGGAACACTACAGCAAGCGGCCCGATCAAGAAAAGAAAACATTCAAAGTGCCTCGTGAATGGGCGATTAGGCACATTCAGGAACGCCTCGCACAAGACGACGTGGACAACGCAAGTCTTGCGGAAATGCTGACCGCCATCCAGAATGAACCGTACATCGTGTTTGACAACTCCGAATACGAGGCGGTAGTTGCGGCGATTCATTCCGCTGTCAAGAATCAAATCGACGTTGTGCCTGCTCAACTCGCATATGCCGAATTGGTTCGTAAGTTGGCGACGTTGTGCGTCCAGCAAAAGGACGCCATTCCGCCCGCTCAGGGCGACAACTACGCCAACTTGAGCATTGCCCATATGCAGGCCAAATACGATGAGATGGCGCAATGAATTGGTGAGGTTGGGATTGCCTCACCTTTCTCTCCGTCCTGACAGCGGAGCATAAGCAAATGTCAGCGAAAGCGTGGGGGCAGCATCCTGGGGAAGCGTAGCGTAGGCAAAACCAAATTCCTACGTTCATGACGGAACCTGTATTGGTGCTGCCCCCATCTTTTGCCCCTTTTGTCCTTATTGGTCGGGCAAGCAGTGACGAGTGAAAAAAGAGTTCGGTCAACATCAACATGAAAGGTATCTGACATGAACGACAATACGAACCTTAATCAACGCAGCTTGGACAAGGCTAAGGCCGGGGCCGGGGTTGCGGCAATCGAGCGCAACGGCCTTTGGTACACTTGCCCCCTCGGAAAAATGCCTGAAGACCCGGCGAAGCTGGCCGAATGGTTGGCCGGTGATGACGTGAACCTGGATGACTGCCCGGAGAAGGATGCGCTGGCCCGTCTTGTTGTACGGTCCCGCCGACTCATCCACGAGGAAGCGATGAAAGTGAGTGGCTGACGTGCAACCCGGACCTCACGTTGGCCCAGGTCAAGCGCTCACTGGCCGATCTCACCGGCCTGTTCGTGTCCGAGGTCTGCACGAAGCTCAAACGCTTCGAGAAGGTGTATCGGGCAGCGAAGAAGGAAGCATTGGAAGCAAGGGAGATGAAGAAGCAGTGGTTAAAAGACAATGCCGCTTAGCCGTGTCTTTGATTTCATGGGAACTTTGATTTACAAGCGCCGCTTTCTACGGTATAATCTTTCCGGTTCAAACCAGTCAGGCTGGTTCGCAAACACCTGATTGGTCGCAAAGACGACGCCAGATAACGACATATCGACCCGGCCACAGCATTGAGCCAGTTAAAACCGAGCCGAAAGGCGAGGGGCGGGTCGAAGTGAGTCACCGTGACCACTTCGACCCGCCCCTTTTTTGTTGGAGAAGGAGAAACAATCATGAACGACAATATCATTCCGTTCCCGGTCCCCGTCGAACCAGAACCCATCGCTGACGAACCCGACCCAGATGACACTGCATCGGATGTCTGGTTTGACTACGCTCAATCCGTGAACGAGCGGAAAGGGCAAGACCTGCTTGATGTCTTGTACGAGTTTTCGGAATTCGGCGACGACCCGGAAACTGTCCTTCTGAATTGGATTGATGACAACGATCTGACGGCGGCATTCCAGGCATTCTTGAGAAAACACTACCCCCGCACGAAGGAGAACCAACGATGAGCGCCGACGAACCCAAGAGCAGGGATGAACCTCAGCACCAGACCTGGAAATGTCCTCATTGTGGCGGGGAAGTCTGTGGCACTCGGCTTGTCCGACATTACTACGCCCTGAACGGAAATGGTGGACTGGCTCACGAGTACGAAGCCGACCAGGACGACGAACAGGAAGCCTACGCTTGCCGTGGCTGTGAACGGACCTGGGAGGAATGGGAAGACGTAATCGAATCCGTGTTTGACATCGCCGACGAGGAAGGGCCGTGATCGAAGCCATCATCCTCGGCTACCCGGTGGAAAACACGATTTCGATTTATCTCCAGTGATCGCCGCCGTGTTGTTCAAGCGGGGAAAAATCACGGGGGAGGAATTCAGGGAATTGTCGAGATCGGAAACGAAGTGGGCGGGGAGATGGCTCTCTATGGTTGTTTGGCACTGACGCATCCCTTGGTCTGGATTCAAAATCGAGAACGGAGATGAAAATGAACGTGTTCAAGTTTGGTGAAGTGACGGACCCCAAAGACCTTCTACATCACCGGGATGACAAGCTCATCGGCTCTCTTATTCGTGGAGAAGTTTACGACGACTATCTGCTGTGCATCGCAACGACGAATGCGGCAGCGTACTACGGAGACGATGGATTCCAAGGCATGTCAGAAATCCTTGTTTACAATCCAGGCAGTATGGAAATCTACACGACCTTCGACAAGGACATCGCCAAAACAGAAGGTTCTTTGGCGTACCTTCATCAAAGCGTGGGTCTGAACTCTTTCGAGTTGAATGAGCTATGTGGTCACGATGGCCCGTCCGCTGATCTCGTGCCGCATATCTTAGCACTTGTGTCTGCCCTTCCTCCGAACGCCGACGAGTGCCGTACAGATCGGGACGCCCACAGTTGCACCGTTTCTGAGGCTCGAACGATCCTCGTCAACACCGTGGGTCGTTACGGTAACGGAAAGCCCATGAGGGTTCGCATCTCAGATGGGGCAATGCTTGCTTGGCAAACCACGACGGACGAGCTTCTGGTGATGCTCGACGGCTTGGACCCGGCAAACCAGTGGCTCATTCATACCGGCGACAGTCACATAAACCCCGTAATCCGCATTGCTCCGATCCGAAGCCGCTCGACCGGCAAATTTGCCATAGGGTTGTTGTTCGATTCGATGCTGGAATTTGCCAGCGACGAGTAGCAGTAGCCAGTTACCGGCGAGCAGAGTTTGCTTGCAGTGGCATCATTTACCGGAGTACCAAGACCATGATAAATTCGGCAATCTATGTGAGAGTCGGGAACCCCGTCCAACTTGACGGCTACCGCCAGCGGGACGAACTCCTCGACAAGTTCGGCGACACGCACGAGATCGTTGCCGAGTACCGAGATCACGCAAACGGAAGCCACGGGGTCAAGGACCGGCCCGGCCTGAAGAAGCTGCTCGAAGACGCCGCCAAGGGCGAGTTCGACGTGCTGCTCTGCACTCACCCCTCCGTGATTCTCTGCCTTGCCGTCTTTAGATACTTTTTTTCTTTCTCAATGCCGATGACGTTGGATGCCCCGTGATTTAGCCCTGCAAGCAAGACATTGCCCGATCCTGCAAAACAATCGAGAAGCACGCCACCTGGAGGCAAAATATACTTGCACCACCACGCCGCCAGATCATAGGGTGTGGCAGCAGGGTGGTTGTGGCCTGTCCCGGCATGACCTCCAAGGGAAATGGGCAAACAATTGAACGGGGTCGTTCCGCCTCGCTCGTCTGCGGCCTTGGCGATGGTACTGTTGCGATAAGTTTTGCCGCTCGGACCTTTTCGGAGAAGTATATCAGAGCGATGCTGGGCAGAGGTCTGCTGGGAAGGAGTGAGAAGAACTCCATCTTGATTTCGGTAACAATCCGGTGATCCGAGCCAAACGCACATCTTGATCGAGGGCCGCATCAATCCCTGATGCCGACTGATCCCGCCCAGGGGAAGTGAATCCAGCGCCCACCAGTAGCAGTCCTGGACGATGTTCCATTCCCGGCCAACCCAAGCCACGAATTCCCACAGCCAGAGTCGCATCTTGCCGACCTTTTCTGAGTTCGGCCCCAAGATGAACACCGCCGACCCCTGGGGCTTCAGGACACGGCGGCATTCTGCGACGACGACCCGCATCAGGTCGTGCCACTCTTTCTCCGAAATTCGCCCGTATTCTCTTTTGACTTCGGGGTAGATCGGATCGCTGATAATGGCATCGACGCTCGCCGTGGGAATCTTCTTGAGTTCAGCCCGGCAATCTCCGTGGATCAAGGTTGTGGCTTTCAGCCGGGCCTGTTTTTCCACTTCGGTCCTGCACACTACCGTCACTGCTCTGGATGCTGGCCGCTCTTTCCCATCCTCGCCGACCGTCCGTTCCAACTGGATAATTTGACCAGTTGCCTCCATCTCAGCCCGCACCGCCGCAACGGTCGCATGATGGACGCCAAGTTGCTTGCCGATCCAGCGATTCGACCTGCCGGGCGTTTCTTCAAGCTGGTCGGCGACCATCCCCCGCTTTTGCTCCTGGGTCAGTTGTCGCCGGGCCAGATTCACGGCACGGGCCAGGGTTCGTTTCTCTTCTTCGGTGAGGTCTGGTTGAACGATCTCCGGGCAATCGTAGCCAAGTTCGTCGGCGATGGCCTTCCTGTAATTGCCGTCGATGATCTTCCGGCGAGGCCCGTTGGAATCGACCAGGATCGGCACGAGGACGCCATTGACGGCAATGTTGTCCCGCAGAGCAACGAATTGCTCGTAGGGCAGCGGCGGGAGCTTGAGGACGGGCTCGTACCGAGGCTTGTTAGTCGTCTTTTTCGATGTCCTGCTCGTCATGGGGAATCTCCTGCTTGCTGGCATGAAGCCAGTTTATCGGTAGGAAATCCGGTTGTCGAGCAGGTTACTATCGGGAAGGGAACGGCGATGACCATTTTTTCTCACGCACACGAGCGGTCGCTGTCTGAACGCATATCATTCGCCAACTTGACGGCCAGTCAGGACCAAACCTGAACGGGGTATCGTACCAACCAGAGTTCCAAATCGGTCAGCACATCCAAGACGATTCGGGACGGGCGCTGGTTGCGGACTCGCCGGGAGTGGGTCGAGCAGTACGTCGCCGCCAAAACGATTAAGCCGCCCGACCCGGAAGTGATCCAGGCGGCACATCAACGTGGGCATCACGCTCACGAAGGGTGGGATCGGTCATCAATTCTTGCAGGTGAGGGACGGCTGACGGCGAAATCGGTTTTACACCCGGCCTCGCCTGTGGTACAATCTTCCTCGTCGGGAGATTCTAACTGTGGTCGCTTTGCGAGCCTCCCGGCTTCTGCTTTGAGGGACGACGACCCGACCCCCTTTCAAGGCAATCCTGCGTGAAATCCGCACAAGTTGTGCGGACAGGGGATTGTCTGGAACGAGTAGATCGGCTTCTTTGCCGTCGATTCTGCCCTCGACTTCCCCTGCGATTATTCCGCTCTCTCATGATTCC
>JBBRME010000281.1:0-5168 GCA_038230995.1 Gemmatales bacterium
AAGCCGGAGTTGCCGTTCATCCAGCGATGGCGATAAAGAGCCATGCCGCTGCCGAATCCCTTCGGCTCGTGTGTCGTTCCTCATGAACGACGGCTATAGCGTCACGCGAACTTGTAACACTTATTTCGAGACAGGCCCTTAACGGACTGCAATCCAATCTTTTATATCATGACAACACCTGCCATCATCTGGGATGTGGACGGCACGCTTCTCGATACTGCCGAGCATCACTTCCGCGCTTGGGAACTGTGGGCAGCGACCGCAGGCTTCCCGTTCACCAGGGAAGACTTTGCCAACACGTTCGGCATGCGCAATCCGGAAGTGATCCGCCTGCTGTTCCTACCCAATGCCACCGATGACGAAGCCAGCACGGTTGCTTTTGTCAAAGAGGAACTATACCGTCAGGCGGTGCGCCGGGACGGCACCGAGTTACTCCCGGGTGTGCGGAACCTGCTACAAGAGTTCCGGCAACGCGGCTGGAAGCAGGCCATCGGTTCGTCAGCCCCGCGGATGAACTTGGAACTGCTGCTGGATGTCACGGATATCCGCGAGTACTTCGACACCGTGGTGAGTGGCGATGATGTAAGCATTGGCAAACCGAACCCCGAAGTGTTTCTGACCGCAGCGGCCCGGCTGAACACTTCCACCGAAAACTGCGTCGTCATCGAAGATGCCGTGGTGGGCGTGCAGGCGGCGGTTGCCGCCGGGATACGGTGCATCGCTGTGACGTGTGCCGGGCACCACTCCGCCGAGGCGTTACAGGGTGCCGGTGCCATGTTGGTTGTGGAGACGCTCGAGGAGGTAAATGTGGAGGTGTTTGGTAGTGAATTCAAATTTGAGTAGAGAGCCTGCAACTCCGGGTTGCTCAACGAAAACGGGGCGACCTCATTGGTCGCCCCGAAGGTTGTCGCTTCTATTCCTTTAGACGGCGGCTGGCACTGGCTCCGCGGCCGGGAGAGCTGGTGGTGGCGTGGCCACCGACAGTTCAAACGACAGCTTGTCCTCGCCCTCTTCGTCCTTGGTCACTACCACAGTGATCGTCTCCTTGCCATCGAACTCGCCCTTCAGCAAGCTCTCGGCCAGAGCGTCTTCTAGGTACTGCTCCACGCTGCGACGCAGTGGGCGGGCACCCAGTTCGGTGCTGCTGCCCTTCTCGATGATGAACTCCTTCGCCACATCGGTAACGACGAGCTTGAAGCCCTTCTCCACCAGTCGCTTGTTCACCTTTGACAGTTCCATGTCCACGATCTGAACGAGGTTGTCCTTGTTCAGGCTGCGGAAGACGATGGTGTCGTCGAACCGGCCGAGGAACTCTGGACGGAAGATCTTGCCCATCTGTTCGATGAGGCGCTTTTTCATGTCCTGGTAGTTCATCTCGTTGTCGCGCTTCAGCCCGCTGGTGAACACGCTGGTGATGTCATCCCGCTGGCTGATGATCTCGGCACCGATGTTCGTGGTGAGGATCAGGATCGTGTTCTTGAAGTCCACAACCCGACCCACGTTATCCGTCAACCGGCCTTCTTCCAGAATCTGAAGCAGCATGTTCCAGACGTCCGGGTGGGCCTTCTCGATTTCGTCGAGCAGCACCACGCTGTACGGCTTGCGGCGGATCTTCTCGGTGAGCTGACCACCTTCTTCGTAGCCCACGTAGCCGGGAGGTGCGCCGATCAGCCGGCTCACGTTGTGCTTCTCCATGTATTCGGACATGTCGAGCTGGATGATCGCGGTCTCTTCGCCGAACATGAACTTCGCCAGCGTCTTGGCCAGCAAGGTCTTACCCACGCCAGTTGGCCCGGCGAAGATGAAGCTGCCGATCGGACGCTTCGGATCCTTCAAACCGCTGCGGCTCTTACGCACCGCCTTGGCGATGGCGTGAATGGCCTCGTTCTGGCTGACCACCTGCTTGTGCAGTTCGTCTTCCATCTTGAGCAGTCGGCGTGTCTCGTCTTCGCCAACCTTCTTCAGTGGAACGCCGGTCATCTTCGATACGACTTCGGCGATGACTTCTTCATCGACGACGCCATCGGCTTCCTTGCTCTTGTCGCGCCAGTCCTTCGTCAGTTGTTCCTTCTTCTTCTTCAGCTTGTCGGCTTGGTCGCGTAGCTCGGCGGCTTCTTCGAACTGCTGACCCGCTACGGCGGCTTCCTTATCCACGTTGAGCTTGTCGATCTGCTCGTCGAGTTCCTTGAGATTCGGTGGACGGGTCATGGCCTTCAGGCGGATGCGAGCACCGGCCTCGTCTATCACGTCGATTGCCTTGTCCGGCAGGCAGCGCCCGCTGATGTACCGATCCGATTGCTCCACAGCGGCTCGCAGGGCACCATCGGTAATCTGCACGCGGTGGTGGCTCTCGTAACGATCTCGCAGACCCTTGAGGATCTCGACCGCTTCGTCCTTGCTTGGCGGATTGACCATGACTTCCTGGAAGCGGCGAGCAAGTGCGGCGTCCTTCTCGATGTACTTGCGGTACTCGTCGAGCGTGGTGGCCCCGATGCACTGGATTTCGCCACGAGCAAGAGCTGGCTTGAGCACGTTGCTGGCGTCGATTGCACCTTCTGCACCACCGGCACCCACGAGAGTGTGCAGTTCGTCAATGAACAGGATGGTGTTCTTGGCCCGACGAACTTCGTTCATCACGGCTTTGATGCGTTCTTCAAACTGGCCGCGGTACTTCGTACCGGCCACCATCATGGCAAGGTCGAGAACGACGAGGCGACGATCCCGCAGCAGGTCCGGGATGTTGCCATCTACGATCATCTGCGCGAGACCTTCGACGATGGCCGTCTTGCCGACGCCCGCTTCACCCAGCAATACCGGGTTGTTTTTGGTACGTCGGCTCAGGATCTGGATGACCCGTTCGATTTCATTGGAACGCCCAATCACCGGGTCGAGCTTTTGCGTACGCGCCAGTTCAGTGAGGTCGCGCCCGAAGCTATCGAGGGCCGGTGTCTTCGATTTGGATTTACCTGGGCGTTCGCTGCGTTCGGAACGTTCGCTAGGTTCTTGTTCATTCGGCATGGGGTTGTGTCCTAACAGGTTGAGAACTTCCTCACGCACATCTTCCAGTTTGAGGCCCAGGTTCATGAGCACCTGCGCTGCCACGCCTTCCTGCTCTCGGAGCAAGCCAAGCAGCAAGTGCTCGGTACCCACGTAGCTATGGTTGAGGTTGCGGGCTTCTTCGATCGAATACTCGATGACTTTCTTGGCGCGTGGCGTGTGGGGAAGTCGACCCATCACCACTTGGTCGCCACCATTGCCGTGCTGAACAATGCGTTCTACCTCAAGGCGAATCTTGCGAAGATCCACTTCGAGGTTTTTGAGCACGTTGGCGGCTACGCCCGACCCTTCCTTCACCAGCCCGAGCAGGATATGCTCGGTGCCGATGTATTCGTGGTTGAAACGTTGCGCCTCTTGGTTGGCCAATTGCATGACCTTGCGGGCGCGGTCCGTGAAGCGTTCATACATCGTGGTTCATCTCCGATCGGGGAAGTCCGAACGGCGGGAAGGCCTAGGAATCACCTCATCTTATGCTGGATCATCCGAGAAGTCTGGCAGTTGCTACCAGAACACTTGGCCACAAGCGGTGAGTTTCAGGTGGCCGAGATCAGATGAGCATTCAGTGAAGTTGAAGCATCGTAGGGTCGTTCAGCAACAGTTTCAAGTGAAGCGCTGAAAAGGCAGTCGTGTGCCAACTTTGGCAGATGTGGAGTTCCACTTCGGCGCGAATTGGCAGTCGAGTTATGATCCTTGGCGAGCGTCGCACGCGGTTGCGTAATTTCCAGGTTAGTGGGCAACGAAGAAACAAACGATTCACATCGCTCGCTACCGTTGTTTATCGGCCCGCCCAGACCTGCACAAGTTCCACGCACACGCGAGTGCAGGCTTCCATTTCTTCGAGACAAGTCCATTCCAGCGGGCTATGCGGGTTGTGTTCGCCGGTGCTGAGGTTCGGCGTGGGCAGGCCCATCTCGGTGAGTCGGCTGCCGTCGGTGCCACCACGGATGATCGTCTGCCGAGGGGTCAGCCCGGCCCGGCGGATCGCCTCCAGGGCAAACGGCACCGCACGCGGTTCCTTCTCCATGCCATCACGCATGTTGCGGTACTGGTAGTTCGTCTCCACTTTCACTTCGGCCTTGGGGTGCGTGGCCGCCACTTCCGCACCGATCTTCCGCAGCATCTCAGCGTATTCGGCCAGCTTGGGTGTGTCGAAGTCCCGTAGCAGGATATGGATCTTCACCTCGGCCACACCACCTTCGATGACGTATGGATGCACGAAACCTTCGCGGTCGTCGGTGGTCTCCGGGCTGAGTGAATCCTGAGGCAACTTGTCGATGAACTTTGCCGCCAGCTTGATGGCGTTGAGCATCTTGCCTTTACCAATGCTCGGGTGGATGTTCACCCCGCTAATGGTGACGGTGGCTTTGTCGGCACTGAACGTCTCGCCTTCCACGTCGCCGGCACCGGCACCATCCAGCGTGTACGCCACATCCGCCCCGAGTTCCTTTAGGTCCACATGAATGACGCCCTTGCCGATCTCCTCGTCACACGTGAAGCAGATGCGCACCGGGCCATGGGGGATACTGGGGTTATCGACCAACGTCTTGGCCAG
Organism: Gemmatales bacterium; assembly: GCA_038230995.1. Taxonomy (GTDB): domain Bacteria; phylum Planctomycetota; class Planctomycetia; order Gemmatales; family Gemmataceae; genus JALHQU01. The sequence goes on from JBBRME010000281.1 coordinate 4,610, forward strand.
TTCCATGATGACCGCCACGCCGGACTTGTCGTCCGCACCCAGCAAGGTGGTGCCATCGGTGGTGATGATCGTCTTGCCCAGCAGTTGCTTCAACTCTGGGTTGTCTTCCACGCGAATCACTTTGGACGTGTCACCGGGCAACACGATGTCGACCCCAGCGTAGTTGCAGTGCACCTGCGGCTTCACGTCCTTCGCTGTGGTCTCGGGGCTGGTATCCACGTGGGCCACGAACGCCACGGTGGGCACGCCCGATGTGTTCCCCGGCACCGTGGCATACACCAGGCCGTGTTGCGTTTGCACGGCATCGCTCAGGCCCAGGGCCAGCAATTCATCGCACAGCAACTTGGCAAGCACCAACTGGCTTGCACTGCTGGGGTAGGTGGTGCTGCGTTCGTCGGCCATCGTGTCGATCTTGACGTACCGCAGGAAGCGTTCGAGGAGCGAGGACATGACAGCAGCCTTGGGTGAATTAGAGTGGTTCAACTTGACCTAAAGTATCGCCTAACGTGCTGTGTGGGAACTGGACGGGTTTGTTCATCACTTCTTGAGTAAAGCAAAC
>JBBRME010000282.1:0-5064 GCA_038230995.1 Gemmatales bacterium
GTACATCACGAGGCCGATGGTCGGGTTTCGGCCCGCCTTCGCCTCCGGCGGTTTCAACCGCAGGCGATTGGGCTTCCCCTTCAGCGGGTACTCAACCACCACGTAGGTGATCTTGTCGGCTGTGCCGGTGGGCTTGGCGAGTGGTTCACCGGTCACGGGGTCGCGTTCTACCCGCTTTCGGGTGTCGAGCTTTGTTACCACGCCTTCAAGCAGATCATCGGTTTCGAGAACCAACCCGCCGGTGAAGAACCGCAGTTGGGCTTCGGTCGCGGTGGTCTTCACACCATCGGTGATGAGATCTACGAACACCGGCAGATCGGCCTGGCCGATCTCCAATTCGAGTCGGACGAGATTGTCCAGCACGGTCACAACAGCAATCGTCGTTGCACCGATCGACTTGTTGGGATTGGTCGGGTGCGCTGTGGCCATGCCACAGAACATCAGCAAAAACAACGCAATTCCAAGCTGACGCATGATGACGGTTACCGCAGCGAGTCGAGAATCTTCTTTTGCATGGCACTCAGTGCTGGCACTAGCCCACCGAGGCGACCCATCGCCAACGCGAACAGCAGGCCCATGGCCATCACCTCCGTGCTGACGACAATCTTGAGTGCCACACTCTTGCCACCGGGGCCACCGCCACCCCCGCTGAGTGTGCTCACCGCGCTTCGACCGTCTGCAAAGAACCAGGCGAGCACCACACCAGCCAAACCACCAATGAGGGCAATCGTCAAGCTCTCCAGCATGAACGACACCATGACCTGCCAGCGTTTGAAGCCGAGCAACCGCAGCACGCCGATGTCGCGGATGCGCTGGGCGATGCTGGCGAACATCGTGGTCATCATGCCGAACACGCCACCGATGGCCATGACGATGCAGACGATGATGATGGCCACAAGGAAGGTGTTGTTGGTCTTCGTCAGTTCGGCGTAATAGTCCGGCTCGGCGAAGGCTTTGAGCTTCTGCTGCGTGTAGCGCTTGCTCAGGTAGTTCGCAATCGCCCGGCTCGCTTCCAGCGATTCCTTCTCGGATCGCAACACCAGTGTGGTGAAGCTATCCTTGCCGAACGGCTTGAAGATGCGGTCGATCCGCTTGGCCCAGATTTCTGAGCCAAAGGTGGTACCTTCGGATTTCATGATGCCCGAAACAACCCAGTCTGAATCACCGAGCTTGAAGACATCCCCCACCACGAGAGTCTTCTTGCCGTAGTCTTCGCCGATGGTTCGTGCGACGCCTTCACCCAGCACGCATTCGATTTGGCTCTCGTTATTCACACCCACTTCGCTGAACCAGCGGCCACCCGGCAGGAACTCCACGTTGTGAACTTCACCGGAGATTGGGCCATCGTCCAGCGTGCGGAGTTGAACGAACCGCCGTTTTTCCGGCACGACGTTCTGCACCACCATGTTGATGCTGTAGTAGGTTTCCTTACTGGCAAGGTACGCAGGTTTACCGTTTCGAGTCGTCTTCTTGATGCCCAACGCCGAGATCGGCTTCCACAGTTCCTTCTCGCTGTCATCCAGTTTGGCTTTGCCGGCTGAATCCAGGACTTGGAGTTCGTCGGCCTGAACACGCTCGACGTTATTCAAATCGCCATAGGCGAGGTTGCTGAAGACTTCATCCGTAGCCCCGTCGGACAACACAAACACGTTGGCTGGTACGCCGGTGTTCTGCGTGAGATTGTTCATACCGTTGACGAACGCCATCAAAAACGACAGCAGCCCAACCACCGCCATGAAGGCCAGTGCGGTCATCGCGTTGGTCTTCCAGCGAACCCGCACGTTACGCAGGTTGTAGTTCAGCGGCACACTACCAATGAACAGAAGCACCACGAGGTCGAGCAGATACATCGTGAGGAATACGAATGGCCAATGCTCCACCAAAGCAGTGGGCAGTTTTTCGTACAAGGGCGTGGTGAAGAATTCATGTACAGGTGGGGCCATCACCGCAAGTCTCTGCTTCTTCTCGTCGTCCGTTTTGCCCAAGAACGCCTCCGGGGCGAAGAGCAGCGACTTCGGCACTACGTTGAACGAACCCTGCGCGGGTAATGGTAATCGACTGACAATCTCCACCGATATGGCGAGGATCGTCAGCAGCAACGTGAGTCCCAGCACGAGCGAACTGATACGGCCAAGGAAGCTGAAGAACCAGCCGCGTTTGCGGCTGACCGCTTCGTTCAATACCGATTCTTGCGGCACCAGCGCCGGGAACGCCAGCAGCAGCGAACTGAGCGGAAGCAACGAGAGGCCAAGTAAGCCAACGGTGCCCAACAAGCCCCACAGCTTGAAACGCAGCCGAACCCCATCGCCAAAGGAGATCAACGTCTCGCGGGTATCCGTGCCTTGCTTCGCCACCGCTCGGTAGCCCCAGATCGTCAGGCCGAAGTAGAGAACCATACCCAACGCACCGCCCACGGCGGCAACAATGTCGCCGGGGTTCTGGCTAGGCGGGGCATCCGGATCAGGGCTGCCGTCTTCCAGTAGTACCGACGGTGGCTTGAGTGCAGTCTTGGCAACCATGCCCGCGATGTTGCCCGACGACACGACCACAAAGAACAAGGTCCCGACAGCGAAAGTCATGGCGAACAGAACGAGGGCATCGATGATCGCCCTGGTTGCCGTCGGGTCGGCTCTCTCCTCCCCAATGTCACCGACCGGTTGTGGCTTGATGAAGGTGCGCAACCAAGCCACAACCGGCATGGGCGTCAGCAAGCCCACAAGAAATAGCGGTACGGTCAGTACAAAGCGAACCAGAGATTCCATCGACTCCACCCCTGAATGAAACCCTGGTCAAAAAGCAAACTACGCTACTTGAGCAAACACTTCGCTGACCTTCACCTTGCGGGCGTTCCAGCTTGGCAACGCCGCACCAATCATGGCCACGAACAAACCAAGCAGCGGCCCACCCAACAGGATGATCGGAGGCATGTTGAAGTTGTCGAAGAACGCAAACTTCACGCCGACGGTTCGAGTGAACCAACTGATCGCCTTGGGCAGGAAAAACACGCTCCAAGTGCTGAGCAATCCGCTGAATACACCGATGAGCATCGCTTCGGAAATGATCATGCCCATGATCTGCCAGGGTTGGAACCCAAGCACTTTCATCACGGCCATTTCCGTCCAGCGTTCACGCACACCAATGGTAATCGTAATGCCGATGACCAGGCACATGATGCCAACAATCGCAGGCATGACGATGAACTTCAGTCCCCAGAAGATGTCCTTGTACGGTTCAAGGAACGACCCTACGGCGGCGGAGAAGGTTTCGATCTTTGCAGCAGGTGCACTGAACTTGCCGGGCTGATTGACAATGCCCGACAGCGCTTCAAACGAGGGCTTATCCGGCATCCGCACCCAGACGAGATTGAGGCATTTGTCGTAGACCGGGTGGGCGGTACCCTTTTTGATGAGGTACTCATCCAGCTTGGAAAGCAGGTAGTCGTACCGCATACAGGCACTGGTACTGAGACGCGTACCCGAGGGGAACGCCCCCACGATCTTCATCTCGAATTCCACGTCCTTGTAGTTGGTACTGGTGATCTTGATCTCGTCGCCAACCTTCTTGTTCATCAGCTTGAGTTTGTCGTCGCCGATGACCACACAGCGTTTGTCTTCCTTGACAATCTCCATCACACGCATCAACTCGGCCCATTGATCCTTCCCCAGTTCTTCCTCTTTCAGCCCCTGTTCGCTCATCATGCCGTTTCGGATGGCATCGGGATCAAGGGCAAAGAAGAACAACGAGTTCTCTTTGGTGATTTTGGCAATGTCGAGCGTGCCGCCCACGAAGCTCCAGGTCATCATGTTTTCTTTGAGCGACGCATTCACCAGTTGCTGTCGACGGCTTTTATCCTGCGCCGAGAAGTCTTTATCTGGTTTGTCATTGAAGTACTTCGTGATGTCTTCCTGGCTCACGCTCAATTCCGGACGAAGCGGCAAAGAAAGCTTCGTTCGTTCAGCGTCCGTCATCGGTCGCGGGATGCTCCCCTTGGGCATGTCGAGCAGGACATTCCTGAGCTGATCGGCGTAGCCGGGTTTCATCTGGCTGGGGATGCTGAACTTCTCGGTGAGGATCACCATCTGTGCGCCATCTTTATCGGCTGTGAAGTCGCCAAGGAACGACACCATGCCGTAGATGAACGTGAGCATCCCTGTGAGGACAAAGAGCGCCACATACGTGAGTGCCGTCCGTAACAAGTTGCGTCTGAGACTACGGAAGACCAGTCCACCGATCTTGCTCGTCTTACCAATAGGGTCAGGGAAATTGGAAGTGGCTTTTAGGCCGACATCCAACAGCGAGAGTCCTGCAAAGAATACTGGCAACGACGCAACGGCCAGCATCACCAACAGCATGATGACGACAACCAGCCCTAAAAACGCATACACCGCCACTTGCAACAGCGAGAGATCAGGGGCGGCACTTGTGCCACCCATGGCCGCCATATCCGGAGTCATAACCAATCCCTGTGTTGTTAGTGTGCCATGGCCATGTTAGCTTCGGGTTGGGCCAGTCGACCTTTGTCCAGCTTCACGATCCGTTGTGCTCGACTTGCTGCGGCCGGGTCGTGCGTCACCATGATGATGGTTTTACCCAACTCGGTGCGCAGCAGATTCAACAGGTTCAATGCGGTATCCGCACTCTTGGCGTCGAGTGCCCCAGTGGGTTCATCGCAAACCACGATGGTCGGGTCGGTGACGATGGCCCGAGCGATGCCCACCCGCTGGCACTGCCCACCGGAGAGCTTGCCGGGTCGGTGGCTCATGCGATCGCCGAGGCCCACGATCTCCAGTGCGTTCTTCACCTTGGCTTTGCGTTCGGCCCCGCTCATCGGCAACAGTAGCAATGGCAGTTCCACGTTCTCCATCGCCGTTAGCACTGGTAGCAGGTTGTAGAACTGGAAGACGAAGCCGACGTTGCGTGTCCGCCAGCGGGCCAGTTCGCTTTCGTTCATCTCGGAGATGACTTCACCACCGATGGTGATGGTTCCGCTGGTGGGTGAATCCAACCCAGCGATGAGGTTGAGCAGCGTGGTCTTGCCGGAGCCGGACGGCCCCATCAGCGCCA
>JBBRME010000283.1:0-5032 GCA_038230995.1 Gemmatales bacterium
GTTCCTCACCAACCCACTTCCGCTGTGTCGGTGAGCCTTCTCGTAGGTCGAGAGACACGTCCCAGATTGCTCCACGTGTCACCCGTATCAGTTTCGCTTCGGCGTAAGGTGCAGCTTGCCAATGCATCCCGCGGATTGTCCCGGCCAGTACATTGAAGGACACACTGACCTGAGCAAGTCGTGGGTTAAGGCCCTGTATGGCAAACTCGTTTGGATCCCATAAGCGAGCAAAAAAACCTCGTTCGTCGACATGGGGTTCGGGTTCCACTACCCAGACACCTGAAATCATGGTCGGCGTGAACCTCACGTCAAATCACCTGCACATCGGGAATTGGAACGATGAAACGTCCGCCTGCGTCCCGATAGGCCGACTGCTGCCGGAGTATTTCGTCCGCGAAGTTCCAAGTGAGTAAAAGACAGTAGTCAGGCTGACGGCGAGCAATTTCGTCTGGTGGCGTGATAGGCAGGTGGGTACCAGGGGTCAACTTGCCTTGCTTGGCAGTACTTCGGTCTGCTACAAAATCAAGAATGTCGTGTCCGATGCCAAAGTAATTCAAGAGTGTGCTGCCCTTCGCTGAAGCACCGTAAGCCGCAATCGATCGGCCAGCCACCTTCAGGTCGCGGAGCAGACCGACTAAGACAACCTTCAGTCGCGCCACATCGGCCGCGAATCGTGAGTAGTATTCAAATTGATCCAATCCGATAGCCTTCTCGTCTGCGAGCATAGCAGCTGCAGTACCACTGGCCGATTCGTTCGGATCACCCCGACCAGCTACGATGCGAAGACTGCCGCCATGGATCGGCACCACTGATGCTTCGCGAATGATCAGGTGATGCCGACGAAACAACTTGTCCAAAGCCGTCAGCGAAAAATAGCAAAGGTGTTCGTGATAAATCGTGTCAAATTCGCGGTGATCGACAAATGCTCGGGCATAAGGTGCCTCAATCACCGCAACTCCGTCGTCCTTGAGCAAAATTTGTATGCCAGCAACGAACCCGTTCAGATCGGCGACATGAGCAAGGACGTTATGAGCGTGAAATACATCTGCCCGGTATCCGGCTCGAACCAGTCGTTCCGCAGTTTCGCGTCCGAAGAACGCGACTTCCGTACGAACTCCTCGTTTCTCCATCGCTTCCTTGGCGATATTTGCAGCTGGCTCGACGCCCAATACTTTGACCCCGGCTGCAAGGTAATGTTGAAGGAGATACCCGTCGTTACTGGCCGCCTCCACCACGAGCGAATTCGGACCAAGCTTCTGGCGGGCGATCATTTCTGAGGCGAGCGATTTGGCGTGCGCAACCATCGTGTCGGAGAACGACGAGAAGTAGACGTAATCCGCAAACAGAATTTCAGGCGGAACAGTTTCGGTAATCTGAGCCAGGCTGCAAGATGGGCAAAAAACTAATTCAAGAGGGTAACTTGGTTCCATCACGTCGAGTTGCGTGGGATCGAGCAGGCGGTTGGCCAGTGGGGTTCGACCGAGGTCGAGTACCGGCTGAAGGGAGTCACCCCCGCATGAACGACAACCAATGATTCGACTCAAGAATGCTCCTTGAAGTAGTTGCTATACCAAGCAACAGTACGTCGAAGCCCTTCAGGGAACGAGAACATTGGTTCCCAGCCGAGTACTCGCCGTGCCTTAGCAGCGGTGAGGTACTGATGAGGTATCTCGTGACTTGCTTGGTTAAGAATCTCGGGTACAAGGTCTGAACCCATCTCAGTTAGCACCGCATCCACCACCTGACGAGCGGTCACCTGCAGCTCGTTGGAGAAGTTAAACGCTTCGCCCATCAGCGCCGGGTCAGCGGCAAGCTTCTCGGCTAGCAGCATGTAGGCTGCGGCACCATCCTCGACATAGAAGTAGTCGCGGATAAAGGTGCCATCTGAACGGATGACTGGTCGTTGCCCCCGCACGACACTCCGGATGGTACCAGGGACAATACGATTCCAATTCAAGTCTCCGCCGCCATAAAAATTTCCGCACCGAGTGATCGCAACAGGCAGATCATAAGTTGTTGCATAAGTACGGGTGAGTAGGTCAGCGCAGGACTTCGACACGTCATAAGGATGGCACCCTTGCAGTGCCGCAGTCTCGTCGTATGGGAGCTTGTCATGGACTCCGTAGGCTTTATCCGACGATGCTACGACCACTTGGCGTACAAGTGGACTTCGGCGACAGGCTTCGAGTAAGCACCATGTCCCGGCAATGTTCGCCTCGAATGTGGAGACAGGATTTTTGTTGGCGATACCGACGATCGTTTGTGCCGCAAGATGGATGACAGTGACAATTTCGTGTTCACCCAGTGCCCGTTCCAGCAATGCTTGGTCTGTCACGTCTCCACGAACTACCGAGACTTGGCTTAACCATCCATCGCGAACTAATTCGCTGTGAGGCACCCAGTCGCGGAGCAGACAGACAACTTGTGCCCCTGCTGCGACCAACTTTTTGACGAGCCACGCGCCAACGAGTCCCGATGCGCCCGTGACAAACGTTGGTCGGTCTCGCCAAAAATGACTCACTCCCATACCTTCCACGGGGCTTGATTTGATTGCCATAAATCATCCAAAACCCGTTTATCACGAAGGGTATCCATGCATTGCCAGAATCCTTCGTGCTTAAACGCAGCGAGTTGTCCCTCAGCTGCCAGTTTCTCGAGGGTCTCCGCTTCAAGGCTTGTGCTATCGCCTGGCAAGCGGTCGAGAAGGGCCGGTTCACAGACGAGAAAACCACCGTTGATCCAACCTTCACCAGCTTGGGACTTCTCGGTGAATTCTTTCACCGTTTCACCTTCGAAAAGCAAGCCGCCGAACCGGGCAGGCGGCCGCACAGCTGTTAACGTGGCGACTTTACCCATCCGTTTGTGAAACGCCAAAAGAGCATGAAGATCAACGTTTGCAACGCCATCACCGTAGGTCACCATGAAGGTACCGCCACGAAGATAATCTGCTAAACGACGAACACGGCCACCGGTGTTTGTGGTCGCGCCGGTCTCTATCAAATGCAAGTCCCAGTCTTCTGGTGGTTGACCAAGAGGGAGGACGGCGTTCCGCCCAGTATTGACACGAAGGCTGCCGCTAAGGGCAGCGTAGTCAAGGAAGTATCTCTTGATCACGTCACCTTTGTAACCCAACGCAATAAAGAACTGCTGGAATCCATAGTGATGGTACGACTTCAAGATATGCCAGAGAATCGGACGCCCACCCACTTCGACCATCGGCTTAGGACGAAGATCAGTCTCCTCTCCGAGACGGGTTCCGAGTCCCCCTGACAAGATAACGACGTTCATACCCTCCCTCACGCTGTAAGGTTGCAAGTCGTCCACTCGAGCATCGGCCTCACCACACCCGGAAAGGCTCCGACATATGGCCCTCTCGCTGAATTGCCGTCAAGCGAATCGGCCACCTCAAAAGATATCACGTCTATTTCATGAAAGTGGATAATGACCGGATCCAGCGTGCTCATTGCGACTCCAACGATTAGGGTACCTTCTGATAGAAAATTTCCCGGAATCCACATAGTGCTTTTGTACCTTCCTGGCTTAATACGGCACTCACAGTTCGACCAGTCGTTCACAATAAAAACGCAAACGCCCTCACTATTATAAATATGAAAATTAGGTACTAACCGTCGATCCGGCTGATGTATATCGTATTCCATCTCTATTCCAATAGTTTTCCGGATGTCAGCTATGTGTATTAAAGCACCTCTGTCATCGATCACCCTTACCGCACGTAATCTTGACACCTGATCCCCGGGCAAACGACTTTCCGGCCAGTCACGAGCAGCAGGGTTTAAAACACCAGTGCTAAGATATGCTTGGACGAGTTTCAACACTGGCCCAGCGGTGACCACTTGACCCGCGTCAAGTAGCAAACCGTGTGTGCATAGGCGGGTCACAGTCTGCATGTTGTGACTAACAAACAATACCGTTCGACCACCTTTTGCCACCTCTCCCATCTTACCCAAGCACTTTTTCTGAAATGCTGCGTCCCCGACAGCTAGAACTTCATCCACCACTAGGATTTCCGGTTCAAGGTGTGCGGCCACTGCGAATGCCAAACGGACGTACATGCCCGAACTGTAGCGTTTCACTGGGGTATCGAGGAACTTTTCGACTTCAGCAAAGGCGACGATCTCGTCGAACTTGCGGGCGATTTCCGAACGGGACATCCCAAGGATGCTGCCGTTGAGGAAGATGTTTTCGCGGCCGGTCAGTTCGGGGTGGAATCCCGTGCCGACTTCGAGGAGGCTCGCCACTCGACCGTTCAGAGTGACCCGACCGGTGGTCGGCTCCGTGATTCGGCTGAGGATTTTCAGAAGCGTGCTTTTCCCGGCACCGTTCCGTCCGATGATGCCGACCACATCTCCGTGTTGGACATCGAAGCTGACATCCTTCAGTGCCCAGAACTCTTCGGTACTCGTCGATTTCGTTCCACTTTTCGGCTTGAAGAGGTTGAAGACCGTTTTGGCGGAGTCGGCTATGACATCGCGCAGTGACTTGTAGCCTTGTCGGCCTTCTTTGTGTTTGATCTGATATTTCTTACCCAGGTTCTCTACCCGGATGATCGGCTCGGCCATAGTTGGTTAGATCACATCCGCGAAGGTTTTTTCGGTGCTTCGAAAGTAGCGAACGCCAAAAAACAAAGCCAAAGTAGTAACCGCCAGTGAAACGATCCACCCACCGCCGATAAACGGATCGCCGACGCCGAGGAGACTCCATCGCATTCCATCGATGGCGAAAACCATCGGATTCAGGTGATAGAGCAATTGGTAGTCCGCAGGCACTTTTGCGGTGCTGTAGCCGATCGGCGAAAGGTAGACGCCGAACTGGATGACAAACGGGATGACGTAGCGAACATCGCGGAACTTGACGTTCAACGCACACAGTCCCAGGCCGAAGCCGAGGGCCGAGATCGCAGAGAAGAGCAAAAACAGCGGCACGAAAACGAGTTGCCAGCCGGGCATCCAACCCGCGTAGGCCATCATGATCCCTGCAACAGGGAGCAGCACGCAAACGTCGATCAATGGAA
>JBBRME010000284.1:0-4962 GCA_038230995.1 Gemmatales bacterium
CGGTCTTGTTGAATCACAGACCGCTTACTTCGCTGACGCTCCGTGCGCGGCTCTGATTACCCATTCGCCCAGAGTTTGCGGTCGAGGGTGCGTTCGTGAATTCCGTGTCAGCATCAAGGCATAATAAGAACTTCAATCGCATCGCCTGGTTGGATCGTCGTAAGCGTTGCCAACACGCTGGGCACAAGTGGAAGAAGATCAACGACGTCATTGCTGGAAGCAACCATTACAACCACAGCGATACCGGCTGCTTTCAGGTTCTGCTGGTGTTTGACACCTTGATCGACTGTTAACAGTACCTGATATCCTGCGGCCAGCATCAAATTGAGCAGTTCACCATTCTTCTTGCCCGCCCAGCCTTCTTGTGGAACCGTTCGCACATTGTGTCCAATCAATGACCGGGTGATGGCCTTTGGTACGCACTCGTCAAGCAGCACGCGCATTGGCCACCAGTGCTTTTGCAGATTGTTGAAGTGCCATCACCGCCTGATCCTGTGTAACCGATGGGAAATCGTCAAGGAACTCCATCAGCGGGTGTCCGCCAGCCAGGTAGTCGAACAAGGCCTTTAACGGAACGCGTGTGCCAATGAACACGGGCACACCGCCGAGGATGTCTGGGTCTCGATGAACGACGATTGGATCTGTTGGCATGATCGACCTCCACAGGCATCGTATCAGAAAAGACCGCTTACTTCGCTGACGCTCCGTGCGCGGCTCTGATTACCCATTCGCCCAGAGTTTGCGATCCAACGTGCGGTAGCCGATGGCTTCCGCCAAGTGGTCGTCCTTCACCGTGACGGAACCTTCGAGGTCGGCGATGGTGCGGGCCACGCGGAGGATGCGGTCGTGGGCGCGGGCGCTCAGGCCAAGGTCGTCCATGGCGGATTTCAGCATCGCCTTGCCTGCCGAATCCAAAGCGGCGAACTCGCGGATCATCTTGCCGTCCATGCGGCCGTTGAGCACCGTCCGCTGTCCAACATATCGTTCTCGTTGGATGGCCCGTGCGGTCAGCACTTGTTCCCGCATGACCTTGCTGCTGGTGCCGTCGGCCTTGGCGGTGAGTTCTTCGAACGGCACGCTTGGCACTTCGAGGTGAATGTCGATCCGATCCAGCAGCGGCCCACTGATGCGCCCGAGGTATTTCTCCACGGCCATCGGCCCACACTTGCACGGGCGTTTGCGGTCGCCGAGGTAACCGCATGGGCACGGGTTCATGGCGGCCACCAGCATAAAGTCGGCCGGGAAGGTTGCACTGCCCGTGGCCCGCGAGATGGTAACGTTGCCTTCTTCCAGCGGTTGCCGAAGCACTTCCAAACTCTTGCGGTTGAACTCGGGGAACTCGTCGAGGAACAAAACACCGTGATGAGCCAACGAAATCTCGCCGGGTGCAGGAACGGAGCCACCGCCGACCATGCCCGCATCGGAAATGGTGTGGTGCGGGCTGCGGAACGGCCGAGTTGTCAGCAGCGGTTCACCGGGGCGGAGCAACCCCATCGAGCTGTAGATGCGGGTCGTCTCCAGGCTTTCGTTCGGCGTCAGCGGTGGCAGGATACTCGGCAGACGCCGCGTGAGCATCGACTTGCCACTGCCCGGACAACCCAACAGCAGGATGTTGTGCTTGCCGCTGGCGGCCACCACCAAGGCTCGCTTGGCGAACTCCTGCCCACGCACATCGGCGAAGTCGAATTCATAGTGATTGAGTTTCTCGAACAGGCCGGTCATCTGCACGCTGACGGGTTCCAGTTCCACTGCACCCACCAGCAACCCCACGGCCTCCGATAGACTCGTGACACCGTACACTTCCAACTCTTCCACCACCGCCGCTTCGTTCGCGTTCTCCGCAGGCACAATCAACTTCTTGATGCCCATGGCCTTCGCTGCCATGGCAATCGACAGCACACCCTTCACGGGTCGCACGGAGCCATCCAGCCCCAACTCACCCACCGTAGCCCACGGCTTGATGGCATCCGGCGTGATCTGCCCGGTGGCCACCAACAGGCCCAAGGCAATGGGCATGTCGAACGCCCCGGCGTCCTTCCGCAAGTCCGCGGGGGCCAAGTTGATGATGGTTCTGCCGAAGGGTCGCTGATAGCCGAGGTTCGCCAAGGCCCGTTCAATGCGATGGATGCTCTCCCGCACCGCGAGTTCCGGCAGACCGACCAGCACCGTCTTGGCTTGGCCACCCGACGCCGTATCGACCTCCACCTCAACAGGCAGCGCATCGATCCCCACAAGGGCGAAGGCATTCAGCTTGGCCAGCATCCGCGTCTCCTGTGGGTGGTCACCCGCCGCTGCGTTTCACGGTGTAGCCGATCTTTTCCAACTCTGCCTGCACGGTATCACGGTGGTCGCCCTGGATTTCGATCCGTCGATCCTTCGCCGTGCCGCCGCTGCCGCAGCGGTTCTTCAGTCGTGTGGCCAGTTCCTTCAGGTCGTCCTCGTTCAGCGGAAGTTCGCTCACCACGGTCACACCCTTCCCCTTTCGCCCGGCGGTCTCGCGGCTCATTTTCACCGTGCCCAGGCTCTTGGGTTTCTTCGGTTTAGCGGGTGGTGGCGGGGGAACATACGCTGCCCCGCCGCCCATGAGTTCCGCGAGGAGTTGGCTGGCACACGCGGAGTCGTCCGCACCGGCCCAGAGGTACGCCGACGGGTGCATCGGATTGCGTGCGAAGACCACGACTCGGCTGGCGGCGGAAATGTCCGATGACAACAGATTGCCGAAGTTCTTCACGTGAACTGGATACAGCGCACGGAACAGCCCAGCCGATTGCTGGAACACTGCCGCAGCTTTTGCGGCCCGGTCATCATCCGAAAGAAAGAGAACAGTCTGACCCATGCGAGTGTTTTAGAAGTGTCTGCCCCTGTGTCCGCAGCATTTTGACGGCTTCGCTAACTTCGCTTACAATTCCGCTATGCCACTGCTCGATCACTTTCATCCGCCGCTGTCACAGGCCCGCCACTGGGAAGCCTTCCACGCCCAGTGGGCCAGTGAGATTGCAAGCGCTTTAAATGACACACTGCCTGAAGGTTACTTTGCGGAACCACAGGTGCATCCCAATCAGCGAGTGGAAATCGATATCGCAACATTTCAGGAAAGCAAAACGACCACGGATGGCAGCGTGGCCACACTTCCAAGATTGAAGCCAACCCTTGCTCCGGCAGACTTCGTCATCCCCGCGGAGTACCCTGCAGAATTCGGTGTGCGAGTTTTCGAATCAAGTGGTGGACCAAAGCTCGTTGCTGCAATTGAGTTGGTTTCACCAGCGAATAAGGATCGCTTGGAGAGCCGCAAAGCGTTCGCCGTGAAATGTGCTTCAATCATTCAAGCAGGCTGCGGGTTGATCGTGCTTGATGTGGTGACGAGCCGCTTGAGCCTGCCACTGGCAGACTTGTATCCCATCATTGCGGAGAATCAAAAAGTTCCAACACATGGGCCACTCTCCGCCGTGTCATATCGACCCGTCCGCAACGGAGATGGTGGAGCCGTCGAGGTACGACTTCGCACAATTGCTTTCGGCAAGAAACTTCCTCAACTACCGTTGGCACTGGACATTGGCCAAGTCGTCGAGATTGATTTTGAAGAGTGCTACTCAGAAACACGTTCACGAAGTCGTCTTTAACGACCGTTGAAGCGGCCGGGGCTAATCGGTGGGATAGGAGTACTGCCCGTTGGGAAGTACTTTCGGAATGGGTCGGAGACAGCTCCGCTGAGTTGTGGTTTGGGTAGATCGTCTTGCACGTCCGGCACGCTGGACGGCGGTAGCGTACTGGCCTTGGCCCGCAGCGTTTCCGCATTGGCTTGAATCACTGGTACATTGACCGGTTGAGCCGGTTCGAGTTCGACGTGAACCCGTCGCACATCTTCAATGCGGAACGGCCAGAACACTTCGGCGAATAAGTCCAAGCCAGGATAATCGAACCACTTCGGCTCGAAATTCACATCCTGCGTGCTGGGTTCAAACCCCGGTGCATACACGTGGAACTTGCGTTTGCCGGTGTACACGTAGCTGGCATCGAGTGGAGCCGGCCCAAGGTGTTCACCGTCGATTGTCACTTGGGCAGCGGGTGCGTTGCTGGTCACTACGAAGCGACGATCCACGCAACCCACAGTGCAGCAGAGCACTAGCGCGAACAGTCCAGCGACGATGATGCCACGCCTTCCGCGCATTCCCCAAGCCCCCGAGTCGATATCCGATGTGCCAGCCTGATAGCTATGGAGTGCTGGCGTGTCAATCCGAAGAGAGTTGCAGAACCAGCTGAACGGCCTCGACAATCGATGGGACCACACGGGCCAGTGAATCCGCAGGTAGTTCCACCTTGCTGCCGTAGCCCGTGCGAACCAGAAAGGCACCCCGACAGCCTGCCGCGAAGCCAGCTTCGATATCGCTCAACCGGTCGCCGATGATCCACGATTGAGCTGCATCGATGCCCAAGGCTGAAATCGCACGCAGCAGCATGCCCGGTTGCGGTTTGCGGTCGAAACTCTCGCGGCGATACACCCCCTGCCCTTCTGTCGGGTGGTATGGACAATACTCGAAGCGATCAATCTTCGCCCCGTGTTCGGCAAGTTGAGATTGAATCAACTCATGTGTCCCTCGAACGTGATCTTCGCTGAAGTACCCACGGGCCACGCCTGATTGGTTCGTGACGACCACCGTCACGTAACCTGCTTCATTCAACTGCTTCACGGCCTCGGCAGCGCCATCAAAAAGTCTTACATCCTCCAATCGAGTGAGATACCCAACTTCGTGAATAAGAACGCCATCGCGGTCGAGAAAGACCGCCGGGCATAATGGAACGATTTCGGTCATAGAACTAGAATACGCTTTACGCAGTTGCCCCCGGACTGATCTAGCGCAATCCTATGGAGTCGGGTAAGTTCGGTCGCATGAACCCAACGCGTGCGACGGACGAAGGCTATATCCAGTTCTTGGTCGGGTCGCCGCGGGTGGTTTCGACCAC
>JBBRME010000285.1:0-4920 GCA_038230995.1 Gemmatales bacterium
ATTTCTCTGGTCAAGCGTCTTGCAATCCATCACGATAGTCCCGTTCCCTCCGTGAGAGGGGGACGAGTTGATCATTCGTGCTCAGGAGCTGCACAGATGCGAAAATGGTGGATGGTTCTGGCAGTCGGTTGGCTAGGCACGTGTGCCGTAGCCGACGACAAGAAGCCAGACGAGAAAAAAGCCGACGGCAAAAAAGCCGAAGAAGAAAAGCTGAAGACGCCCAAGGAGCAATTCGCAGCGATCAAAACGATACTGGATGTGGAACAGAAGAAGGTGTACGCCGCGCTCGACAAGCTCGGCGAGACCAAGGAAGACGAAGAGAAAGGCTACAAGATCTACGATGAGTTCAACAAGTTCCAGACAAAGCAGTACGAAGCCATGCTGGCCCTCGCAAAAACCGACCCGAAGAGCGAGACCGGCGAAGCAGCACTCGACTGGCTGTTGAATACACCCAGCACGTACTACAGCCCGATGGGCAAAGCCGCGTTGGAACTCTTTGTCGAGCACCACGCCGACAGCAAGAAAGTGGCCAGCCTCGTGCAGATGCTGGGTCAGTTTGCTTCAAACGAACAAAGCCCAATCGCCAAGCCGGTGCTGGCGTTTATCGACCGCACGGCCGAGATGCACCCGGACAAAGCCGCACGCGGCAGTGCCCTGTTCGCTAAAGCGGTATTGGCAAAGAACAAGCACGCCGCTGCCGAGTATCAGCAAGCCAAGAACGAAGCGGAACTGGCCAAGGAAGCCGAACGGGCTTTTGAAGTGGTCATCGAGAAGTACGGCAACGAGAAGCCGTTTGCACGCCAACCCAAGAAGACCATTGCCGAGCGCGCGAATGTGGAGTTGTTCGAACTCCGCAACCTGCGTATCGGCAAAGTGGCCCCGGACATCAGCGGGGAAGACCTCGATGCCAAGGCGTTCAAGCTCAGCGACTATCGCGGCAAGGTGGTACTTCTCGACTTCTGGGGCGATTGGTGAGGCCCATGCCGGGCCATGTACCCACACGAGCGGTCGCTCGTGGAACGTCTCAAAGACAAACCGTTTGCCATCATTGGTGTGAACTCGGACATCGACAAGAAAAAGCTCAAGGAACGGATGGAGAAGGAGAAGATCACCTGGCGTTCCTTCTGGTGCGGCGAAGAAGGCACCAGCGGGCCGATCCCCACAGCGTGGAACGTGCGAGGTTGGCCAACGCTCTATGTGATCGATGCCAAGGGCGTCATCCGTGCTAAGAACCTGCGTGAAGAAAAGAAGCTCGACAAGCTCATTGACGAGTTGGTGGAAGAGGCCGGGAAGAAGTAGGCAATCGTGCACCATCGGTTTTGCGCCGATGGTGCACAACCTATCGACAAGCCAAGTCTTTCGTTGAACTTGAATCAAATTCACTTTTCTGCACCTAATGTTCGCCACGTTCCACACGTCATCCGAACAACTGTGACACCGCGTGCGACTGCACCTTTGTCCAGAAAAAGTTGGCGATTCTGAAGTGTCTCTCGTCGCCTGACGCCAAAAGATGCCCGATGAAAGAGGCACTGGGCGAGGAACGCCTGGCTTAAACCTTGGAGGGATTCTTCATGGCCCGTTGGCTTGCAAAGCTGATTGTGGTGGGTGCGATTCTGGCCGTTGTGGCCACAAGCACAGCCTCCGCAGCAGATCAACCGCCGCTCCCGCGGCACTTCTACTACCCGTACCAATACATGCCATCAAGCTACTGGCCGGCGCAATCGCCGAAGTGGCCTGAGAAGCCGGGTCAACCGTACATGAAGCCACCGGCTTACATGGCGTACCCGGCCTTCCGTGAGCCAGGTTGGCGCTACGAACTGTTCGAGCCAATGCGCTACTACCGTGGCAGCCACTTCTGGCTCGATCAGTTCTAGGATTGCTGAGTTTCTCGTACATCTTGCACGCCGAGGCTTGGCCAATCATCCGTTGGCCCGGCCCTGGCGTGTGGGCGTATGCACGTCAACTCGTGAACCATCTGCTAGCTTTGCACTCTGTGATCGAAGGTGATATGACGTTGAATGGAGCGAATGAACTGGGGAAAGTTGATGAGTACTACGAGCCGACTTACCGAAAAAGGAATCATCAAGCCGCCTCACTGGTTGCCGACGAACGTGCAGTACGAAACCATCATGGGGTCGATTGCATACGGTGTTTCATCAGACTCCAGCGACATGGATATCTACGGCTGGGCCATCCCACCGCGTGATGATCTCTTCCCACATTTAAGGGGCGAAATCGTTGGTTTTGGAACTCAACACAAACGTTTCGAGCAGTACCAGGAACATCACATTCTGGATGCCGATGCGTTGGGTGGCAAAAGCCGAACCTATGATCTCACCTTGTTTAGCATCGTGAAGTTTTTCCAACTGGCGATGGAGAACAACCCGAACGTGATTGACAGCTTGTTCACGCCGGCCCACTGCGTCCTGCACATCACGAAGGCTGGTACGATGGTTCGTGAACAACGCCGGTTGTTTCTGCATCGCGGTGCGTGGCCGAAGTTCAAGGGGTACGCTTACGCACAGTTGCACAAGATCGCCATCAAGCAACCCGTAGGCAAGCGAGCTGAGATCATCAAGGCGCACGGCTACGACACAAAATTCGCTTACCATGTTGTTCGCCTACTAGGTGAAGTCGAGCAAATCCTGCTCGAAAGTGACATCGACCTTCAGCGAGACCGCGAGAGGTTGAAGGCCATCCGGCGTGGCGAGTGGTCATTGGAAAAACTGCGAGATTGGGCCTCAGCAAAAGAGGCCGACTTGGAAAAAGCGTATGCAGATAGCACGCTTCCTGCACGGGCTGATGAATCCAAACTCAAAACACTCTTACTGCACTGCCTCGAAGAGCATTACGGCAACTTGAGAAATTGCGTCATCGAACCGGACAAAGCGATCCAAGCACTGCGTGCGATACAAGAACAACTCAATCAAGTCCGAGATATATTATGATTGCAACATTATCGCTCGATACAAGAAATCGATTGAAAGCTGCTGTAGAAGCTCATCAAGTGCCATTGATTTTTGCAACCATCAGCGGTGCGCACTTATATGGGTTTCCTTCCCCGGATTCGGACTACGACTTGCGCGGTTGTCATCTGCTTCCACTTGACGAGTTGCTGAGTTTGGAGCCACGGCGTGAAACTCTGAGCCTCGATTCCAAAACGGATGGCTTTGAGCTCGACCTCGTCACGCACGATATGCGCAAGTTTCTATCGTTGATGCTGTGCAAAAATGGCTATGTTCTCGAACAGCTCCTTTCTCCGTGGGTTGTGCATTCTACACCGGCGCACGAAGAACTTGTGGCATTGGCACCCGGATGCATTACGCATCACCATATGCATCACTACAAGGGATTCGCGATGAATCAGCGAAAGCTCTTTCAACAAGAATCGCCACGCCGGGTGAAGCCACTGCTCTACGTCTATCGCGTTTTGCTCACGGGCATTCATCTGATGAACACGGGTCGCATCGAGGCCAACTTAGTGACGCTGAATAATGAACGCCATCTGCCGGGAATTGCCGAGCTGGTTGAACAGAAAACGACGACGAACGAGCAAAGCACTTTTGATGAATCAACAAGTCATATTCATGCACGCATGATCGACAAACTGTTTGTTGAGTTGGAAGAAGCTGGCAAGAAATCATCGTTGCCAGAAAGGCCCTCAGTTCGGCGTGAACTTGATGCGTTACTGATTCGGATGTCCAGGCAATATGCCTGATCGACTCCGATATTCCAGATTGGGTTTTCCGTTCTGCGTCCCGCAGAGGGTAACGAAAATCGTGGACCCATGACACCATTCATAACTTCTGGCCGACGGGTTCCAAGGCGAAGCTAAAGTTGTCGCTGGCCACATGAGCAGGGAGTTGCAGGGTAGCGCGATCCTCAAACTTCCGGCGGTCCACGGTGAACGGGCCGACGGTGCGAAGGCTCAGGCCGTCCTTACTGCGATAGATCACGATGTTGGCCGTGGCATCGGGAATGAGCACATGCACCGGCGGGATAGGGCCGAGGATGAGGTTCTCGGCCATGAGTAACACACCATCTACGGCCACCGGCAGGCGGTGCCCGCTCACCAGTTCCAATCGCGCTGTGGGGCTGATAGGAACCGGTTGCGTGAAGATGAACTGACAGGTGCTGCCCAGGGTTACGCGGTCGCCGTTGGCCAGCACGCAGCGTTTGGTTTCGCTGCCGTTCACCATCAATCCACGACCGGACTCCATCACGTAGCCCTCGGCATCGCGCTGCAACTCGGCTTGCAGGCGAGACACATCCGCAAACAGGGGTACATCCACCGGGGCGGCCACGGTGGCATGGCCAAACCCCACGCGATTGCTCAGGCAGACGAGGTACCCCCCGACACCGTCGATCCACAAGAGAAAGCGCTTGGGCAATGTTGAAGTGGGTGGTGCCTCTTCGGCAGATTCAGTTCGCAGTTCCTCATCGTACCCTTTGGTAATGGCGAATTGATCCGGCAACGCCACCGAGAGCTTCGAGTTCGCATGCAACGCCGCCCAGGCACGTTCACGCAGGCTGCGCACTTCCCGATGTTCGGGGGCCACGGCCATCACGGCATCGGCTTGCTGAAGCACATCAGCCCAACGGCTCTGTTCTGCTGCACGGTAGAGATCGACAGCCACTGCACGGCAGGCGTCGTATCGTTCGCGAAGTTGTTTTTCGAAGGGATCAAAACCCTCACGAAGCTCAGCACTCAGCGATTGTTTCATTCGATCCAGATGACCAAGCGCCGCGGCAAAGTCACCTCGGTTGGCCATCTCACTCGCTTGCACCCAGTCGCGGGCCACGGTTTCGTAAAGCGGGAACTCCGGATGATTGGCCCCACGGGCTTGCAACCGGCCTAGCTTATCGATCACGGGCAACGGCTTGCCAGCCAGTAGTGCAGCACGACACTCGGCGGCCCCA
>JBBRME010000286.1:0-4920 GCA_038230995.1 Gemmatales bacterium
AGCCGGAGTTGCCGTTCATCCAGCGATGGCGATAAAGAGCCATGCCGCTGCCGAATCCCTTCGGCTCGTGTGTCGTTCCTCATGAACGACGGCTATAGCGTCACGCGAACTTGTAACACTTATTTCGAGACAGCCCCTTAACCCACGGCCATGGACTTCTGGAAGGGTACGAGGTCGTTGGTTGTGTACTGGATGACGAACACGAAGCCGTTGCGGTGCAGCAC
Source organism: Gemmatales bacterium (assembly GCA_038230995.1). Lineage (GTDB taxonomy): Bacteria > Planctomycetota > Planctomycetia > Gemmatales > Gemmataceae > JALHQU01. Next base: position 225 of record JBBRME010000286.1, read on the forward strand.
TTCCACGCGGCCCCAACTGCTGGTGACGGTCTGAAACTTCGTTGGATCAAGGCGGAACTGCGACTCCGGCAGAATACTCAGTTGGGCAAGTTCGCGACCTTGTTGCAGCAGCACCATCGGTACAGTCTTGCCTTGAAGGTCGCCCGTGCCTCGGAACACCACCAGCTTCGGATCAAGGCCCCATGGCAGGACTTCCGGTAGCTGATTGTCCTTGAGCCATTGGGTCAGTTGCGTGTCAGCAAAATCACGGCGATGATCAAAGTCCGCAGCCAGTTGCTGGGTATCGAGGGTCGGCTTCCGCAAGTACCCGTAGGCCATGACACCGACGATAACACTTGTGACTAAAATCGCGGCCAATGTGGTGATGGACGCCGCACGCCGCCATTGTGCATTCTGGTGGCGGTCGGCTTGGCGATGTAATGTGCTGGCCAAAGTGCTGGGCACTGTCACGTTGGACATCAGTGTGCGGATCGACGAATCAAAGCCATTGCTGGCGGACGATTGGCACGTTGGGCACCCTGCCACGTGTACATCCAGAGACGTACGATCTTCGGCCGACAAATCTGCCGGGCGGAAGGAGAGCATCAAACGTGAGAGGTGGCAGTCCATAACATCATGATCCCGGCCGGGTTTGGCCGTTGGTTGTTGCGGTCAGGCGGTCGCGGAGGTACGCCTTACCGCGTGCCAACCGAGACATCACCGTTCCTATCGGCAGTTCCATCTGTTCGGCAATGTCCTTGTAGCTCCTGTCATCGAAATAGAACAAGATCAAGGGCGTCCGGAACGATTCATCCAATTCGTTCAGTGCGGCTTGCAAAGTCGCCGCGTCAAACTCTGGCTCAGCTTCAGCCTCGCGGCCCGGCAGTTCGCCCAAGTTTTCCGAAGGAATCACCCGGCTACGTTTTTGATCTCGTATGCGGTGCAGGTACTCGTTCCGCAAGATGCGGTAGAGCCAGTTCCGGGCACGGTCTTTCTCCCGCAGTTGGTCGAGGCGAGTCATCGCCTTACCGAAGGTTTCCTGCGTGAGATCGTCTGCATCGACAGCCGATCCGCTCAGGCGGAAGGCATACCGATACAGGGCCGCGTAGTGTTCATCAATCAACTCGCGGACGTTCGCGGCCGCCATGCACCACCACCTAACAGAAGCATGATCCAAATGGGTTCGATTTATTCCCGACTACGTTAATCGCACAATCGGGCCGAAGTGCTCGGCGAGACGCTGTCGGGTTTTTATGCTCAGTTCATTGGAACGCAAGTCCAGGCTGCGCAACCCAGGCGGCGGTGCAACCGACAAGAACGGACGAGCACCGGAGTCGCCCAGATGATTGCGGGATAAGTCCAGCAGTTCCAACTTGTTGTATTGCAACGACTGCACTAACGCCCGTGCTGCACGCACACCAAGTTGCGTTTCGCGCAGCCTAAGTTGCTTCAAATGAACAAGCTCCGTACTGCTGCAAAGCAGACCGAGGTCAGCAACGCTCAGTTGATTTTGCGAGAGATCAAGCGATTCTAGCGGCAAGACCCGGCCTGGTTTCATCATGACCGCAAGCACATTGGAATCGAGCCGATTGCCAGCAACATTCAACACTCGCAGTTGCTCGAATTCCGGTGTCTCGAAAAACACCATCAATTCATTCTGAATCGGACAACCCCCGCAACTGCACATCTTGGAGATGTTTAATTCTGTGAAACGGGCCATTTGAAACCCCCGGCGAACCAATGGCAGCGTTTGTGATGCTTGAGGAACGTGAAGAGCTTGAATCGTCGACCACGTCTTCAGAATCGAGGGTTTGAAATCGACGAGCCGTGAGAGACGCGTCGGGTTCAGTTGCACGCCGTGAGGGAAGCCCCGCTCAAATGTCCAAAGCCCGCCGGGGATCATTTTGGTGACGTCGCCCAGCCACAGTTTCACATGCTTTCGCAGCAAAACCTTGGCCTGTTTGGCGAGCTCGTTGTTGGCATCGCCCGCCCCGGCAGCACACTGCAGGCGGATGAACTGCGCGCGGGCCACATTCACGGGTTCGCCCGTTTCTTCAAGCCAATCGGCGTAAACAAGGCGTGGAAGATCATCCAAGGGACGGGCCAACACGGCGGCCAGCAGGGCCGCTTCATCCGTGTCGGGGGTGCTCACCATCGGCGGGGGGTTGGTCACTTCGCAGATTCTATCGAGATTCCCTTAGAAATGGGAATCCTCTCATGGTTCGTTTTTCCGCGCCACTCCGTCTTAGGATGGGATAGGATTGCACAGGCGAGTGGCTTCACAAAATCCACTTGGCTTCCACCCGCCTCTTGCATTTAGACCCGTGGCACGACACGCTATGGAACATCTGGCTCGCGGACGTTGAGCGCATCGCTGCAAGCGCCAACCTTCCCGCCGCCCTGTTCAGGAGCTGCGTTGCAATGACTCGACGCTTTTTTTCGCTCGCGCTCAGTTCACTCCTTGCCTGTTCGTCCTTTGCGTTGGCCGATACCCCCAAGTGGGACAACGCCAGAACCACCTCGCCGGAATCCCCCGAGGAACTCAAGGCGTTGCAAACGGCCGTCAAAGAAGTGAGAAAGAAAACCGAACCCGCGACCGTGGGCCTACTGCTTGGCAATGACGAAGAACGCAAATCCGGCATGAGCTGCGGTAGCGGCGTGATTGTGTCTGAAGATGGCTTGGTGCTCACTGCGGCACACGTCATCATGCGGCCAAACGAACCGATCGTGTTTGTCCTGCCAAATGGCAAACAAGTTGCTGGCATCTCGTTGGGGCTGAACACCACCAACGATAGCGGCATGGCCAAGATCACCGACAAAGCCCCGAAAGATTACCCTGGCTCGAAGGATGGCAAATGGCCGTTCGTGCCAACCGGGCCGAGCGATGGCCTTAAGAAAGGCCAGTGGATCGTGAGTCTCGGCCACCCTGGTGGTCCTAAGGCGGATCGTTCACCACCAGTGCGAGTCGGACGTTACCTCAGTTTTGATAAGGCCGGGTTTGGTCAGCGCAACGACCTCATCTGTACCGACGCCACCCTCGTAGGCGGCGACTCTGGTGGCCCGCTGTTTACACTCGATGGCAAGTGTGTGGGCATCCACAGCGAGATCGGCGAGACTTTGGACGTGAACCGCCACGTGCCGATGGAGAAATTCACCGCCGAGTGGGACAAGATGGTTGATGGGTTGATGATCTTCCGCAACGAACGTGAGCGTGACCGTGCCACCACCGTTGTGATGAACGTGGTGTTCGATGACACCATCAAGGATCGAGTGCGAGTTGAAGACGTGACCTCGGGCGGTGCTGCTGAAAAAGCTGGCCTGAAACCAGACGACACCATCTTGACCGTGAATAGCAAGAAGGTTGGTTCGCCCGATGAACTTCGCGCGCTGCTGCCCGGCTTCAAAGCTGGCCAGAAGATCAAACTCGATGTCAAACGTGGTGAAGAAAACGTCGAGATCTCGGTGAAGCTTGTACCACGTGCTAAAAGATAGTTGATCCTCCCTCTCCCGCGAAGCCGTTTCATTCCATCATTTTCGGAGTCGCTCATGTCGCTCAAAACTTGGCTGCTGGTTGCGGGCCTCGGATTGATCAGTTCATCATCGGTGTTTGCCGCCGATGACATCCAGGATAAAGGCCGCAAGCTTTTACCACGGCTGTTTGAATCCGCCGCTGCGAATGCCGCTGAGGCCACGGTACGCATTACCTCCGGCAACAAGGATGTCATCCTTGGTACCGTGATGAGCAAGGATGGCTACATCCTCACCAAAGGCTCGGATCTACTGCTCAAAGCGAACACGCCAAAGCCGAACCTGAGCGCTCAACTTCGCGACGGCTCGACCTTCGACATCGAGATCAAGGGCTACCAGAGTTCTACGGACCTCATGCTGCTGAAAGTGGACGCCGAGGCACTTCGACCAGTGTCGATCGTGCCAGGAAAATCGACCGATGAAGGCGATTGGCTGGCCATCACCGGTGTGAAATCGAACGCCAAGAACGGCGAACCGGACAGCATCGACGTCATCAGCGTGGGTGTGCTGAGTGCACCGAGCCGACGGCTCTACGGCCAAGAAGCCAGCATTGAAAACGGCAACCGTGGCTATCTCGGCATCATGTTTGAATTCAGTGGCGACATTAGAAACACCAAGATCGAAGAAGTGAAGAACGACAGCGCACGCCGGGCTGGTTTGAAGAAGGGCGATGCCATCGTCGGTTTGGAAGACATCAAGGTGGAGAACCGCGAAGACCTCTTCAAGTTTATGAACGACACCAAGCCAGGGCAGTCGATCCAAGTGAAGGTGAAACGCAAGGACACCAAAGGCGGCGACGACGAAGTGCTGACCTTCAAGTTCAATACGATTCACTCGGCACTTATGGATCGCGGCACCATGCAGAACACGATGGGCGGGATGCTTTCGGATCGTCGCACCGGCTTCCCCAAGGTGATCCAACACGATACTCGCTTGGCTCCGAAGGAGTGCGGTGGCCCACTGGTGGACCTCGAAGGCAGAGTGATTGGTATCAACATCGCCCGTGCGGGCCGGGTGGAAAGCTGGGCACTGCCTGCTGAAACCATCAACACGGCCTACAAGGAACTGAAGGACGGCAAACACCCGTTCCCCAAACCAGCCGAAGTGGCCAAAGCGAAGCCAGAGACAAAAGAAACGAAGGACGTAAAAGCCGAAACGAAGGATAAGTAGAAGTGGTGGTAGGTAGAAG
>JBBRME010000287.1:0-4905 GCA_038230995.1 Gemmatales bacterium
AACTCCGGCGAGACAGAAGGAAGCCGTTTTTACGAACACTTCGCTATGCTGCGGCGGGCCGTGCGCTTCCTGTTGCCTGATAAGTACAGCCTGGGCCCGACCGTATTCCCGACGGAACTGGCCGTATCCGCCGCACCCCCACCACACGCTCCCGTTGTGCCAGTGAAAGAGGACGCTGCTGAAGCGCTACCGATAGAGAACGAGAATCCGGAGGAAGAATCTCCTGCACTTGTGGAACCGCCCACTTCTTCTGACCCGGTGCTTTGACACTCTGTTCGGCACGCAACTTGCCTGTCCTTGCTGTTGCGTCCCTTCACTCTGTCTGCCACCAAGGACAACATCATGCCTCTTAACTCATTGCACGACTTGTACGTGGAAGAACTCAAGGATCTTTACAGCGCCGAGAATCAACTGCTCAAAGCGTTACCTCAAATGGCCAAGAAGGCCACAGCCAAGGAACTCAAGGCTGCGTTCACGGAGCACCTTGGAGTGACCCAGACGCAAATCGAGCGATTGACGCAGATTTTCACGGAACTCGACGTCAGCCCGAAGGGCAAAAAATGCAAGGCGATGGAAGGCCTTGTGGCCGAAGGCAAGGATGTGATCGATGAGACCGGCAATCCATCGGTCATCGACGCCGCACTGATTGCTTCGGCCCAACGCGTGGAGCACTACGAGATGGCTGGCTATGGCTGCGTGCGAACGTTTGCCAACCTGCTCGGGTACACGGATGCAGTTGCATTGCTACAAGAGACACTCGACGAAGAAGGCGATGCAGACAAAAAACTGACGGAGCTGGCCGAGACAATTATCAATGTCGAGGCCGACGCAGCTGATGATGACGATTCCGATGAACCCAAAGACGCAGAGGAAGAACCTGAAGATAAGTTGGAGCACAAAATCGGAAACAAGAAAGCTGTAAAAACGAAGATGAAGTGACAAGGAAGGAATATTTAAGGCCCTTTCTCGAAATAACTCCTCCACCTACGGCGTGATGCGGCAGTTCCATTCGCCATGGAACGATTCGCGGTGGCACTGGACCGTGGCCAGCATGTCCTTGGTCACCGCTAGTCCCACCGGATACCGTGACCGGTCGATAGCAGCGCGTACCTGCAATCCCGTTTTGGTCGTCGTTGCTCCGATCAGCCGCACGATTCGTTCCAGGCTCGTCAGCGGTTGGCCACGCCAGTTGATCGAGATGTGGCTGAACAATCGATGCTCGATCTTGTTCCACTTGCTGGTGCCCGGCGGAAAGTGACAGACTCGCACCGTCAGGCCGAGCAGGTTGGCCAGTTTCTGGAGTTCCACTTTCCACAAGCGTGACCGCGAGGCGTTGCTGCCACCACCGTCCGCCGTGATCAGGAGTTCACTGGCCTTGGGATAATAGGGCCGACCCGCAACGCCACCAGCGACCGATGGTGGCTGTGGCGAAGGCGGCGGTGTCATGATCGACACCGATGCTCACCCAACACGTGTTCGCGGTGAGGTCGTAGACACCGTACGGGATCGCCTTGCCCAATTCCGGGTCGGCAAAGTCGTGGACCTGAAGTCGGCATCGGATCGAAGAGAGCGAAAAGTGGGGCAAAGCCGTGGAACAGCCCGAGCGCTGCGCTTTCGGATTTGTGCATGGCAGCCGTATCTGCGAGCTGGGCAAAGTCTTCGACCATCGGCAGCATCTGTTCGATCGCGGCGACGAACTGGTCGTTCCATGTATCCGCGGTATCTCGTGTGCAGACAGGCGTTACTTCCTTCACACGTTCCGCGAGTTCTGCGAGAAACTTCGTGCATAGGCCTCCCTGGGCAGGCGATCCCGCCTCGATCGCGGTGAGTGCCTTTTGGAATGGTGTCGGTTCGGTAGAAACCGCGGCCGGTTTCACCTCGGAGAAAATGGCCTTCAAAGCGGCCTCCAGCCCCTTCTGCAGTTTGCTTCGTTCTTCGGGTTTATCGCCGCCGTCGGCGAGGTTTTAGGTCAGCACCCGACGGCCGCGCAAATCAAATGGGAGGGATTCGACGGGACCGTTGATGGTGTTCATCACCAGTACCACGGCCTCCTTCTTCAGGGCGTGGAGCGCGTATCCGAATTCGATCAGCACATTGGGGTTGGGGGTGACCCTGCCTACTGCTCCTGGATTGATGATGGTTAAGTCGGCGACAAAGGCTGACGCCTTCTCGATCTTCTCGAAGATGGTGTGGGCGATGTCGGGAGCACCGGGAATGCCTTGTGTCCCTTGATCGACACGCGGTTCGACCGCGAGCGAGCCATCAGTTCGGATCACTTTCACTGCTCGCTCAAGCGCGGTTTCAATGAGGTTCCGATTCGTGCTGTGCGGTAGGTCCGTCTGCCAGGAGTAGAAGACTGTGGCAGGCGCCTTCGCATATTCAGTTTGGCTCATGTTGTTACTCCGTTAGCGCCAAGGTACGTACCACGTGGATCAATACCCCCACTCCTCATGGCGTACAGGTAGCCGATTCAATGCTTCTCTGCACGCCAGCCAGCGGGGCATGAATCGATCCATCAGGGACACGAAACGGGCGTTGTGGGTCGGTTCCAGCAAGTGGATCATTTCGTGAACGACGATGTATTCGAGGCATTCCGTTGGTTTTTTGGCAAGGTCGGTGTTGAGTCGGATCGTGCGGGATGTCGGATTGCAACTTCCCCATCGCGTTCGCATCCGCTGGACGAAGAACCTGGTTGGTTCGACATCGAGCAGTTGTTTCCACTTTGCAAGAATCTCAGGTACAGCCAGTTTCACTTGCTCACGGTACCAAACCTCCATGAGATCGTGGCGTTTGACGGTATCGGTTCCGGGGCGGATAGTCAGGTAGAGCTTTTTATGCTTCAGGACAACCGAAGGCGGTTCATCTCGTTCGATAATCGTGAGCAAATACCGCTGCCCCCAAACGTAGTGGCTCTCACGCTCCATGTACTCTCGTTGCGGCTCCCGATCCTGTGCCCGGATCTTCTTCTGTTGACTCTTGATCCAGTCGAGTTTGGAAATGGCGAAGATCCGCACGGTCTCCAGCTTCATTCGACGAGGTGCAGAGATACTCACCCGACCCGCAGGGGGATGAACACTCAGGTGGACGTTTTTGATCTCCTTGAACGCCACCACCACAGTGATGTCGCCAAGTTGGAACTGGGCGGGCATCAGTACTCCGCCTGGGCTTTGACGATCAAGAAGATTCGCTCAACCTCGTCCTTGTCTTGCAGCACGCCATACAGGGCGGCCTTGATGACCTGCTCTCGGGCCTGCACTCCGCGCCAGCCGTCCGGCCGCACCTTGCGAATGACATCATCGATCTTGAGAGCCAACTCTTCGTTGCGTTCCAAGTTGTTGAAGAGTGCCCGCCTGCCGGGTGTGTCCAGGCCGGCTGGAGTATCCTCTGCCTTGTCAGCGTTCACCTGCTTGGCCAGTTCGGCGATCCGTTTCAAGTACTCTTCATACTCGATGGCCTTGGCCTTACGGGACGCGATGATCTCGTCCAGCAGCTTGGACATCTTGGCGTAGTACGCCGGGTCGGTCAGTTGTTCCTTGATGATCTTGCTGCGGACGTTGTTCTCGATCGTTTCCGCTATGGCGTTCTTGTTTCCCTTCAGCCCGCCGAGTTGCTTGGCGATGGCGTCGGCGATCCCGGTCTTCACGATCAGATCGAGCAAGCCCATGCCGTCGAACGGCGAAATCTTGCGTGGCTCATCGGCCTCGATGTAGGTGTCGATCAGGTGCCGCATGTCGGCCTCGTAGGCCTTCAGGTCGAGCGTTTCACCGCTGGCCATGCGTACGACTTCACGCACTTTCAGGTAATGGTCGAGCTGCTTCTTGATCGTGGTGATTTGGGTCTCTGAGTAGTCGGCAGCCTCCAGCTCGTCGGCAATATTCGCATAGGCACGGATCAGGCCGACGACCCCCTTGTACAGCTGTGCCCGTTGCGGTTCGCGTCCCTTCAGGTCGGTCGGAACCTCAGTATTGCCGCAAAAGTAATGAATGTGTTCCAGTTCACCCTTGGGCTTTTCGACTGGCTCACAGAGCAGGGCAAGTGCCTCGATGGCGTTGTCCAGCCGCTCCTTGCCCTTCGTCAGCCGGTCTTGCAGTAGTATCTCGGGATCAGATCCACCAGCCGACTTGTCGATCTCGGACGTGTACACCGCGATGGCCTTCTCCACCTTCTTGAACAGATCCTTGTAGTCCACCACGTAGCCGAAATCCTTATCGTCGCCATCAAGGCGGTTCGTGCGGCAGATCGCCTGGAACAGGCCGTGATCCTGCATCTTCTTGTCAAGGTAGAGATACGTGCAGTGCGGTGCGTCGAACCCGGTCAGGAGCTTGTCAACGACCACAAGCAACTTCATGTTGGCCGGTTCCTTGATGAACAACTCCTTGGCCCACTCCTCGTAAGTCTCCGTCTTCGTCATGTTCGGCTTGGCGTCCACGTCCTTGATCAACTCGAGGTAGGTGTTGTAGATGAACTGCTTGTCGGTCTCGGTGTTCGCCCCAATCTCTTCCTTGGTCACGTCCTGAGCCTGCGGGTTGTACGAGGTAACGACGGCACACTTGCCACGGAAGGGCGTCTTCTGGAACAGGGTGAAATACTTGCAGGCCTCGTAGATGCTTCCGGCGACCAGGATGGCATTCCCGCGATCGCTGGACAACCGGGGCTTCACGCTAAAGTCGAAAACGATGTCAGCGACGACACGATCCATGCGCGACTTGGAACTGAGCACCTCTTTCATGGTGCCCCACTTGTTCTTGAGCTCATCCTTTTGCCACTCGTTCAGTCCCTTGGTCTTGGCGTCGAACCAGCCGTCGATCTTGGCCTGCGACCCGAGTCGCTGGTCGATGTCCCGTGCTTCATACACCAGATCCAGCACCACTTCATCTTCGACGGCTTCGCTGAACTTGTACGTGT
>JBBRME010000288.1:0-4856 GCA_038230995.1 Gemmatales bacterium
GTCGAGATCACACAACGGGTCGGGGTTGTGCAGGTTCATGGTGGGTGGAAGCACATTCTGCCGCATCGCCAGAATCGAAATGATGAGTTCCACCACGCCACCAGCGGCAATCAAGTGGCCCAGCATGCTCTTGGTGCTCGAGACCGGGATCTTGTAGGCGTGCTCGCCAAGGGCACCCTTCAGCACCAGGGTTTCGGTTTCGTCGTTCGCCGGGGTGCTGGTGCCGTGGGCGTTGATGTAGCCCAAGTCTGCCGGGCCGATGCCAGCGTCACGCAGGGCATCCTTCATGGCCTTGATGGCCCCGCGACCCTGGGGATGCGGGTCGGTCATCGCGTGGGCATCGCCGGTGGTGCCGTAGCCGGTCAGTTCCGCGTAGATAGTTGCCCCGCGTTTCTTAGCGTGTTCCAGTTCTTCCAGGATCACCACACCGCCGCCTTCACCAAGCACGAAGCCATCGCGGGTTGCATCAAAGGGGCGTGAGGCTGTGCGGTACTCGTCGTTCCGGGTGCTGAGCGCCGTGAGCAGGTTGAAGCCCGTCACGCCAAACGGGTGAATCATCGAGTGTGAACCACCTGCTGCGAACACGTCGGCGTCGCCGTGGCGGATCATCTCGGCCGCTTCGCCGATGGCTTGGGCACTGGCCGCACACGCAGTCAACGTGGTGAAGTTCGGCCCACACAGGTCAAACTCCTCGGCCATGTGTGCTGCGGTCGTGTTCATTTCCAGTTCAGCTTCGCAACCGCCATCTAACAGCTGGATGGCACGCTCGGTGAACTTCATGGGATCGACTTTGTAGCCGCTTTCATCACACGAATACGCACAGCCCGCCATCACGGTTTTGAAATCTTCGCCACCTTCACCAGCGCCCATGTACACGCCGATTCGGGTGCGATCCATGCCCGTGGGGTTCAACAGGTTTGCGTCTTCCAGCGCCTGCTTGGCTGCAGGGAGTGCGAACAGCGTGTTCGAACCGCACTTCTCGTAGCGTGCTGCATTCTTGATGAACTTGCCGAGATCGAAATTCTTCACTTCCGAGGCGAACGTGGTGGGGAAAGCTCCAGCTTGGAAATGTGTAACGAGATCAATGCCGCTTTTGCCTTCGAGCAGCGCCGCAATCGTCTCGGCCACGTTGTGGCCAAGCGGGGTCATCATGCCCATGCCAGTAACAACAACACGACGACGCATAATGGAAACCTAGTTGGACTTCGTCACCACCACCACGGCCAGTTGGCCACGGTCGGTTCGGCTGATCTTCACCGCGTGGGGCTTGGTCACGGGTCGTGGTGCCCCGGTGTGAACCAGGATCGGCAACCCATCGAATGGCTTATTGTGGTTGATGGTGCCGGGTAGCACGCCATGCTGGAAAGCCAGGATCGAAGCCGCGAGTTCGATCAACCCGGAAGCCGCACCCGTGTTGCCCAAATGGGCCTTGTAGCTGACCACGGGTGTCTTGTTGCCGAACACCTTGGCGATGCCACGGGCTTCCCAGGCATCCAGTTCCGGGATGCCGTCGGCACTGGCGTTCACGTGATCGACATCTTCAACAGCAATGCCCGCTTCGGTCATCGCCCGGCGGATGATGGTAGCCAGCACATCGCCCTGTTTGGAATGATCCGACCCACTGGCGAAGCCGGTGACTTCAGCTAGTGGCTTGGCCCCACGCTGAATGGCATGCTCCTCGGCCTCGAACCCGAACACCGCCGCACCTTCGCCCAGCACCGTGCCATCGGCCTCGACATCGAACGGCTTGACGGCAAGGGCAGGGGAGTCGTTATTCGATTTCGTCAGCTTGGCGAAGCTGTGAAAGCGTGACGCAGCCAGTGGATTCACCTTGCTGTCGCAACCACCGACGAGGAAGTAATCCGCCGCGTTGCGGCCCAACAAGCGGAACGCTTCGCCGAGGGCCAGCAGGCTGGCCACATCCGTAGCGGTAATGGTGTTGTTCGGCCCCTGGGCATCGTAGTTGATGCTCACGTGACAGGCTGGCATGTTGGGCAGGTACTTTAGCATCCACAACGGGGGCACGTTCTTCAGGCCCACGGCTCCCCACTTCGCCAAGTTCACGGCGGGTGGTGTGCCTTCACTGCTGAGTTCCGCGCCTTTGCACAAGTCATCCAGTTCCGTGGCTACCATCACGCAACCGAACTCGATGCCGAAGCGGAACGGATCAATACTCCCCTTGGCCGGGCCACCAGCGGCCATGCACTGTTGGGCCGCGCACACGCCCAATTGGATCGTGCGGGCCATTTTGTTCAGGGCTTTGCGGGCATCCTTCATGGTGGCCGGGAGCGACTTCTTGGCATCGAAGCCAACAAGTTCCCCGGCGACCTGCGAAGCCAACGCCGAAGGATCAAACAGACTGATGCGGCGCACACCGGACGTGCCGGACACGAGGGCCGACCAGAAGCTCGCCGGGTCTTGCCCGATGGCGCTCAGAATCCCTAACCCGGTGATGACGGCCCGACGTTTCATAATGAAATGCTATGGATTGACTTCCGCGCTGGCGGGGGGCAGTTCCTTCGTGCTGTTCGCCACGAGCTTCGCCATACCCAGCAGGTTGGCCAGTTCGCCACTGAACACGAAGTTGTGGTCGCCAAATGTTTGTTGACTGCGGTTTTGATCAAGATGCGCGAAGAAGATTTCCGCCTCGGCCACCAGTTCCACTCCACAGGTGATCTTCCCGGCCACCAGCCCGCCTTCTTCGCGGAGGTTCAGCATGTCGGCCTGATACGTCAGCATCTCACCGGCCAGCACGTCGCGGTGGAACTTGACGTTCTGAATCTTGGCGAGAATCACCTTCTCGCGGAAGTCGTTGGCTTCGCCCACGAGGATGCCACCGGTCTGGGCGAGTCCTTCAAGCATCAGGCACGCGGGCATGACCGGATAACCGGGAAAATGCTCGGCGAAGTGATCCTCGGCCTGGCTGAGGGCCTTCACCGCCGTGGCACTCTTGCGCGGTTCAAACTCGGTGAAACGATCGATCCAAATCCAACGCATGTGGTTCTACCGGACATTGAACCACAGAGACACAAAAGCACAGAGAGAGGCAAGAATTGAATTTTGATCTCTGAATGCTTCTGTGTTTTCTCCGTGTCTCTGTGCCTTTGTGGTTAATCTTGAAAGAACTACTTCTTCGCCAGTTTCGATTCGACGAACCGTGTGATCAGATCCACGGTGAAGAGATCACCGATCTTCTCGAACGTCGGATCTTTCTCGAAGGTGCTCAAGTCCGCGAACGGCATCTTGGCCTTCATTTCGGCCAGACCTTCCGGCATGACCTTGCCATCCTGCACAAACTTCGGGTCACCCTGGAAGATGCTGTCTGGGAACAGTTCGTTCTTGTCGATCTTAGGCAGACCGAAGGTTCGCTCCATGCGGAACATGATGTCGAGGAAGTCAATCGACTCGGCATTCAGGTCGGCTTGCAAGCGGGCTTGCGGGGTTACATCGTCTTCGTCGGCGCTCAGAGATTCGAGCAGGATCGCCTTCACCTTTTTGAAGATTTCGTCGTGAGTCATGTCCTTGCCTCTTATCGATCGTTGTTGTTGATGGGAGTTCGTTACGCCATTCCGCCACCGAGACTCAGGCCGCCATCGACCGTGAGCAACTGTCCGGTGATGTACGCAGCCGCTGGGCTGCATAGAAAGACCACCGCGTTGGCGATGTCGTCCGGTTGGCCGAGCCGTTTGCACGGGATGGCCTTTTTGATCATATCGCCGGCTTTGTTCACCACGGCTTCGCTCATGTCGGTTTCGATGAACCCGGGTGCCACGGCGTTCACGGTCACGCTTCGGCTGGCAAGCTCGATGGCCAAGCTGCGGGTGAAGGCGTTAATCGCCCCTTTGCTGGCCGCGTAGTTCGTTTGCCCGGCGTTCACGTGCTCCGCAGCCACACTGCTGATGTTGACGATCCGCCCCGAGCGCTGCTTGAACACCATCTGGTTGGAGACGGCCTTACAGAAGTAGAAGGTGCCATCGATGTTCGTGGACATCACAGTCTTCCAATCGGCCGGATCCATCCGCACGAAAAGTCCATCGCGGATGACCCCGGCGTTATTCACCAGAATGTCCACTCGGCCCCATGCTGCCAGGACTTCGCCGACGATGCGTTCTGCTGTTGTTGGGTCAGCCACGTCGCCCTGATAGGCCTTGGCCACGCCACCGGCGGCAGTCACTTCTGCTTCGAGGGCCGTGGCGGCTGCTTCGTTCCCACGATAGACGAACGCCACCTTGGCCCCGTTCTTGGCCAATTGCAGCACGCAAGCCTTGCCGATGCCTCGGCTGCCGCCTGTCACGATTGCTACTTGATCCTTGAACATCTCATCTCACTTGGTGCAGGTTCTATCGCAGTTCGCCAGTTAATAACGACCAACGGGCTTTCCAGTGGTCGAGCAGCTTCGCATCGGCAGCCAACCCCGCAGGGCCTTTATCGGCCAGATTGTACCCGTGCAGGATGAATTGTGCGGTTACAGTGGGTTGGCCAGCATCATCGGAGCCTTTACCCTTAAAGGTAGCCCAGGCACCGTCGTGCTTCACCAGATCCACCGCCACGTCCATCCGTCGCCCCGGCTGCATGAACCCGCCGTACTTCACGCTCTTGGCTTCCCGCATCACAATCACACTGTGCTGGTAGCCGGTGGTCGTCCGCCACAGCCAACTGGCCGCTTCCACCACCGATTGCAGCATCAACACACCCGGCATCACCGGGAAGCGCGGGAAGTGATCTGCAAGGTATTCCTCCCCTAAGGCAAGGAACTTGCAGCCACGCAGAAACTTGCCCGGCTGATGGGCGTCGATCCGATCCAGAAGCGTAAATCTCATCCGTAGAAGCCCTACAACCGTGCGGGTCGTGCGAAC
>JBBRME010000289.1:0-4854 GCA_038230995.1 Gemmatales bacterium
CATCGCTTCCGCGGGGTGCATGTCGGCCAGCACACGGCGGAGGATGGTGATCTTTGCGAGCTCTTCCGGCGTTGTCAGCAGGTCTTCCTTGCGGGTACCGCTGCGGTTCACATCGATGGCCGGGTAAATGCGCTTCTCGACCAAGCGACGGTCGAGGTGCAGTTCCATGTTCCCGGTACCTTTGAATTCTTCAAAGATCACATCGTCCATGCGACTGCCGGTGTCGATGAGCGCTGTCGCCAGGATGGTGAGTGACCCACCTTCCTCGACGTTCCGTGCCGCACCGAAGAACTGCTTTGGCTTCTGCATGGCGTTGGAGTCCAAGCCACCCGAAAGCAGCTTGCCACCGCTTGGGGCTTCTGTGTTGTGGGCACGGGCAAGGCGGGTGATGCTATCTAGCAGGATGATTACGTCCTTCTTCATCTCCACCATGCGCTTGGCTTTTTCGAGGACGATGTCGGCCACGTGAACATGCTCTTCGCTCGGTTCATCGAAGGTACTGGCCACCACTTCGGCGTTCGGGCTTTGCACCAGACGCTGCATTTCAGTCACTTCTTCGGGTCGTTCATCGACGAGTAACACGAAGACATAACTGTCCGGGTGGTTCTTGAGAATCGAGTTGGCGATCTTCGCCAGCAGGATCGTCTTGCCGGTGCGAGGTGGTGCCACGATCAATCCGCGTTGGCCTTTGCCAATTGGCGTGACGAGGTCGACGATCCGCATGCTGTATTCGTCGGGCGTGGTTTCCAATCGCAAGCGTTGGTTCGGGTGCAGTGGCGTCAGGTCGCCGAAGCTGGTGATGTTGGTCGCTTCGTCCGGTGTCTTGCCGTTCACGAGGGCAATCTGCATCAGAGCGAAGTTGTCCTGATTCTCAATAGGCAGACGAATTGGCCCTTCCACCCAGTAGCCCGTACGGAGGCTCATCCGGCGAATCTGGCTCGGCGACACATAGATGTCTTCCGGGCTGGCAAGGTAGTTGTGTGCCGCACTTCGCAGAAAGCCGTAGTTGTCTGGCAGCACTTCGAGTGTGCCAGCACCGTACACGATTTCACCGCGTTCAATCTGCCGACGAACCACACCAACGATGAGTTGGGCACGGTTCATACCGGTGCATTCACGCATGCCGTAGGCTTCGGCTTTGGTGAAAAGTTCAGGCATGGGCATGCGGTACAGATCATCGAGCCGGTAGATGACTTGGCCGGGTGTGGCCGGGCGACTTTGCGGCACTTCGAGCCGACCACGGAAATCGCGTGGATCGCCACCGCGATCTGGCCCACGGAAATTGCGTTGATCCTGTGGCGGGCCGCGGTCTTCCTGTGGCGGGCGATCACGGAATTCACGTGGAGGTTGTTGTGGGCGTGGCTCGCGTGGGGCAGAAGGCTCACGAGGAGCTGCCGGCTCTCGCGGTTGAGCAGACGCGCGGGGAGCTGCTGGCTCCCGCGGTTGGGCAGGCTCACGAGGAGCTGCTGGCTCCCGTGGTTGGGCAGGCTCACGAGGAGCTGCTGGCTCCCGTGCCGGTGGTGGTACTGCTGGCACAAGGGCTTCAACAACAGGTACCGGGACTGGTTTTGATTTGGGTGCTGGTGGTGGAGGTGGGGCCACAGGGGCTGCGGCTTCAGCAACAGAGGCAACCACTTCGACAGCGGGGGCTTCGGCAGGTGCAACTTTTTTGATGATCCGTTTACGAATCAGCGGCTTGGTGGGGGCGGCCCCATCGACGCTCTTGGCGTCAGACATCGTCAGAACCTCGGGTTGAAAATGAAGTGTGTTTCAGTTGTTTCGTTCGTGATCAATCGTCTTGGGGTGGTGTTGGAAAAACTTCACCCGTCAGTCTGCCAGCCGCGGAAGCTTACCACTTCACGTGACTCAAAATGATGCGGGGGAATACGGAACCGAACCTGATGGCAACGTGGGCGATTCCGCCAACTGAGCCGACCGTTCCGTGGTCCAACAAACACAGTATAGATCAGCAGTTGTGAGATTCTAGCCCAATTTCGGATAGAGTACCGTATCGGGGTGGTCGAAGCTTTTTGGGATGAAGTTGAACACCTCGCCCCGTTTGACGGTGAGAGGTCGCTTGATACGTCAAGCATCAAGCGGGTGAGGGGTCTTGTTTGTGTTGAAATCCCCCTCACCCGGCCTTCGGCCACCCTCTCCCCGTCAAACGGGGCGAGGGCAGTGAAAAATGTGCATGGAGCCAAACGATGTCGACAGCGTTACCAATGGTCGATGTTCGTGGGGTCTGCCCGCATGATTGCCCGGATACCTGCGGTTGGGTGGTCAGCGTAAACACGACTACCGGTAAGGCCGAGCGTATCCGGGGAGACGAACAGCATCCGTTTACCGATGGTTTCCTCTGTCAGAAGGTGGCAAACTACCTGGAGCGCGTGTACCATCCCGGTCGGCTGAAGTACCCTATGAAGCGGGTTGGGCGTAAGGGCGAGGGGCTGTTTGAACGCATCAGCTGGGCTGAAGCGATCCGCACCATTGCCGAGAAGTACAAGGAGATTGTTGCAGGGCCACATGGGCCACAGGCCATCCTGCCCTACAGCTACGCGGGTACGATGGGCAAGCTGCAATACGCCAGCTTGGATCGTCGCTTCTTCCATCGCCTCGGTGCCAGCCTACTTGATCGTACCATCTGTGCTACGGCTGGTACGGCTGGGTGTAAAATCACGCTGGGAACCAGCGCAGTCATTGACCCGGACACCGTGCTGCAATCGAAGCTCATCATCAATTGGGGGTCGAACACCAAGGTCACCAACGTGCATCTCTGGGCAAAGATGCTGCAAGCCCGCAAGCACGGCGCGAAGATCATCAGTATTGATCCACACCGCAGCAAAACAGCTGAAGCTTCGGACTGGTGGATACCCGTGCGACCCGGTACCGATGCAGCGCTGGCCCTTGGCGTCATGCACATCCTGTTTCGGGACAATCTCCAAGATCAGGATTATCTGGACAACTACTGCCTCGGCGGGAAAGAACTGCGCGACCGTGTGCTGAGCGACTATAAGCCAGCGGAGGTGAGCCGAATTACCAGCCTGAGCGTGGGCGACATCGAACGCCTGGCCCACGAATACGCCACCATCACGCCTGCCTTCATCCGCATGAATTACGGCCTACAACGGCACGGCGGCGGCGCGATGGCCGCCCGCACGGTGGCGTGTCTGCCCGCGGTCATCGGCAGTTGGAGCGTGGCTGGGGGTGGGGTCTTATTGAGTACTGGTAGAAACTTCCCATTCGATGAAGCGTTCCTGACCAGACCGGATTTGATCCCGCCCGGCACACGCACCGTGAACATGACTCAACTGGCCGAGGCCCTGAACGGTGAGCTTCCCGGCCCACCAGTGCAGGCGATGTTCGTGTACAACTCGAATCCCGCTGCGGTGTGCCCGGATCAATCCCGTGTGCTGAAGGGGCTGGAGCGGAAGGATCTCTTCCTGGTGGTTCACGATCAATTTCAAACGGACACCGCGGACTATGCCGACATCCTGCTGCCCGCCACCACGCAGTTCGAGCACTTCGACATCCATAGCAGTTATGGGCACCTCTACGTGCAAGTGAACCATCCGGCGATTGCTCCGCTGGAGGAAGCCAAGCCGAACACGGATGTGTTCCGCTTACTCTGTGCGGCCATGGGAATGGAGCCGGAACTGTTTGAGATGAGTGACTTGGATCTGGCGCAGCGGGCATTTGAAGGGGCAAAGTCCCGCGATAACTTCACCGGCATCCCCTTTGAAAGCCTGATGACCGATGGGCCGATCCGCCTGAACCTCCCTGTGAACTGGCTACCCTTCGCCCATGGCAACTTTGGCACGCCCAGCGGTAAGTGCGAACTGTACAGTCCCGGTGAACTCGCCGCCGGACGCGATCCGTTGCCACACTACATTCCGCCGCATGAAGACCCACTCACCAAGCCGGAACTCGCTGCCGAGTTCCCATTGCAGATGATTACCCCGCCCACGCCGTCGTTCCTCAACAGCACCTTTGCCAACGTGGATACCCTGCGTGAACGCGCCCGTGATGTGTACGTCGAGATGAGCCGGGAGGATGCCCGAAGCCGAGCGATCATTGACGGTCAACAGGTACAGGTGCGTAATAACCGGGGTAGCTTCCTTGCGAAGGCCAAAGTGGGCGAGACAGTACGCCCTGGTGTGGTGGTCAGCTATGGCATCTGGTGGAACAAATACACGCCGGACGGCAAAAACGTGAACACCATCACCAGCACAGCACTCACCGATCAAGGCGGCGGCGGCACGTTCTTCGACAACCTCGTGGAAGTCGAAGCCGTGAACTTTGCGTAAGCGAGAAGTGGTTTGACACCTGCTGTTCGCTGAAACTGGTGTAGTTTACTTAATGATCGGCCCTTTAATCTCGATCGGGCCGGCTGCTGGGGCAGCGGGGCCGGTTCGAGCCTTGAAGGTTTTGATCACGAACTTCTTCCCGATGTCGGTCGCCAAGAACTCCTTGAGCTTCTCTTTGAATGTCGAGTTTTGCGCACCTGGCTGCGCTTGGAACTGAGGGAAACCCTGAGCGCCAGCGTAGAGCCCAATTTGACTGGTAAGGTTGGCCGGGTTGTTCTCCCAGTACTCTTGCCCGACGTTGCCCACCAAGGGCTTGTCGTATTTTGCGAAGTCGCCTTCGAGGATGGCCGCAAGAATCAGCTTGCTTTGCTCAGCGTCAATCGCCACTTCTTCAACGCCGTTCACTGCCAAAGGAGGATAAGCACGATACTTCGACACCAGCGTTTGCGCGGCAGTGAAGCGATCCTCAGGCTTCTCCGCTTTCAGAGCTTTGATGGGATCCTTGAGCACGGTCTGAACTGTCTCGATGATGGCGAGGTTCTGTTTGTAC
>JBBRME010000290.1:0-4829 GCA_038230995.1 Gemmatales bacterium
ACGCCTTCGGCGTTCAGACACTGAGCTCAGAGAAGATGGAGGAACCCGACGAGTTCTTCGATGCCATAGGAGCCACGACTGCAACCAATGCGCCTCGACCGGCCCGCGAGTTTTCGCTCTTACGACTTGGCCTCGACAAACGAGAACGTGAGACATTTCTCTCCCCCGTTCCTTTTAGCTGTTGTTTATCCGCGAAATCTGGGGTACGGTTTATGAGAATTCATTCAGAATTTGAGGAGTCTCTTTCCTCCTCTCCCCATCTATTTTTTCGAGGTGTTCTCATGACTCTCCTCGGCTCGCGAAGTCGCCAAGGCTTCACTCTCATCGAGCTACTCGTTGTGATCGCAATCATTGCGATCCTCATCGGACTGCTGTTGCCAGCCGTCCAAAAAGTGCGCGAGGCCGCCGCGCGAATGAAGTGCAGCAACAATCTCAAACAGTGGGCGCTGGCGATGCACGGCTACCACGATGTTAGCAACCGGCTCCCGTGGGGCAGCACGTGGGCTCCCCGCACTTCTTGGGTTCCGCCGCTCTGGCCGTACATGGAGCAGACGGCGCTGGCCAATAAATACGATCCCAACGTCGGGTTCTTCCAAGCCCCGAATGGTGGGCCGACCTTCTCCAACAACAACCTCGTGGCCAGTCAGGTCCCTTCTTACTTCTGTCCCTCCGATCGAGGTGGGCCGGCCTACTGGCAAGGCGACCCTTACTACAGAGCGCGGGGGAACTACGCCGTCAACTGGGGCAACGCCACCGATCCAGGACCGTCCATCACTCCCGGTAACGCCCCTTTCTCGTACTCGAACGGGTCGAATACTCCGAGGACCGTCACCATCGTCGGCATCACTGATGGCACGTCGAACACTCTGCTCCTCTCCGAGAGGCTGATGGCTCCGGATGCTAAATTCGATATCCGGGGCGACATCATCAACAACGACCGCGGCTGCTTCAATTTCATGACCATCAACACTCCGAACTCTTCCGTTCCGGACACCCTCGTGTTCTGGTCCACCACCGCCGATCCGGTGAACATGCCGTCGGTGGCTGGTAGCCGTGCTCAGAATGCGGCCCGCAGCAGGCATACCGGAGGGGTGAACTCCGCACTCGGCGACGGCAGCGTCCGCTTCTTCGCCAAAAGCACTTCCCAGACCCTCTGGCGGGCGATGGGGACGATGGACGGCGGCGAAGTTCTCGAAAACCAATAACCGGAGATGATTATGCGACATGTGAAAGGGGCGATCTTCGCCCTATTGTCCGCTTGCCTTCTCGTGGGATGTGGCGGGTCGCAGAACGCCGAAGTTTACGGTACTGTGACCTACGAGAATAAACCGATTGAGAACGGATCCATCGTGTTCCTCTCGGCGGACGGAAAAGGGCCAACCGGCGGTGGATCGATCGAGAATGGGAAATACTCGGTGCAAAATGTGGCAGTGGGCTCTTACAAGATTCAGATCAATGCCACCAAAGAAACGACCAAGATGAAAATGTACGACGACCCGAAAGCGGAGTGGGTGCAGAAAGCTGGCGAGGAGATGCTCCCACCAAAGTACAGCAGCGAAAAAGCGACCGAACTGACTTTTGATGTGAAGCCCGGCACAAACAAGAAAGACTTTAGCCTGACCAAGTGAGCGGGGATCGTTACGAGACGACGCCGCAGAGAAGGCCAGAGAGTTCGTTGCATCGACAACGCAACGAACTGTCTGCAAGCCGGTTCGCCATGTGAGAGGTTCAGCCCGTCTTCCCGAGGCTACACTGCCGGATCCCATGTCGGCAGTGATCGTTTCTCCTCGGTCATCCCATCGTACAGTTGCACCTACATCAACCACCATTCGACCTGCAGAACATCGTTGTGACTCGCGGCGCGGAATGAGTGCACACCGACATTGCGGAAGTGTCGATCAGCGCAACATCAAGCCTGCCATGACCCTAAGAACCGCGACACTTGTTGAGTCGTCAATACGGCCTTGTGTCTCGTGTGTCTCGCTGTGTCTCGCTGAGGGGGGGGTGGAAACTGGCGAGACGCAAGACACACTTGGATTGCTCAGAGTGTTGTCTCTTGCCCTTGAGTTCTTATCTCAATCCACGCTACACTTTTGCTCGACTTGAAAACGGAGCGATCAGATTCCATGCTGCAATGGCTCAGTGCCTGGCCTGACATGCTGGCCGGGTTTGTAAATCGCCATCGGCAGCTCTGCATCCTCTTCGCAGGCTTGGTGCTGATCGGCTTCACTGCAGCTACGTACTATCGCTACGATTCCAAAATCCGCGAACTCAGCAGCGACGAAACCTACACCAAATCAGCCATCCTCCGCTGGCGACCACAACTCGAAGCTTTGGATCGCGGCGAAGACATCTACGACAAATACCAGTACCCCAACCCGCCAATCATGGCGTTGATCCTCAAGCCGTTCACGGCACTTCCCATCTTTACTCAAGCGGCAGTCTGGTTCCTGTTCAAAGTGCTGCTGGCCATCCTCTGCTACTGGCTGGTGTTCCGCTTCGCGGCACCCGTGGGGCAGGCGTTCAAGTTGGGGCCGCTGTTACTGGTGGTGCTGCTCAGTTTGCATCCGATCTTTGGCGACCTCTCGCATGGCAACGTCAACATCTTCATTGCGTTTCTAGTGTTCGTCAGCTTGGAGTTCCTGCGTCAGCGGCGAGACCTGTTGTGTGGTGTTACGCTAGGGCTGGCAATTGCCTGCAAGGTGACACCGCTGCTGTTTGTGCCGTACTTCGGTTGGAAGATTGTGGTGGCAGTGTGGCAGGCCATCCGCAACAAGCAATCGTGGATAAAAGCCATCTGGCCCGGTGGCGGAGCGGTGCTTTTAGGAATCTCGTTTGGCTTGACGCTGTTTTTGAGCACCGTGCCCGACATCATCCTTGGCAAGGAGTACAACCAGCAGTTGCTAGGCAGTTGGTACACACAGATGGTGAAGCCATTTGTGGTGGAAGGCAAAGTGACCAGCGAGCATCCGAATCAGTCGATCCCCGGAGTTGTGTTCCGACTGCTGACCCATGAACCGTCGGACATGATCTACGACGAAGACGGCAAGCCCGCGCCGAACGAATATGCCAACCTCACCGACATCGGGCCAGTGAACGCCAAATGGATCATCCGTGGCACTCAGGCACTGTTCGTATTGTTTGTGGCCTATCTGTTTCGTGCCAACCTGGTGAAGGAACGCCAAGGTTTGCGTGTGGCAGCGGAGTGTGCAGCCATCACACTCGGCATGTTGCTCTTCAGCGAGCGCACGTGGAAGCACCACGCCACCACGATGATCCTGCCCATGGCGGTGATCGTAGGGAGTTGGGCCTTTGGTACGTTGAGTGGCAAGCGACGGTTCTTCGTGGCGGCTTCACTCATCGTGGGAATGCTACTGATGACCGTGCCGAGCTTTCTTGCCCGCAAGTCACAGGACTTTTTCATGGTGTACGGCTCGCACACGGTGGGCTTCATTCTGCTGATGGTGAACATGGGTGTGGTGCTGTGGGCCGCGCGGCAGGATCGGTCGTGAGGCGCGACTGCCCGCATTCTTCCGGCGCGCAGAGTGGCTTGTACCATCGCGCCGGGGTCAATTCGCTTGACGAATGCCCCGCCACACGAAAAGCTAGTAGCTAACACCAGCAACGGGGTGGGGTCATGCGATACGGTCGACTGTTCGGATTTTGCAGCTTGGCTGGCTTGCTCGGCTTCGCACCGGTTTCGGCCCAGCCACCTGAGACCAAGCCGGTTGAAGCTGGCAAACTCGAAAGCACCAAGAAAGAAGGCTTGCTGCCAAGCACCTTCGTGAGCCACATTGTCATGGATCGACGGACGGATCCCGCCAAGCCAACGCCGGGCAAGCGCAACGTGACGGGCAAAGAACACTGCCTGATTACCGAGAGCGAACTGAACCCGACGATTGCGATCTTCAGTGGATCGCTACCGAAGGCTGAGGCGAGCATCACGAACCTCGTGAAGTCCGTCAAGGTGCTGCACGAGACGTACAAGGCTGATGACTTCAATGCCTTTGTCCTGTTCCACGTGCTGAAAGACGAGTTCGCTACGGATGTGAACGCTGACAAAGCCGCGCAGACCATTCAAGCCTGGGGCGATGGCATCAAGCCTGCTGGTGTAGTGCTGGGCTTGGGCAGTAAGGGGCCGGACGACAAACCCACCGAGCCAATGAAGGCTTGGAAGCTCGCCGGTGACGGAGTGACGGTGATCCTGTACCATCGGCACAAAGTTGTCCAGCGTTGGGACTTTGCCAACGATGAAGCGCTGAACGCTGATGCGATCAAGAAGATCGAAGACGCGACCAACGCCGAGATGAAGAAGAAGTAAGCCGGAGCCAGAGAACGGATGCTCAGTCGTGGATTTCAACTCTTTGCCCTTCTGGCGGTGTGTGCCTTGGCTACACCGCTGGTTCCCTTTTTGGTCGACTTCAACAGCACTTCCGCATCAAACCTGTCCAACAAGCAACTCCCGAGTGATGCCCAGTGGCAGAATCTCGCTGAGACTGATCCACTGGCTGCCCTTGAATCCTCCATCCAACGCTACCGGCATGATGTGGAGTGCTTCACCGCGCTGTTCTGCAAGCAAGAACGCATTGGCGGCAAACTCAGGCCTGAAGAAACCATACGTGTTGCGTTTCGCGATGAGCCGTATGCCGTGTGGATGATGTGGGTCACCGGTGCTGGCACGGCCAGTGCCACGGTGTATGCCCGTGGTGAGAACGATGGCAAGATGCTGGTGCAAGTGCCGTTGTTGGGTGCACGCCCGACCGACCCGCGCGGCTATCTGCCCCGGCAATCAGCCCGCTACTCCATTGAAGAATTCGGCTTAGTTCAAT
>JBBRME010000291.1:0-4815 GCA_038230995.1 Gemmatales bacterium
CGCCAACTACTCGGTGTTCGACCAACGCGGGGCGTCGCGGGATACAGCCGGCGGTGCTTTACCGGACATCGGGGCCTATGAAGTCAATCATCCGCTGGCACCAGTTGGTGTGCCAACGACACTGGCGAGGCTGTTCCAACCCAAGCCAAGTGCCTCGGCCAACGAAGCCTTCGTGAAGGGGCTGTACCAATCGACACTGCTACGGGCACCGGATGCCGCGGGGCAAGCGGGGTGGTTGGCCCAACTCGCCGGTGGCACGTCGCGCAGCACCGTGGCCAACGGCTTCGTCAATTCAACCGAGAACCGGAACAACCAAGTGACCTTCTTCTACCGGTACTTCCTGAGCCGTGAGCCGGACACAGCAGGCCTGAATGGCTGGGTCGATATCCTGCGCGGCGGCACCGATGAAGGCCAGGTGATGACCGGGTTCATCTTGTCCAACGAGTTCTCCGGCCTCAACAACAACAGCCAGTTCGTGAACCTGATGTACTATGCCCTTCTCAGCCGACAGGCTGACACGGCAGGGTTCAACGGCTGGGTGAACACCCTCAACGCCGGCACGTCTCGGGGTACCGTAGTCAATGCCTTCCTGCGGTCGGAAGAGGGGTTGAACCGCGTGGTGGATAGCCTGTTCCAGTCGTACCTGAAACGGTACGGTTCGGCGGGCGACCTGGGCGCGTTCCGCACCTACCTGAGCACGAACACCTTCGGTCAGGCCGCCACGCTGATCCTCGGAAGTCCCGAATTCTTCACGAACGCCGGGAGTAACTTGACGTAGGTGATGAGCTGAACCTCGGACGGTACATACCGTGCGCTTGGTCATGAAAGCAAAAACCTGGCAGTTCGCGCTGCCCGTTCGCCAGAGTGGGGTCAGTTTTCACTTGCCAAGGAAGAAGGCAAAACGGAAACTCACCCCACGGTAAGCAACTCAACACCATCTCGCTGATTCAATGGAACATCGGCACAGCAACCGGTACACTGTCAAAAACTGATTGACATCCTCCCGCTGGCGAGCGACTCCATGCCGATTAAAGTCACGTGTTCCAATTGTGGTGGCGTGCTTCATGCACCGGACGACTCCGGCGGCAAACGCGGCCGTTGCCCCACTTGTGGCAACATCTTGCCGATCCCGGCAGCAGCGGACGTTCCAAAACAATCGATGGGGAACCTGCCCGATCCAGCAGCGAAGCCCGCAGGTCGGCAGCAATCGTTTGGTGAGTTTGCACTCGGCAGCCAAGTTGGCCCACCACCAGGCTACACCCCAACGACACAGGAAGCACCACTGGGTAGTGCTGAGGTGCGCAAATCGACCACGTCGCCGGAAGCGGCACGACCGAGCGACCCGTTCGCCCGCAAGGAAAAGCCGGCGCCTGGCTCGCAGTCGTTGATTGGATGGGCGCGTGTTCGCAGCGGGTTGTTCTGGGTTCAATTTGCGGCTTTCCTGCTCGCCTTGCCGGGATTGCTCCTTGGTGGTTTGGCCATTGCCGAGTACTTCGCCAAGAAGGAATTGGTACCGAACAGTGAACTCCCGATCATGAACGTGGGACTGCGTCAAGGACTGCCGTTGATGGTCGTTGGTGGTGCGCTGTTACTTGGGTTGTTGGTGATGACATTAGGCCGCTTGGGTACCTCGAACATGCCGCGACGTGGGCAGGGGCGTGGTTTGGCGTTGCTTTCGACCTTTATCACGTTTGCTGCGTTCGCGGCGGTGCTGGCGTTCGTGTTCTCGCACGTGGCCTACATGATCGGTGGTGGCAAGCCAGACTTCCTGCTGTTCCCGAAAGATGAAGTTCAAGGCAAATTGCAACGCCTCAGCTTCCAGTCGTTCATTGCTTTGGTGATTGCTGGCGAGTTCTTGTTTGCGTCGTTGATTGGTCGAGTCGGTGCGAGCCTGGATGATGGCAAATCGGCAGCCCGGAGTAGCAAGTACCTTCTTCTACTCACGGTAATCGTGTTCGGGCTGTTCTTTTCAGCATCATTGATTCCTACGAGCTTTATGGTTGGTGAGACGATGGCCGAAGCAAGTGTCGATACAAACAAGGAGATTGTTGTGCCGTTCTGGTCGAGTACGGTTCAACCATTGTTCGCTCAGGCTGGGGAGTACCGGGCCTTGATTGTGCCGGGCTTGTTAGTGCTGGGTTCGTTGTTGATGTTCCTGTTGTACGTCCGCTTGGCAGGTGCCCCGCGTGCGGCAATTGGTGAAATGATCCGGAAGACCGGTTGAAGAAACTGATCTTCGGGGGTGCTGATGGCCACCGTTTTTTGTTGCCCGAGTTGTGGCACGAATCTCCGCGTGAATCCGGCCACGGCCCTCTTGGTGTCGTGCCCGAACTGCGGTGAGGCAATTCGTGTCCCTCGCGCACCACATCCTGTTGAATCAGGCCAATCCGAAGAAACGTTCCCCGCTGCACGACTCTTGCTCGTGCGGCAGGGATTAATGTGGCTACGCAGAAGTGTTTGGTGTTTTTTCGTGGCGGGTGGCCTCGCTGTGAGTGCCGTAGCGGCCAAAATCATAGCATTGCAAATCAACGAAGACCCACCGGCTTGGCTGACGTATCAAGTGTTTGCCTGCACGATGGGTTGGATTGCCTTTGCGATCTCGGGGTGCTGGCTTCGCTATCGTGGCTACCGACTCTGCAACTCAGCGGCGGCCATCGTTGGAGTCGAGGGGTGGGGTACCACGGCCATGTGGGGCACGCTGTTCAGCATGCTTGGTGTGGTGTCGCTTGGGCCGTGTTTACTGGGTCGGGCCTTTCTGCCGTTGCCGGTCATGTGGTTGGCTGTGGTGCTCATCGGCTTAGTCTTCGGTGTGTTTGGGTTACTGCTTGAGTTTTCGTTCCTGACCGTGTTGCATCGCCTGTTTTGGGAAGTATCCGGTTGGCAAGCGGCCTCGCGAACCGGGCAGTACGTCGTTTCGTTTGTCTTCAGTATCGTGGCGGGCTTGGGATGCTTGTGCGTTGGCGGGTTGATGATCGTGCTGTTTGCTGGTGGGCAAGCAGCCGTTGCTGAAGGGATGCCGAAGCAGGTCGATTTAAGTTTGAACCTTCGGCTGGCGGGACTCGGCACCATCACGGCGGCGTTGTGCTGCGTGATGTGGGCTACTTGGAAGTATCAGCAACTGTTGCGGACGATGCATCGGGTGCTCGCTGAACCAAGCACGATCCATCAGCCTGAATCTAATTCGCACAACCGAGAGGTTTGAACCTGATGAAACGACGCCTGCAGCGTGGCTGGCTTGTCATCTTCATCGGTGTGGTTGTTGCGATTCTGCTGATCTGGAACTTCGTTCGCTATCGCCAGCTTTCGGATCGCGTTGTGGTGGCTTGCGCGCAGGATGAAGAGTACGCTGAGGCACTTTTCAAATCCATTAGCGAGAAAGCCAAGCTCGTCATCGTGCCCAAGTACGACACCGAAGCCAACAAGAGCGTGAGCCTTGTCGCAGAGTTGATGGAAGAAGCTCAAAAGCCGAGAACCGATGTGCACTGGAACAACGAGCCACTCGGCACCATTCGCTTGGCCCGCGGCGGACTCTACGAGGACAACGCCTGGAAGCCCTTTGCCGAGCGTGCCCGGGTACTCATTGTGAACACGAACTTGGTCAAAGACGCTGATCGACCAGCCTCGATCTTCGACTTAGCCGCACCCAAGTGGAAGGGCCAGACCGCCATGGCCAAGCCGTACTTCGGCACCACCGCCAGCCACATGGCCTGCTTATGGGAAATGATGGGGCAAGCTGATGCCACGGAGTTCATTCGTTCGTTGAAGTCCAACGAGGTGAGTTTCGAAGCAGGGAATAAGCAAGTGGCGCGGAATGTTGCATCAGGCAAATATGCTTTTGGCCTCACGGACTCGGACGATGCCGCCTTGGAAGTACTCGACGGCAAACCGGTGGCTGTGATCTTCCCGGATGCGGTGGAGAATCCCAAGTACCCACGCCTGGGTTGCTTGTTCCTGCCGAACACGTTGGCGGTTATCAAGAACTGCCCCAACCCCGGTGGTGCGCGAACACTCAAAGCCGCGATCCTAGACAGTGAATCCATCCTAGCCAGCGGCGGCGGTTACCAGTTCCCCACGCAACCGGACGTACCCGGGCCGACATTACCATGCCTGCAACCTTACAAGACCACCCGACGGATGAAGCCCAACTTTGAGAAGGCTGTGGATGGTTGGGAGACGCTCCAACACTTCCTGCGCGATCAGTTTGCGAGGTAGGGCTCACGCACCATACAGTCGGGCATAGGCCTCAATCGTGTTCTTCAACTGGTAGCGTTCAACGGTGCGTTGCCGGGCGTTAGTACCCATCTCTTTTAACTTCACCGGATCATTCAACAATTGCACGAAGCACTGCCCGCACGCACCGGCATCGCCACGGGGGAAGAGCAGACCATCCACACCTCGGCGAACAATGTCCGGGTTGCCACCCACGTCGGACACCACCACCGGTAAGCCGCTGGCCATGGCTTCCAATAACGTCAACGATGCGGCTTCACTCACACTGGTGAGTGCGAACACGTCTGCCGCACGCAATACCGTGGCCACATCCTTGCGAATGCCGAGGAACTTCACTCGACTGGCGATGCCCATCGACTGAGTAAGTGTTTCCAGCTCCCCCCGTAACGGGCCATCGCCAACCATCACAAGATCGACATCCGACAACTGTGCCGCAACGGTAGCGAAGCCACGAATCAGCGTAGCTTGATCCTTCACCGGGTGATGGCGGGCCACGTGGACAATGTGCCTACGGTTCTGCTGCAGGCCCACGGCAGTGCGGGCCTCGGCAGGTGTACCCAAGCCATAATGCTCGACATCAATTCC
>JBBRME010000292.1:0-4805 GCA_038230995.1 Gemmatales bacterium
CACGATGGCCAGCGCGAGTCCGGGTCTTTGCTCATGGCTCGGCCGATGATCGATCTGTCGTATTCTTCCAGCGGAGAGAGATCCGGTTGCTCACGCAAATGCTGCAAGAGTAATTGCTTTGTGCTTTGCCCGTTAAACGGTCGGCACCCCGTAAGGAGTTCCATAAACACGATGGCCAAGCTGTACTGATCGCTAAATCGGGTGACCTGTCCTTCAAACGTCTCCGGGGCGGCATACACCGGAGTCACGCCGCCGGTAACAGCAGTGTTTGCCCCTTCAAAAACCTTTGCTAATCCAAAGTCTGCGACTTTGATGTGGTCGAAGACCACGAAGAGGTTCTGCGGTTTAATGTCGAGGTGCTGAAGCCGATACTTCGAGTTCATCAGGTCAAGAGCTTCAGCGGCTTCCGTCATGTAGCGAAGCAACGTTGGTCGTGGGATGCCGATTTTTCCGCTGACCCGACACTCACGGAAGCGATCCCACAAATTGCACTCGGCCAACTCCATCATCACCATTAACTGGCCTTCGATGATGTCGTAGCGTTCCAACGTGAGGATGTATGGGTGGCGAATGTCCTTGACCCGCCCCAGCGACTTCAATTCTTGCTCAGCAGGTCTGCCATCTTCGGTGGATTCGAGGTCTCCGTACACAAACTTGACGGCCTTGAGAAACCCCCCGGGTGCTTCGCATTTCCAAACTTCGCCAAAGCCACCCCGACCTAGACGCTCGATCAGCGTGTAGCCATCCAGCGGATGAGGCAGCTTCAAGTTCGGGCTGGGGTGAAACGGCATGACGAATCCGTCGGTACCAAAGCGCTGTGTACACTTCGGTTCAAAATCGCAACAGATTCTCTTAGCTCACTCCTTCGAGTTAGCAAAATCGCATGGTCACTCAGCGCGAAGAATCGATACACGTTGTAAACTTTCGACAGGGTTTTCAGGCCGAGCAACGAAACTTGTTCCCATGCCTCAAAAGTTGAGCATCTGACCGTAAAGGGGACAGTCACCTTTTAGATCGACTTATTTATTCTGTCGCCTCTTCCTCCACCTTCCGTGGTCGGCCACGGGGGCGGAGGGTCGATTCCAAACCGTGCTGTTTCGCCGTCACTTGCACCCAGGATTTGCTGCCATATGGCGTGCCGCGATTGGTGCAGCGGCGGAGTGCTTCGAGTTCCACAGGCGAGAGTGCCGCGTTCACGTACTCCAACCAGCCGCTGGGTCGTGGCACCGGCCCCTCGGTAAACCAGGGTGAACGATCGGCGGGGTTTGACCACATCCGAGCACTCGACCACAACCAACGATCCGCCGAGCGAACCAGTTTGGCCCGTACCGGATTGCGTTCGACATACCGCAACACGGTCAGCAGGTGCTCATCCTCTTCGATAGGAAACGACTTGAACCGCCCCTGCCAGAGGTGTCCACTGGTTTTGTGGTGCTGGTGATACCGTCGAACATGGGTGTTGAGTAGCCAGTGCATCCACTTGCTGAGGTCGCCATCGGCCAGCGGTTGCACGACCAGATGGAAGTGATTGGGCATGAGGCAGTAGCCGAGAACCGGCATCGGCAGTTCAATGCAGGCGTGGCTGATGGACTTGACGAAAGCCTCGTAGTCTTCGTCTTTATAGAAGACTTGGTTCTTGGCGTTGCCACGGTTGATGATGTGGTAGCAGACGCCACCCAACGAGGCTCGTGCTAGTCTTGGCATGAAGCAATGATAGCGCGGAACGAAAAAGATGTCAATGGGAAAGGTGACCGTCCCCTTTTCATTACCCAAAGCCACCCCGACCTAGACGCTCGATCAGCGTGTAGCCGTCCAGCGGGTGAGGTAGCTTCAAGTTTGGACTAGGATGAAACGCCATGGCGAATCCGTCGTTCCCAAAGCGTTGTGTACACTTCGGTTCAAAATCGCAACATGTACTCTTAGCTCACTCCTTCGGGTAAGCAAAATCGCATGGTCACTCGGCGCGAAGAATCGATACACGTTGTAAACTTTCGACAAGATTTTCAGGCCGAGATACGAAACTTACGCCCATGCCTCAGAAGATGAGTCTCTGACCGTATCATTTCTGTTGAACTGCTACTCCGGTAGGCCCACGGCTTCACCTCCGTTGCGGGTAGCCAAGGCGGCGAGGATCGAGTTGGCGGAATAGTTCACGAACCGCACGCTGCCGTCGGCGATGCCAAAGTGGGCACCACCACTATGCGTACTCCAGAAGTGGTAGCCATCGCAGCGGTTGTTGAGGTCACCCTGCACGAAGTCATACGGTCCAGGCGGGCAACTAACATAGGCACCAATCGTACTACCTTCAGGAAGTCCACGTTCAGCACGGACCGGCAGCACCGGTTCAGCAACAACAGCCGCCCACAGAGAGTACCACCAGCCCCCAAGATAGTCAGGCGTAGGGGGGCGCTCGCCCCAAGCGATGGTATTGCTGGTGCCATCGGTGATGTCGGTGATGCGAACCGTTCGACCGATGGAATAGACGCCGTTCGATTGTGGATACTGCCCCACACCGCTGACACCAAGATAGCCAGTTAAACCCACGACAATCCCGTAGTCCGTTCGGTGCAGCCAACTCTGGCGGTTGTCAGCAGGGCACTGATAAAGCTTGACGAGGGTTTTCAAACCCTGATGGGGTGGAGCCAGCGACGAGATTGGATATATCTTACAGTCTTGTAACGCACGGTCATACACCGACTGTTGCTCCAAATACGGTAGAATCGCAACATGTAAGTTGAGTCCATTCAAAGTATTCGGCGGTCCAATAATGGCCGGAGGCAGATGACCGTGAGTGCTTTCATAGTTCAGGCAGGCCAGGTTAATCTGCTTGAGGTTGTTTTTGCACAGCACTGCTGTTGCTGCAGCGCGGACCTTCTGCGTGGCAGGCAAAAGCAACCCCATCAGGATCGCCAGGATGCCGATGACTACCAGGAGTTCAACAAGTGAGAACGCAGTGCGGCGCATGATTCAACCCTCGGCCTTAAGGCGATTACGACGGCGAAGGAACCAAGTGAAAAAAAGTGACAAAATAACACAGACAACGCCGAGGCCTCCCCAGAGAGGCCAGTTCGTACCACGATCTTCATAAACGTCATCTGGTTCTGGCGGAGCTGTCAAACCGTAATATTCCAGATTAAACTCTTCTGGGCTGGGAGCTTGATCATGGTAATATTGAAACTTGCATATTGACGATTGCTCATTTTTTACCCGTTCGCTAGTACTTCCATAAGTTATAGATTGGACTTCAAGTTTTCCTTGGATGATGGCTGCTTTTCTGCTCATTCTATACGTGACCGTTCCAGCAGGGCCGCCTGTAGATTTTGAATTGTGTGCTACAAGTAGCATTCTTACTGCAGGATCAAAAACAAGAACATCTTCAATCGCCGATGTGCCAGTAGGCCTACCACCCACTGCGCGTTTAAGCTCGTATTTGAATATCAATTCAACCTTGCCATTCGCTAAGCGACGAGCGGTGACAATATCCTTTGAATGCTCATTTAAGTAGCTAGTAGCAAGTCGTTTGCTAGCCATAGCACATAAGGGATGATTGCTGTATTCTAGTAGAGTGTATTCTCGAAAAAGATCCTTGTTTTTCTGCGACGTATAGTTGGATAGGGCCCAGGATTTCGCGAATGGATTCTGCCTAACTGTAAATATTCCAGAAGAGGTAAATACTGAAATATCGTCTACGATTTTGCAAAGAGTCGATCCATCAAGCTGTTTCATCAAAATGTTCGTCGGCTTACCGCTACCTGAAGATATATTGCACTCCCACGCACGAAGCTGCTCTTCTTCAAGTTGAATTTTAACTTGTGCGTTCTGGATTTCTTGAATAGTTGACCCGGCATCCAAATCCTCCGCCATAAGAGTAAAATTGAAAAGCAACGTTGATAGAATGTATGAAGAAAAAAGCTTCGCCATGTGTCACACGTGGTTCCAGATAGGTAAACTGAATACAAAAAACTGTGACTTATATTGAGATCTGCTACCATTCGCACGATAGCTGATCTCAAATTCGCCGAATTCTAAGGGCTAGTTGCCACCTAGAGTGCAGCAAACGAACCAGTCAATCGTTGGACTGTAACGCGGTGTGTTATTGGTCACACATGAGAGGCCTGGAGGACATCCAGTTCCGAACTGGCATGTGTACCAACCAGTCTGACCATTGACCGTTGTTGGAATAAGCTGGCAGGTCTGCAAAGGGTTACCTTGTGCCTTCGCCGTCTGCGCATCCATGCCTGCCCAAAGGAGAAGGGCCACACCCATGATTGCCAGCACTCGGCTGGCGTGTTCCAGAATCTTTGTCATCTGTCGGCTCCTCGGTGTCGCGGGACGAATCTCCACCCACCACGGGCGAAGCGCGTCCCGTGGGTCGGTCAGGGGTTCTCGGCCACAACGTGGCCAACGATCTTCCCCGGTAGTTTTGGTTGTCTGTTCGTATTCGTCAGGTACTCGAAAGGGTGGGTAAAATCGCCTACCGTACCTTTGAACGTCAGGTGAATATCGAGCGTGATTTGGCCATTGGCTGGTACATCAACCGGTAAGCCTTCGGTGGCTGTGCAACTACAGCCGCTGGTGCCACCGATCAGGCGGATCGGCTTGTCCGTAACGTTGGTGATGACCACCTGCCGCGTAACTTTGTCGCCAACATTGCCAGAGCCGAAATCCAGCACCGCCGGTTGCAACAGCAGTTGATCGCCTTTCCAGCGGGCCAGCAGTTTCGTGCCGGTGTCGCCACGGGCGACCAAAGCACCCGCACCGAGGAGTGCGGTGATAAGCAGTCCAACAAGGAGGGAAAACCGAAA
>JBBRME010000293.1:0-4716 GCA_038230995.1 Gemmatales bacterium
CATCAACGTTGGGCGGATGACTAAGCCCACCAAATCCGCGACAAAGAAGCCAATGCCCCACAAGCCGATGACTCCGGCACCAGTGAGCAGAAGGCCAAAGAGAGCCCGCTGGCCCCACGGCTTGGTGGTGAGCATGGCCGTTAGCGTACCGAAGAAACTCGGCTTGTTTACCCCGGCCAACTCCGCCGCACGCATCGCCTTCCACTTCTCAGGTTCCTTCAACGTGAACTGCACGATGACCAGAAGGATGCCCGGTAAAATGCCAATGAGGAACATCACCCGCCACGGTGCCCACCAGCCATCCTTGGGGAATTGGCCCTGGGCTTGAAGGTCACTCAGATAAAGGCTGATGAGTGCGGCCCCACAGTTGCCAAGCACGCTACTCGCCTGATATAGCCCAATCACATACGGTCGGGCCACATCTGGAACACTCTCTGCCAGCAGTACTACAGCCGCGGCAAAAGCCCCGCCAACGCCCAGCCCGGTCAGGAAGCGATAGAGCAGGAAGTCATTCACCCCGACCGACAACGCACTCAGACCCGTAAAGAATGCGTAGAGACCAATCGTGGCCATCAATGTTTTCACCCGACCCATCCGGTCGCCCAGGATGCCGAAGCCAAGCCCGCCGACCGCCCAACCGACCATGAAGATGGCCGTGGCCAACCCACCCAAAAATTTGACGTCATTGTCACTCGGCGGTTTGCCAACCAGCGCAGCAACTGCTGGCACACGGGCCAGCACAAACAATTGCTGGTCGAGGCAATCGAGATCCCACGCAAGACAGCACACAACGAAGACGAACCACTGGTACGGCTTCAGCAGTTTCAGGCTGGCCCAGCCTTGCGGGGAAACGGGAGGTGTATCGGGCATAGGTTCACGGAGTTGAGTGGAGGGGAAGTTGGCATCGTTCTATGCTGTCGGCACATCGACGTACACCACATCGTCTTCAACCGTCACGGTGTAGCAGCCGGTTTTGACCTTCGGGTTGTCGGCCCAGGCACCGTCGCTGAGGCGGAATCGCCAGGCATGCCAGGGGCATGTGACCACGCCGTTTTCCACATGCCCGCCGGACAGCGGTGCCCCGGCATGCGGGCAGCAATCGTCAATGGCGAAGAAACCATCTTCGGTGCGGAACACGGCAATATCCTTCCGCCCCGCCGTCACCAGCTTGGATTGACCCACGGGAAAGTCGGTGACACTGGCTACCTGAAGTCGATTCATGCCAACCCTCGTTAAAGGAGACTGTCGATGTGCTCTTTCTTCCTAGCATAGGCACCAGCCCGGCACCCGCTTTTTCGACTAGCTCGGAGACGTCTATTGTTGGAAATGGAACTCAAGTTTCGCTGTGCGGATTGGGCTGCCGTGCAGGAACGGCTGGCTGTTTACCAACCCACGTATTCGGCACCCAGCCGCGACGTTGATCATTATTTCAACGCACCAGATCGTGACTTTGCACAAACAGATGAGGTCGTGCGAATTCGGCGTGCCAGCGCGCAGCATGTACTCACCTACAAAGGGCCAAGACAGGCTGCTGCCGTGAAGACTCGCGTCGAGATCGAGTTGCCGTTGGTGGACGGGCCGGATGTGAGTACCGATGCAGTACGCTTTCTCAGCGGCCTGGGCTTCCGCCCGATTGCCGTGGTCAGCAAGGTTCGCACCACAGCCAGCTTCCAGCGCAACGGTTTCGACATCCACGTTTGCTTCGACGATCTAGGCGCGCTTGGCAAGTTCATCGAAGTGGAGATCGTGAGCACGCAGGATAAAGCCGATCAAGCGCGAAAAGAGCTTGCAGCTCTCGCAGCGGAGTTGGAGTTGACCACCGAAGAACGACGATCCTACTTGAGGATGCTGTTGGATACCCCGCAACCGAAGAAGGCCTGAGATGTCGATACCGGTTGTCCACACGCTAGCCGAACTTCGCGTGGTGCTTGCCCAGGCGAGGTCGGCAGAGCGGACCGTGGGCTTTGTGCCAACCATGGGTGCGCTGCATCAGGGCCACGCCGAGTTGATCCGCACCGCTGATCGTTTGACCACGTTC
Source organism: Gemmatales bacterium (assembly GCA_038230995.1). Taxonomy (GTDB): domain Bacteria; phylum Planctomycetota; class Planctomycetia; order Gemmatales; family Gemmataceae; genus JALHQU01. The sequence goes on from JBBRME010000293.1 coordinate 2,039, forward strand.
GTGGTCGTTTCCATCTTCGTGAACCCGACGCAGTTCGGGCCAAAGGAAGACTTCAGCAAGTATCCGCGCACTTTGGAAGAAGACACCCGCATCAGCGAGGAAGCCGGGGCCGATCTGATCTTCGCACCAAATGCTGAGGAGATGTACCCAGCCGATAGCGTGGCCTACGTCGAGGTGCCCAAGCTGGATGAAGTGCTGTGCGGGCCACGTCGCCCCGGCCACTTCCGTGGGGTCTGTACCGTGGTGCTGAAACTCTTCAACATGGTGCAACCGGAGGTCGCCGTCTTCGGGGCGAAGGATGCCCAGCAGGCGATCATCCTGCAGAAGATGGTGAAGGACTTGAACGTGCCGGTGAAGCTGGTCATCGCCCCGACGGTGCGTGAACCCGACGGTCTGGCCATGAGTTCCCGCAACCGCTACTTGACGGCCGAAGAACGCCAGCAGGCACCGAGGATTTACGCGGAGTTGAAGAAGATCGAAGCCAACATTCAGGCCGGGGAAATTGACGTGGGTCGATTGGAATCGGCATTGCTGGTGGGGCTGGAAGCGATCCCTGGTGCACGGGTGGATTATGCCAGTGTGCTGGATGCAGAAAACCTCAAACCGATTCAACGCGTCAGCGGGCCGGTGCTGGTGGCCGTAGCCGTGTTCCTTGGCACCACGCGATTGATCGACAATGTGATGGTGGGCTAAGGGCACCCGACGTTGTTGACGCCGGGTGCGATCATCACTTACTTCTTGCTACAGCAATCCGTTTCGGTGCTGCAACAATCGTCCTTCTTCTTCACTGCCGTTACCTTGAGGCAGCAAGCGTCGCTCTCGCAGCACGGCGAGCCGGGGTAGCAGCAATCCGGTGCGGCAGCGGCAGCTTTTACCTTCAGGCAGCAGGCGTCGCTCTCGCAGCACGGCGAGCCAGGGTAGCAGCAGTCCGGTGTAGCAGCAGGTGCCGCTAACTTGAGGCAGCAGGCGTCGCTCTCGCAGCACGGCGAGCCAGGGTAGCAGCAGTCCGGTGCCGACTTGGCAGAAGCCAAGTGCAAGCCCACGCCGGTGAGAGCCACAGCGACCAACGCACCAGCAAGAATCTTCGTCAACATGGTCGATCTCCAAATGTGTGAAAGTACACAGAACAAAAACGAGAAAAAGGATTCAGAACCACGGAAGCGGAGATCTGCTAACAACGCAAATTGTGATGGCTAAAGAGTTTGTCCTCGACAGTCATCCACGGCACTGTTCTGAGTGGGTAGCGAATTGCAGAAGGCAACTGTTCGTGCGAAGGGAACGACCAGTGCAAGTAGGAGAGTGCAGCAAACTCGATGTCGAGCTGCAATCCGGAAAGCTTCACCACATCCACCACTGCAACCAATACCACACCTTGACACGGGCATCGTGATGGTTGTTCGTGATCTTTGCATGGCGATGGGACAGAATCTTCTTCGTCACAATCCGGGCAGTGCGGGCAACTCTGCACAGGGCGTGAATCCGCTTGCTCCAACACGCGAAGCTTCAACCCCATGCGCTGGGCATTGCAGCAACACAGCCACGGCCCCAAAAACTGGAGTAGCAAAATCCAAACGCAGCACGCGGACTTCATTGATCGAACTTTACCACTAGTTGGTTTGGAAAGCTAGAGGAAACTACTCGACCTCCTCCGCCCAATCGCGGGGCTTGAGCCAATACTCCGTCAATTCCGCTTCGGGGCTGCCAGGTTCGGCGTGCCAATCGTACTTGTACCGCACCACTGGTGGCAGGCTCATCAGGATGCTCTCGATCCGGCCGTTGGTCTTGAGGCCGAACAGCGTGCCACGGTCGAAGATCAAATTGAACTCCACGTACCGCCCACGGCGGTACTCCTGGAACTCACGTTGAGCCTCGGTGTACGGTGTGTTCTTGCAGCGCTGCACGATCGGCCCATAAGCTTTGAGAAACTCACGTGATGCTGCTTGCACAAAACCGAAGGCCGCTTCGGGGTCGGCGTCGGTGTAGAGGTTGTCGAAGAAAATACCGCCGACGCCCCGGCATTCGCCGCGATGCGGCAGGTAAAAGTACGTATCGCAATGGGTCTTGAGTTGTTTGTAATCGACGACGCTGGAATGCTGCTCGCATACGTTCTTCCAGGTGCGGTGGAAGTGGATCACATCCTCGCGTACCGGATAGTACGGCGTGAGATCCGAACCACCACCGAACCAACTCTTCTGCCCATGCACCAGAAAGCGGAAGTTGCCATGAACCGTAGGCACAAACGGATTACGCGGGTGCAGAACCCAACTGACACCGGTGGCCACAAACCCTAGCCCATCACCCGGCATCGACTTCGCCATCTCCGCTGTGAACTCACCGTGAACTTCACTGAAGTTCACCCCGGCTTTCTCGAACACTCCACCATTCTCGATGACGCACGACGTCCCCCCGCCACCGCCGGGCCGTTGCCAAGTGTCGGCGCGAAACGTGGCTTGACCGTCGAGTTCTTCAACCCCACGGCACAACTCCGCGTGAAGGTCACGAAAGTTCGCAATCACACGATCTTGGAAGGTCATTCGGTTCAACTCGGCGAATCGTTGATGGTGTTATCGTAGATCGTGTGGATTGAAGTAAGAGATCTTGGTGAATTTGTGGCGGCCAAGACAGTCGTCGGCGAGAAGATTTCGTAGGGCGGTACGAGGCTTTGCGAGTGCCGCCGG
>JBBRME010000294.1:0-4696 GCA_038230995.1 Gemmatales bacterium
CAAGCAAGCCAGCTACCCCGGCAACCGGGAACTGGAACGCAAGATCAAGAGCGCCGTCCGCTGGAACGCCATGGCCATGGTGAAGAAGGCGAACAAGACCACCAACGTGGGTGGGCACATTGCCACCTTCGCCAGTGCCGCAACGCTGTACGAGATTGCACAGAATCACTTCTTCAAAGGACGCAACGCCACCCACAACGGCGACGTGGTGTTCTACCAGGGGCACGCCAGCCCCGGTATGTATGCCCGTGCCTTTCTTGAAGGTCGAATTTCCGAACAGCAACTCACCAACTTCCGCCGTGAGCTGCAACCGACCGCAGGCCTCAGCAGTTACCCCCACCCTTGGCTCATGCCGGACTTCTGGCAGTACCCAACGGTGAGCATGGGTCTCGGGCCGATCATGTCGATCTACCATGCCCGGTACAACCGGTATCTGGAGAGCCGGGAACTTGCGAAGACGAGTGACGTGCGCGTCTGGGCCTACCTTGGCGACGGCGAATGCGATGAACCGGAGAGCCTCGGTTGCATTACCCTCGCGGCTCGAGAGAAACTCGACAACCTCACCTGGGTGATCAACTGCAACCTGCAACGCCTAGACGGGCCGGTTCGAGGCAACGGCAAGATTATTCAGGAGCTTGAAGGCTTGTTCCGCGGGGCAGGGTGGAACGTCATCAAGCTCGTCTGGAGTAGTGGCTGGGACGATCTGCTCAAACAAGACTACACCGGTGCCCTGCAGAAGCGGATGATGGAAGTGGTGGACGGTGAGTATCAGGAATATGCCTACCACGGGCCAGCACTCTTCCGCACCAAGTTCTTCAATACGCCCGAACTGCAAGCGATGATTGCCGGGTGGAGCGACGAGCAACTCAGCCAACTCAAACGCGGTGGCCACGACCCGATTAAAGTCTACGCGGCCTACAAAGCGGCCACGGAACACAAGGGCCAACCGACGGTGATTCTGGCGAAGACAGTCAAAGGCTACGGCATCCCCGGTGCGGAAGCAGCCAACACCAGCCACCAAGCGAAGGGGCTGAAGAGTAGAATCGACTCCAAGGACGAGATTCTCGCACTGAAAGAATTCTGCACCAAGTTCAGCTTGCCCTTCACCGACGAACAACTCAAAGACATCCCGTTTTACAAGCCCGCCGCCGACAGCCCCGAGATGAAATATCTGCTGGAACGCCGGGCAGCACTCGGTGGTTTCAACCCAAGTAGGAACACTGAGTTCACGCCTAGCCAACCTCCGCTGCGAGAGAGCTTCACCCGGAGTTATCAAGCCTCCACTTCAGGCAAAACAGCAAGCACCACCCTCGCTTGGGTGAGCTTGATGACGAACCTCTGTAAAGACCCGAACATCGGCAAACACCTCGTGCCCATCGTGGCCGATGAAGGCCAGACCTTCGGCATGCCGCCGATGTACAAAGCCTTCGGTATGTACAGCAGCTTTGGGCAGACTTACATTCCAGTAGATGCTGGTAGCCAGACGGAATACAAGGAAAGCCTCAACGGCCAGATCCTGCAGGAAGGGATCAACGAAGCGGGCAGCATGGCGAGTTGGATCGCAGCAGGCACCGCGTACAGCACGCACAAAGTGAACACGATTCCGTTCTACGTCTACTACTCGATGTTTGGCTTCCAGCGCATCGGTGACTTGGTGTGGGCCGCGGCAGATGCCCGCGTGCGTGGGTTCCTCATGGGGGCGACTGCCGGGCGGACCACCATCAATGGCGAAGGCCTGCAACACGAAGACGGCCACAGCCCGTTGATGGCCGCCACCATCCCAAGCTGTCGGCACTACGACCCGGCGTGGGGCTACGAACTGGCCGTGGTGATCGAGCACGGCATCAACAGCATGTATGTGCAGAACATCGAGGAGTTCTACTACCTCACGATCTACAACGAACCCTACGAAATGCCCGCCATGCCGGGTGAAGAAGTGCGAGAAGGCATCATCCGTGGCCTGTATCCGTTCAAGACGAACAAGCCAGCCGGGGCCAAGCTCGAAGTGCAACTGCTGGGCAGCGGCGTGATCCTGCGAGAGGCGCTGCGGGCACAGGACATTCTGGCGACCAAGTACAACATCGCCAGCACCACCTACAGTGCTACCAGCTACCAGCAACTCCGCCGCGATGTGCTGGAATGCGAACGGTACAACCGCCTGCACCCGGACGTAGCACCGAAGCAACCGTACGTGCAGAAGGTGCTTGGCAGCACTCGTGGGCCAATCATCGCCAGTAGCGACTACATGCGGATCTGGGCCGAAGGCATCGGCAATGTGCTTGATGGCCGGATGATGGCCCTGGGTACCGACGGCTTTGGCCGCAGCGAGACCCGCGCCGCCCTGCGTCGCTTCTTTGAGGTGGACGCCGAGCACATCGTGATCGCCGCCCTGTACAGCCTCGCGGAACGCGGGGAACTGGATCGCTTGGTGGTGAAGCAGGCCATCAAGGACCTCGGCGTGAACCCCGACGCCCCACACCCCTGGACGGTGTAACGATTGCAGATTGCCAATTTCGGAATGCGGAATACCGAGATTTATGGCTTAAGTGGCTTCCGCATTCCGAAATCCGAAATCTGCATTGGTGAATAATGAACGTCGTCCTACCGAATCTTGGTGAAGGTATTGACTCGGCCACCGTGGTGGCGATCCGGGTGAAGCCGGGCGACGTCGTGAAGGTCGGTCAGGACGTGGTGGACATCGAGACCGACAAGGCCGCGATGAGCATCTCGGCGGAGGCCGCGGGCACCGTGGGTCAACTGGCCGTGAAGCCTGGCGACAAAGTCAATATCGGTGCGGTTTTGTTCAGCTTCAGTGGCAACGGTGCAGCCCCCAAGATGGTTGAAGGACCGAAGCCGATCATCGTGCCGGAGCCAGCCAAGCCCGCTTTGGTTGGCCCCGGCGACTCCGCCAAACCCACGACATCCGAAGTGATTCCCAACGTCGTGGCTGCCAGTTCCAGTCAGGACTTCAAGCTGCCGAACCTCGGCGAAGGCATCGACGCCGCAACCGTGGTGGCGATCAAGGTGAAGGTCGGCGATGCGGTCAAAGCCGGGCAAGACTTGCTGGACGTGGAGACCGACAAAGCGGCCATGAGCATCCCGACTGAAAAAGACGGGAAGATCGAAGCCATCCTCGTGAAGGCAGGCGACAAAGTCGGCGTCGGTAGTTCCTTGTTCACCATGTTGATGAGCGGCACACCGGTGAACGGCGTACAGCAGCCTGCTGTTTCTGCACCAACCGTTGAACTCACAGCATCCGTCACTCACGCTTCCGGCTCGTCATCTAAAGCTCCGGTCGCTCACGCTCCCGGCTCACCAGCACCAGCCACCAACGGCAAGAAAGACCTGACCCCCGCTGGCCCAGCCACACGCCGATTGGCCCGCGAACTCGGTGTGGCGCTACTCGAAGTGAAGGGCAGCGCCCGTGGTGGCCGCGTGACCTTGGACGATGTGAAGGGTTTCATCCGCACCGAACGAGTGGCCGTGAAATCTGGCGGTGGTTCGTTCAGCGGCAGCGTGGTGAATGCCTTCACCCTGCCTGCACTCCCCGACTTCAGCAAGTTCGGCGAGATCGAAAAGAAGCCCGCCAGCGGCATCCGCAAGAAGATCGCCGAGAACCTTACCGTTGCCTGGCGCACCATGCCAATGGTGACGCAGAACGACCTAGCCGACATTACCGACCTCGAAGCCGGGCGCAAACGCATCGTCGAGACCCTGCCTAAAGGTGCACCAAAGATCACTTGGACGGTGCTGGCCGTGAAGGCCGTGGTTGCGGCACTCAAGGAGTTTCCGAACTTCAACAGCAGCTACGACATGAACGCCGGGGAAGTGATCTACAAGAAGTATTACCACATTGGCATTGCCGTAGATACCGAACGCGGGTTGGTGGTACCGGTCATCAAGGATGCGGACAAGAAGAGCATCCGCGACATCGCCACCGAAGTGCAAGTCCTCGCTGAGAAGGCCCGTTCCGGCAAGCTGGCCATCGACGAGATGCGTGGCGGCACGTTCACCATCACCAACCTCGGTGGTATCGGCGGCACGAGCTTCACGCCGATCGTTAACTACCCCGAAGTGGCCATCCTCGGCATGTGCCGAAGTGCCCTTCAACCGGTGGTGAAGGACAACGCCATCGTCCCCCGGTTGATGTTGCCACTGAGCCTGACGTACGATCACCGCGTCATCGACGGTGCCGATGGTGCACGCTTCACGGCCCGCCTCACTCAACTCTTCAGCGACCCGATGCGCCTGCTGATGGAGAGTTAAGCGTAGAATGGGCCTGAGTTGTTGGAGGCTCACTGATGCCACTTCGAGATCACTTTCACCCGTCCATGAGGCGTTATCGCAGCTGGAGCGAAATCCATGGTATGTGGCCTGCTGCGATGGTGATGGACTTAAAGCCAAAGTTACCACCAGGATTCCAGGCGGGACCCAAGGCCAATCTTGGATCGCCTTATGAAGTTGACATTAGTACCCACGAATTGGACTCGCGTGATCCGGGTATTGACATCGACGACGGTTCTAGTGGCGGAACGGCGATACTCCTGCATGTTTCGCCAACGCTGACCGTCGAGGCTGAACTCACCGAACAAGACGAGTATTCCGTCCGCGTGTACGATGTCGATTCTGGCCGGACACTCGTTGCGGCCATCGAAATCGTCAGTCCGTCGAACAAGGATCGCCCGGCCAGCCGGGA
>JBBRME010000295.1:0-4676 GCA_038230995.1 Gemmatales bacterium
TACCGCCGACGAGACCATGTACGAACAGAAGAAGCATCGCAAGTCCACAGCAAGCATCCCTCAATCGGACACTCAACGCAAACCGCTGGAGTCGGACACACCCAGGTTCTGATAAATCTGCTTCGTCGCATCGGACTTATTCAACGTGTAGAAGTGGATCCCCTTCACGCCGACGTCCAACAGTCCCCGGCATTGCTCCGTGGCCCAGTGGATGCCCACTTTTTCCACGGCAGCGTCATCAGCGCATCGGCTCACCGCCCGCAGCAGCCCGGCGGGGATGCGGCTACCGGCGGAAAGCTCCGCCATCCGGGTCAGGCCCGCCTTCGAGGCCACGGGCATGATGCCTGCGATGATCGGCACCTTGATGCCAGCCAAGTCGCAACGCTCGCGGAAGTCCACGAAATCGCGGTTGTCGAAGAACAACTGCGTGCAGATGTAATCGGCCCCGGCGTCCACCTTCCGCTTGAGGTAATCCATCTCGTTCAGGCGGTTCGGCGTGCCGGGGTGCCCCTCGGGGAAGCCAGCCACGCCAATGCCGAAGCCGCGTTTGTCCGAAGTGTTTGTTCGGCTTTTCACGAAGGCTACGAGTTCATTCGCATACTTGAAGGCATCCTTCTGACGGTCGTAGTTCGCCAAATTGCGCGGTGGATCACCACCGAGGGCCAAGATGTTTTCGATACCTGCGGCAGCGTACCGATCCAGAATGTCGGTCATCTCGGTGAGGCTATGGCACACACAGGTGAGGTGCGAAATCGCCGTAAGTGCGGTTTGTTTCTGGATGCGGACGATCAAGTCATGTGTGCGATAGCGGGTGGAGCCACCGGCCCCGTAGGTGACGGACACGAACGACGGCTTCAGCGCTTCGAGGTGCTTCATCGTTACGAAGAGTTCTTCCGATGCGGCGTCGGTCTTCGGTGGAAAGAACTCGAAGCTGAAGGTCGTGGTGTCGCGGGCCAGTAAGTCTCGAATGTGCATGATGCGTCGCGGTTCCGGGTGAAATCGTATCAGAACTACTTTATGGAATCAGACTGCGGGGCTTTCAAGCGAGATAGTGATCGGGCCATCATTCACCAGTTCCACTTGCATGTCCGCCCCGAAGACACCCGACTGCACTGGCAATCCGAAGAGTCGAAGTTCATTCAGGAATTGCTCAAACAACGGGGCTGCCACCTCCGGGCGGGCCGCAGCGATGAAACTGGGCCGGCGGCCCTTTGCGGCATCGGCATACAGGGTGAAGTTACTGACGGCGAGTACGGCCCCGTTGACCTCCAGCACACTGCGATTCATCTTGCCGTCGTCGTCCGGGAAGCAACGGAGTTGGGCGATCTTGTCGGCCATCCAACGCAAGTCCTTCGGCGTGTCGGTTGGGGCGATGCCGACCAGAGCCAGCCAACCGGTGGCAATCTCGCCCACGGTTTGCCCAGCCACCCGAACCCGCGCTTCCGACACCCGCTGAAGGATCACTCGCACTGTTCAACCATCCCCAACTTCGTGGATCTCGAGCTAATGTGTACTATACCGCATCACCTTAGAAGAGACGAAGCCATGGGCATGGACAACTTCACCGGCCACCAGCAGAAGATCATCAAGCGCTACTATGAAAACATCGACTCGATTACCCTGCAGAAGCTAGGCGAGACGGTAACGGAAATCTATCTGGCGGAAGGGAAGAAGCTGGAGCGATTGTGGAAAAACGCCGAGGCGGCGATGAAGAAACTGGAGGTACCCGCAACACGCATTGAAAACATCTTGAAGACCAAAAATGCGGCACAACTCGCCAGCTTAGTCCAGGAACTGCAAAGCAAAGCGAGCTAACGAACGAAACAAGGCCGGGGAAAACCCCGACCTTGTGACGATAACTTCCGAAGTCTAGCGACCATAGCGTTGGTAGACATTTGATCGAAAGCCGTAGAACGGATTGAATTGGAAATAACTACCCGTTGTAACGTTCGTGTACGGGTTGTAATACGAATTCTGACGACCGCGGCTGCCGAACAGCGGGTTGTTGTAAACAGCGTAGTTGCTACTACCTCCGGTGTAGGCATTGAACGAGCTGCCGTTGCTTGCGTAGTTACCAAAAACTGGGTTGTAAGAGTTGTTGTAAACTGCCGTTTGGCCAGTGTACCCGTTGTAGCCAGACGATGATGTCTGGATGAATTGTGCTTCTGCCTTTGTTTGGCTCAACACAACACAGGCCACTGCGAGGATGGCCACGAGAGCGGACTTGCGAAACGTCATGATCATCTCCTGTTGAAGCAAGGAACTCACTTTAAATTATAGCCGAGAAAATCGGCCTTCTTACATAAAACGAGCATGGATGGATCTCGTTGGTGGGTTTAGTTGGAACTATATCGCCCGGATTGCGGTCGTTCCATACCCAACGGGTTGACCATGTACTTCTGGTAGCACCGCCCGCAGAGGTCGAACAACTGTGTACCCACGGCTGGTGTGCTGGCGATTGCTTGTGTTGAGTTGTTGTAATTCTCAGCTTCGTTGTCGTGGGGTTGGCTGAGCAGATCGTCCATCGCATCAAGATGATCCGGGTCGTCCTGATCGTCGAAATCGTCTTCGTTGAGTTCAATAGCATCACCGTTGCGGTGGGTCTCGATGCGTACCGTGTAGCGTTCGTCTTCCCCGGTCACGAGTTCCTTACGACAGGCATCGCAGTAGTGCTTTGTCATGATGATTCTTCCTTTCCTCGTGAACAGCAATCCATCATTCGTCGCATCTGAACCCACACCCGTCAAGTGGAAACTTTGTTCAGTGCAACAACGCCTCAGCCTGTTGGCACAATTGTGTTGCGTCAGACAGTGTCGGGGCTTCGGCAATAATGCGCACAACCGGCTCGGTGTTGCTGGCCCGTGCGTGCAGCCACCAATTCTCTCCATCGAGTCGAAGCCCATCCACCGTGTTCACCTTGGCTTCAGGCCAGGTTTTCTTCATCGCATCCAGCAGTGGTTGCAGTCGATCCTTGGGCACCGCGAACTTTGTTTTGAGCATTGCGTATGTCGGCAACTCGGCCACGAGTTGCGAGATCGGCTTGCGATCTTCGGCCATCAAGCTGAGGATCAACGCCATGCCGATGAACGGATCACGCACCCAACCGATGCGGGGATCAATCACTCCACCGTTGCCTTCACCGCCAATCACGGCGTTCGTATCACGCATCATGGCCACCACGTTCGCTTCGCCCACGGCACTACGATTGAAGTGACAACCCGCTGTCACAGCGAGGTCTTCGTTCACGCGTGAAGTGCTCATGTTCACCACAACCGGGCCTTGCACCTGCCGCAGGCGGTACTGAATTGCGAGCGCCAGTGTGATCTCCTCGCTCACGCACATTCCTTGTTCGTCGATTATTGCTAGGCGATCCGAATCGGGATCGAGCACAAAGCCAACATCCGAGTTGGTTTGTTTCACCCATGGGGCCACATCAGCAAGGTGCGCGGGTGTTGGCTCTGGTTCATGGTGAAAGATTCCATCGGCTTCACAGTTCAGCGGAGTGACTTTGCAACCGAGTTGTTCGAGCAACGACCGCCCCATCGGGCCGCCGGCACCGCCGTTGCCATCCAGGAACACATTCAGCCCGCGGCTGATGACAAGCGACGGACTGATATGATCGAGCACCAAGCGAAGGTGATCTTCACTCACGTCCGGTGGTATTCGTACCAAGCCGATTTGATCCCACGGCTTCAGGTCAAATTCGTTGGTCTCGAAAAGTTGCTGAACCTGCAATCCATCGATACCCGGCAGCACGGCCCCGTCCGGGCCGAACATCTTGAGGCCATTCCATGGTGCCGGGTTGTGGCTCGCCGTGATCTGAATTCCACCGGCAGCTTTCAGCAGGCGAACGGCCACGCCGACGGTTGGCGTGGGTGCAATGCCGATGTCTTCAATCGTGCATCCGGCAGCCGTCAGCCCGGCAATGACGGCATGCTTGAGCATCACTCCGCTGGGTCGGCCATCTCGGCCGAGCACCACTTTACCGCCACGCAGGTAGGTGCCCAGCGCCATTCCGAAGCGACAGGCCGCATCGGGTGTCAGACTTTGCCCGATGATGCCACGGATACCAGACACGCTGACGATCAATGACGACATGACTCGACTCTTGGGGTGTCTGTCAACTCTAGCGCCTCATCAGCACTTCGTCGAGGTTCAACAAAACATTGCACACGGTTGTCCACGCAGCGAGGTCCACGGCTTTGCCGTCCTTGGGCAGCGGGCCGATCGGGTCGATGGCCAGGCTCTCGGCCTTTTTCGGGTCCTTCTCGAACGTCGCTTTGCTTTCGTTCCACAATTTCTTGAGGCGATCCAGTTCCGCGCCAGTTGGTGACCGGGCCACACAACTGCGGAAGGCAAACGTGAGTTGTTCGTCGAGCGTCTTGCCAGAAGTCGATGCCAGACGACCCATGGCTTGCGCGGCCTCAACATACACCGGGTCGTTCAATGTTACCAATGCTTGCAATGGCGTATTGGTGCGAATCCGGCGGAGCGTGCAGGCCTCGCGGCTTGGGGCATCAAAGGTGACCATCGAAGGGTATGGGCTGGTCCGCCGCCATTCGGTGTAGATGCCTCGGCGAAGCCGATCTTCCCCAGCACTCGGGCTCCAGTCGAGTCCGCCGCCGAAGGCCGCGCTCAATCCCGCGCTCGGTCGAAGCGGTCGGACCGAGGGGCCA
>JBBRME010000296.1:0-4662 GCA_038230995.1 Gemmatales bacterium
CATCAACGACGTCAGCGCGTTGCGTGGTGATACGGACATGCTGGATGTGGTACTCAAGTACAAGCCCGGCGTGGTCCTGATGCATATGCAGGGCGACCCCACCACGATGCAACTCGATCCGCACTACTCCAATGTGACGAAGGAAATCGTGGAGTTCTTCGCCCAGCGAATGAGGGACTTGAGCCATGCGGGTGTGAACGCCGACACTCTGTGCGTTGACCCTGGCATCGGCTTCGGCAAGACCTTTCCGCACACGATGCAACAAATGAGGGAACTGGATCAACTGAAGATTCTTGGTGTGCCCGTGTGTCTTGGTGTGTCCCGCAAGGGCTTCCTCGGACAAATCACCGGCCGCAATCGGGAGGAACGATTGGTCAGTTCCGTTGCGGTGGCATCGTTCGCGTTAGCTCATGGCACTGCACAGATCCTGCGCGTGCATGATGTGGCCGCAACGGTAGACGCGGTGAAGTTATGGACAGCGATTCATTCATCGTGATTCGCTTACTTCTTTTCGAGGCGAAACCTGGCGATGCTGCCACGATCCGATAGGCGACTCAGTTTGAAGGACTTTCCCAAGACGCTCGACTTGATCCAACCGGAGACAGGCCGCACCGGCGTGAAGCCTTTCGCACCGCGTTTGTGGATGTTAAAGACAGGTTCAGCACCACGACCATCAATCAGCCAGTATTCCCGGATGCCTGCAAGGAAGTAGTTGTTGAACAGGCGGTCGGTATCTTTCTCTTCCGAACTCGGACTGATGATTTCGATCACGAGATCGGGTGTGCCAACAGCCTCGGTCATCACTCCATCTGTGCTGGCACCAGCACGAAAAACCAAGGCACCGGCATCAAGCGTTTCATGGGTTGCGAACATTGCATCCGGCTCGCAACTCAGTTCAATCTCCTCGTTGGTTAACCGCATCCCGTCCGGGAAGTATGTACCGTTATCCTCATCCACGGAAAGTTGAAACAAAACGCTGTGGATTGCCGCCTTGAGTTGATTGTGGCTATTGGTCTCTTCCATGGAGTAGTCCACCCAGGGTTCGCCATCGATGAAGTGGACGGTCGGTCGCTTCGGCAGCTCTTCGGTATGGATCCAGTTGAGGAACGACGGGAAGTCGACCACCCAAACCGGGATGTCGAGTGTTTCGAAGCCGGGTGCAATCAGACGTGCCATGATCGATCCGGAGTAAAGGAGAGTGGAAATTCTACCAGTTCCGCATGCGTGGTTCGAGTGGATCCTGCATCAATCAAACAGGGTGGTGTCGCTCTCCGGCTTTGCTTTCATCGGCAACTTCCCGAAGAGCTGATACGCCTTGGTGGTGAGCACCCGGCCGCGTGGGCTCCGCACGATGTACTGCTCACGCAACAAGTACGGTTCGATCTCATCGGTCAGGGTGTCGCTGGAAATGTTCATCGTCGCTGCGAGGGCTTCCACCCCCACCGGGCCACCGCTGAAGGTATCGAGGATGATTTCAAGATACCGGCGGTCTTGCTTGTCCAACCCGTCGCGATCCACTTCCTGCATGTCGAGCGCCTTACGGGCCAACGTCAATGTCACCGGATCGTCCGTTGCTTCTGGATGACCCGCGTGATAACTCCGGACCCAAGCCAGCCGACTGTTGGCAATGCGTGGAGTGCCCCTGCTACGTTGGGCGATCTCCCCGGCGGCCTCATCGAGCATTGGCAGACCGAGCTTCTTGGCGTTCACCGTTACGATCGTGGCGAGTTCTTCCTTGGTGTAGAACTCCAGATGTTCCTGCATCTTGAAGCGGTCACGCATCGGGCCAGACAACATCCCGCTGCGGGTGGTCGCACCGATGAGTGTGAACCGCTTGAGGTTCATGCTGATGGTGCGGGCATTGAGACCGTCACCTGTGATGATGTCGATTCGATAATCTTCCATCGCTGGGTAGATGAACTCTTCAACGACTTTGGGCATGCGGTGAATCTCATCGATGAAGAGGATGCTGCCTTCATCGAGGTTCGTGAGAAATGGTAGCAAATCGGCTGGGCGGGCCAGTGCCGGGCCACTCGTCATCATCACCGTGGTGCCCATCTCGTTGGGCAGAACCGTAGCAAACGTGGTCTTCCCCAAACCGGGTGGCCCATCAAACAAGATGTGCCCGAGCGGTTCGCCCATGCGTTTGGCACCGTTCACGGCAATCTGCAAACGCTCACGAACCTTCACCTGTCCGACCACTTCCGAGAGCAGCTTAGGCCGTAGCGCAGCATCCCGATTGCGGTCATCGACCGTCGGTTGAGTTGCTGCACTGCCAATGATCTTCTCGCGTGCCATGGGATTCAATCATTGCGGTTGCAAAGGGAGTTCGTCGGCAAACAGCTTCTGAATGGTCTTCTTAGCTCGCCACTCGAAGAACCACGGGATGAACCGGTTCACCAGCACCATCAGCTTACCTTGTAGCGTCAGGTTGATCTCGGCCTTGTCCGTTTCCATCGCCTTCATCGTGGCCTCGGCCACGTCTTCGGCACTCATGCCACGCAGGTGATCCAGTGGCATCCTCGCGCTACGGGCCTTCATATTCGCGCTGAAGTTGGTGGCGGTGAGGCCGGGATTCACCACAAGCACCCCCACGCCATACGGCGCGAGTTCCGCACGCACCGCATCGCTCCATCCAGCCAAGGCGAACTTGCTGGCGGAGTAGTAGCTTCTCGCCGGGTACGCCCGCCGACCCAGAATCGAGGCAATGTTCACCAACAACGGCTGCTGACCACGGGCCAACAGCGGCAGGCACAACCGCGTCATTTCCAGGGCACCAAAGTAATTCACTTCAAAGATGTCGCGCAGAACCGCCTCATCCACGTCCACGAAGTGACCGGTGGCCCCGACCCCGGCATTGTTGATGAGGATGTCCAACCCGCCGTGTTGCGTGTGCAGATATTCCACGAGGTTCTGGCGATCCTTCGGGTTCGTGACATTCGCAGCCATGGTGTCGATCTGTCCACCCGATGCTTGCACTTGTCGGGCCAACGTATCGAGCAACCCCATCGTGCGGGCCACCGCCACGACCTTGGCCCCGCGTTTGGCGGCGGCCACGGCCAGGGCGTAACCGATGCCCATGGAGGCACCGGTGATCAAGATTCGTTTGCCAGCGAGAGACCGTTTCGACATGGATGATCCGTTAGAGTTCCACGTCGGGTAGTGCTTGGGTGGTGGGCCGCTTCAGCATCTCGTTCACCACCGTTTGGGCGAGGGCGAGGTACGCCAAGGCCACCGGGTGGTTGGGTTGCTTCCGCACAATTGGCTCACCGGCATCACCACACTGGCTCACGGCCGCATCAATCGGAATCTCACCGAGGAACGGCACGCCGATCTCGGCTGCAAGCTTGGCCCCACCGCCCTGCCCCAGTGGAAAGATCTTGCTGCCGTCGGGCAAGGTCAGTGAGCTCATGTTCTCGACGATGCCGAGGATCGGCACGTTGACCTCTTGGAACATGCGGACGCCTTTGCGGGCATCGATCAAGCTTACATCAGCCGGTTGAGTGACGATCAAGGCTCCCGTCAGCGGGGCACTCTGGCTCAACGTGAGTTGGGCATCGCCTGTGCCCGGTGGCATGTCCACAATCAGGAAGTCGAGTTCGCCCCATGGTGGTTGAAACAACAGCGAGCTGACCGCCTGGGCCACCTTCGGCCCACGCCAGATCACAGGTGTGTTGGCATCCACCAGAAAGCCCATGCTCATGAGCTTCAGGCCGAACTTCTCGATGGGGAATGGCGTGCGGGTTTGATCCATCAGGCCGAGGCCGAACATATGTGGAACGCTGGGGCCGTAGATGTCGGCATCCATCAACCCCACGCGCTGACCATACTGATGCAGGGCCAGCGCGAGGTTCGCCGCCACGGTGGACTTACCCACCCCGCCCTTGCCGCTGGCCACGGCAATGAGGTGCTTCACGCCGGGCAACGGCATCTTCTCGCCAGGTTGTGGGGGCATCGTTCGCTCGGCTCCGGTTTGGTTTCAAAGGACAATTGTACAGAGCAAGACGATGTTAGCCGCGAGATGCAATCGAGCGCGCAATTCTCCTGCGCGCTCGATTGCATCTCGCGGCTAACAAAACCTACCCCACGTTCCGCAATCGCTTCTCCGCAATCTCCGCCTGCATCATGGCGATGACCTCGGCCAGGGGCTTCGGGCCGAGGTCGCGTTTCTTCAGGTCGGGGATGCTTTCGTCCCGCACGCTCACGGTGCCTGCTGCGGCGTCTTTCTCGCCCACCACCAGCAGATACGGGATCTTCTCCTGACTGCCGACGGCCACCTTCGCCCCCACCTTCTCGCTGCGGAAGTCGCTGGTTACCCGCAGGCCTGCGGCCTTCAACTGCTCCACCACGGTGTAGCCGTATTCGAGAGACTTGTCGGAGATGGTGAGCACGCGGGCTTGCTCCGGGGCCAGCCACAGCGGAAACTGCCCGGCGAAGTTCTCGATCAGGATGCCCGTGAACCGTTCCATGGAACCGAACGGTGCCCGGTGCAACATGACCGGTCGGTGCATCGCGTTATCGGCCCCGGTGTATTCCAACTCGAACCGCGCGGGCAGGTTGTAGTCGAGTTGCACGGTGCCCAGTTGCCACTCCCGGCCAATGCAATCCTTGACGATGAAGTCGATCTTCGGGCCATAGAACGCGGCTTCGCCTTCACCGATC
>JBBRME010000297.1:0-4659 GCA_038230995.1 Gemmatales bacterium
CAGGAGAGAGCATGACAAACCTCCGAAGTGGCCGAACTTGTGATTAGTCTGCGCGACGGCGCAGACTATTTCGCCGGTCGCCCCGGCCGCCGGGGCGACCGTTACCTGCGACCGTACGGTTGCATGGTAAACCGCCCCCCCGACCCTGTCAAGGGGCGCAGACTATCCCGGTAACCGAACCCTGCGCCGATTCCCGCCCGCCCTCAACCGGCGGGGGCGGGCGGTCGAACCGCCCTCCGCCGCCGAACTTGTTATTCGACAGAATTATTTCTGCCTATTTCCAGCGATTGTTCTGTCTATTCCGAAATCGGCAAGCCGTTTCGGAGTAGTCGTCCTATCGCTGTCGTTAGAACTATAATCAATCCTCGGCAGGATGTCCAGAGAATTCCCAACAGAATCCAAGTCCACCTCAGCAACCCAAGTTACTGGATCGGCTACGGGCCAAGTGTCGGCTGTTGCATTACAGCATCCGCACCGAAGAGGCCTACGTCGGCTGGGGGGTGCATCCATTTTCTGCGGGTGTGGGTGGGTCAAGGTTTTGAACGCCGAAGGCGTGACGGATCATAGCCTCGGGTGACGGAGCGAAGCGAGGGAACCCGAGGTGCATGACGAAAGAACAGGAGTCCCGGTAGGGACGATGGAACGGTTCCGGCCCCCTACCGGGGCTTTGGGATTTCCCAAGGCTTCGTGGGGTTCCCTTCGGTCACCCCACGCAACTGTCCGTCACGCCTTCGGCATTCAGACTCAGACCGCCAGAAAATCCAGATGCACCTCGGCTGGGTCACTTCGCCATATCCGCATTGAAAACAACAGTTTTTGTTAGACAGAATGGCCGGCACTCACCGGCTTCTGGCCGAGTTGATGTACGGAAAACATCCGCACCATGCAGGAACTGCTCGGACATGCGGACGTCAGCACGACGATGATCTACACCCATGTACTGAACCGCGGGCCGGGCGGCGTGCAAAGCCCGCTGGATCGGTTATGAGAAAAGGGTCAGCCACCACGTCACGAATCTTGCATCGGGTCTGACATCGTTTGACTTCTCGATCTCTGTTACAATTCTTCTTCAGGTGAAGTCGTGAATGGTGCTGCCGCAACTCGATGCAGTGCAATTGTTTCTTCCGGAAGGTGACACGTCGTTCCAACATCAATTCTTCTCACCACACGTCGTCCAAGGGGGTGTCTGCATATCCGTGAGAAACATTGCCACCTGACAGAATGACGATATGGAATGTCGGTAGGTCAGGAATTCGGCGGAATTGTGCTTGATCAACCTCGGCTTGTGTCTGTCGCCCGATTTGCCATACACTCCCAACCCGCCGGGATGGACCCTGCCGGATCGACCTGCAAGGATGCCGCGCGCCGTGGCCGATAAGTACACACCGCTCGTTCTCGAAGCCCTCGCTCGGGCGGCTGCCCAGCCCGAAGGAACCCCGCTGTTCACGCGCAAGGGCGTGCTGGGCCTGTTCCCGAATTCCGCGATGGGCAAACCCGCCGCCCAGAAAGCCCTAGCCGAACACTGGCTGCAAGGCGACGTCGATGGGTCGAGTTACGTGGCCACCAACGCGGGATTGAATCACTTGATCGACACGCAATCCCCCAAAGCGGTGCTGAACGACTTCGTACGGGTGTTGGAAGACCGCGAGAGTCAGGTTCAGCATCTTGTGAACGAAGCCGAACGCCTGGCCGACGGCCTGCAAAGCATCCGCGATGTCCTCGGCAAGGTGCTGCCACGGGTGCAATCGGCGAAGCTGCCGACCCGCGGGGCGCTCACCACGCAGGAGCTGGCCGACTGCCTGCTGACACGTTTGCGCGACTGGACAAGCCTGCAAGATTGCCCGCTGCCGGAGCTCTACCGCAGCCTCAGCACGCTGGAACCTGGCCCAACGATTGGGCAATTTCACGATGCCCTGCGGTTGATGCATAGCACCGGTGCCATGTATCTGCACCCGTGGACCGGCCCGCTGTACACACTGCCCGAACCAGCCTTGGCCTTGCTTGTTGGGCATGAAGTTGCCTATTACGCCTCGCTGAAAGTTGCCTCGCGAATGACAGTGGAGACCCGCGCATGATGACCACCTTGGAACGACCCACCGCCGAACACGCCCGCGAGTTCCTCAAGCGAGCCGGCAACCCGTTCCGCAATTACTTCGCCCGCAACCCGGATGACGATGTCTGCGCGCGGTACCACGTACCGGAGTTGTTTGCCGCTGAGCGTGACCTGCTCCACAGCATCATCGACCTGTACCGTTACGACCCACAGACCCACTCCGAAGTGGTGCCCGTGCTGGGGAACAAAGGGGCCGGGAAGACCCACCTGCTGCACAGCATCAAGCACGGCGTGGGCGGCCAATGGCAACTGCTGGTGACCCCTGGCGTGTTCCAGAAGGACACGGATTTTCTTGAGTATCTGCTGTTCCAGATCATCGACACTCTACTGGGTGGCGGCAAGCAGAAGGGCTGCCGACCCATGGAGTTCGTGGGCGATCAACTGGTACGTCGGCAACTCGGCCAGGCCATCCGTGATCTGACGGACAAAGACAAAGTGGAACTGTTCCCACCGCCGGGCATCGGTCGCTGGGCGCGCCGCTTCGGTCTGGGTGGAACTCAGGCGGCCGAACGAGCCGAGTGGCTGATCGAGAACCTGAGCGGGTACGCCAACTTTGCCCGCGTGCCGATGCCGTTGAGCCAAGCGCTGAGTGGCGCTGGCCTCACCCCGCAACGGGCCTTCGACCTGTGCGTGGCCCACATCACCAAGACGGAAGCCCACAACACGGCTGGCCTCATCCGCCGTAATGTGCTCATTGGTTTCTCGAAGGCCACACTGTTGGGCGATGAAGCCGAGTTGGCGAGCTTCCTCACCTATGGCTTTGCGGAACTCGATTTCAACGTGAAGCCCGGTCGACAAGACCTCGTATTGGCCCTGTTCAAAGTGCTTACGGACGTGTTCCGTGGCTTGAAGATTCCCGTTGTGGTGGCGTTCGATCAACTCGAAGACTTGCTGTTGAGCCGACGGAACGACGATGCCCACCGCATCGCCGAAGCGTTCTTCGCGGGCATCGTGCAGGTGATGCACCAGATCGATGGATTGCTGTTCACCATCTTCGCGGAACGCGGCTTGTGGAACCGCTTCGTGCCGAGCCTGGATGGGTACATTCAGGATCGCCTCAACAACCCGGTGCACGTGCCCAAGTTCGGCACCGTGAAGGCCCTGCGGCTTGAAGCCCCACCGATGGAACTCGTCCGCCGTGTGGTCGAAGCTCGACTGCGGCCAGTGCTCGACGAAGTACCTGGTGGCGAAGCACTTGGCGAACTGTATCCGTTCAGTGAAGAGCAGATCGCCAACATTGCTCGCACAGAACCAACACTGCGCGACATGCTCCAGCAGTTCCGCCATCTGTTCGATCACCGCATTTATGGGCCGGATGACACACCGATCATCCCGGTACCCGTGGCCACCAATGACATGGAAGATCCCGTCACCGAGAACCGCCTGAGTGCGCTCCTGGGGAACGATCCGGTGGAAGATGTGCCACTGACCGAATTCCACGTCAAGCAGATTGATGTGATCGACTCGACACCGGAAGGCCTGACTGCAACAGAACTGCCGACGATTGAACCGACGCTGCTTCAAGAGCTTCAACCGAACCTCGCACGCAAAGCGACACTACTGACCAGTGACAGCCTCATCGAACTGTGGGAGCAAGAGTTCCGCGCAGCGAAACGCCGACTGGAACCCGAAGGCGCACTCACGGGTGCCACCCGCGAGTTGCAAAACGCGTTAGGTTGCTTCCTGCAAACCTGCCACGAGCACGGCGTGAAGGTCGGGCCTTGGCGCTTGCAGCATGTGGTACCCGAGTGGCCGTTTGGCGAGCACCCGACGTATGGCGCCATCACGCTGGCCCACTGGGCCTGCAAGGATGCCCAACCGTGGAAGGTGGGCATCGGCCTGTTCCTCGCCCGTGGGGCCGGTAAGCCGAAGGATTTGGAAATCAAACTCAGCGTGATGGACACTCAACCGCAGATTGTCGATCACTTGATCCTCCTCCGCCCGGAGGATGACCTCAATCTCACTGGCAAGAGCAAGACACTGTGGACGGAAGCCGAGAAACGCGGCAAGCACGCCCGTCTGGAACCGTTCAATTTGGATGCCTTCGCACTGATGTCGAGCTTCCCGCGCTGGTTGAGTGCCATCCGCGAGAGCTTGCCAGATGGTACGCCACTGCCGAATCTGGCGGACATCATCCAAGACAAAGCCGAGAGCCTGCTTCCACGGTTATGTATGCCCGTGGGGTAAGAGGGAATACAACGGCTCACCGGGAGGTTCGCCCTCCCGAAGTTGCCTTCCGGGAGGGCGAGGCTCCTGCCGAGCCGCTAACAACAGATGCGTTACGGCCCAGCTACTCTTCGCCCTGCTTCCGTTCGACCCATAACGGTGAGTCGTCCAAGTCTTTTGCGTTTCCCGTTGGTGGATCGCTCGACTCAAGTCGATGATCCATTTGTACGATCCACGCAACTCGCCAAAGTGGAAGCCGCGTTCTGGCTGGCCGATGAACCGCTGACATCCAAGAAGCTTGCTACGGTTGCAGGTTTAGTCGACGGCCGCGAAGCGAAGCGGTTGATCGATCAACTTCGGCACTTGTACGAAGCGGAAGC
>JBBRME010000298.1:0-4634 GCA_038230995.1 Gemmatales bacterium
ACGATATCCGAAGGGACTGAAAGTGACGAAGGAGATGCTGGCAACGATCCAGTGCCAGCGGGAATCGTTCCATGGCGAATGGAACTACCGCATCACGCCGAGGAAAAAGTTGTAACACTTATTTCGAGACAGGCCCTTAGCATCATTCTGTTGGGCGGAATTCTGCCCGATTGGCGTGTCTCGCCATCACTGCTTCAGCATAGGGGATTCTCGAATGGTTCACGCTGCACGCGCTAGTCTGGTTGTTGCTCTGCTGGTCACGTTGAGCCTTAGCATCGGCTGTGGCCCTGCCCCAACCACGGAAAAGAAAACCGACAAGATGGGTGACAAGATGGGTGACAAGATGGGTGACAAGATGGGTGACAAGATGGGTGA
Source organism: Gemmatales bacterium (assembly GCA_038230995.1). Taxonomy (GTDB): domain Bacteria; phylum Planctomycetota; class Planctomycetia; order Gemmatales; family Gemmataceae; genus JALHQU01. The sequence goes on from JBBRME010000298.1 coordinate 376, forward strand.
CAAGATGGGTGACAAGATGGGTGACAAGATGGGTGACAAGAAGTAACACGCTGTCGCAATCCGATGGATTTTCTCAGGGCGGATGGAGGACGATTATGCCAAGGCTGGTTTCCAAACATCCGCTCTATGTTCGCATCACTCACTGGATCAACGTGCCAGTGCTGTTCTTGATGATCTGGAGTGGCATCCTGATCTATTGGGCACACGACATCTACGAAATCCGAATCGGCGGCTTGCTGATCTTCAAGTTCTTCCCGGACTGGGTGTACAAGGTTCTCAATGCTGAAGCGAGCCTAGCCAAGGGCATGTCGATCCACTTTGCATTGGCGTGGCTCTTCGCCATCAACGGCATTGTTTACGTGACGCTGACCTTCATCACGGGTTACTGGCGAAACTTGATGCCCAATCGCCGCACACCGATGGAAGCCTTGCATGTGATGTTGCACGATCTGAAATTACGCAAGGAAAAGCCACCGCAAGGTATGTTCAACGCTGCCCAGAAACTGGCCTACTGCGGGGTCATCACGATGGGGGCTGGTTCGCTCTTCACGGGGTTGGCGATCCTCAAGCCTGTTCAACTATCTTGGCTCACTTTTGTGTTTGGCGGGTATGAGTTCGCTCGACTGCTGCACTTTGCGTTGACGATTGGCTATGTGATGTTCTTTCTGGTTCACATTGCTCAAGTCATTCGTGCGGGCTGGAACAACTTCCGGGCGATGGTGTCCGGGTACGAAGTCGAACCCCATCAGGAGAAACCGAGCGATGTCGTCGTCTCCACAACCACCCATGCCTAATCCGCCGAACCACGGCGTTGAAGTGACCACACAACAAGCCAAGCGTAAAACTCGCCGGGCCTTCATTGGCTTCGCCGGTGCTGGTTTGTTCGGCGCGGGTGCCTGGGCGTGGCTAGGTTCGCGATCGCTGGAAAACGCCCTGCCTTGGCCGTTCCGCAAGGCTCATGAGTTCAACGAGCAGATCGGCCGGGCGCTGTTTGACCCGAATCGGCTTGCCCCGGAGTTCTCGCCGACGATGGCACGTGAGCCACGACCCAACGGCCCACATGGCATGCCTGTGGCAACAGCAACGGATTGGAAGGTCGCGATTGAATGGGCCAACGGCAAGCAATCGTTGAGTGTGGCCGAGCTGTTTAAGGACGTGCCACGGGTGGAATCAACGACGGAGTTCAAGTGCATCGAAGGGTGGAGTTCCATCGTGACTTGGGGTGGTATTCGCCTCGTGGACGCCGCGAAGAAACATGGCTGGCCGGTCAGCGACTTCGAGTATGTGTCGATGATGACACCCGATGGTGCCTATTACGTCGGGCTGGATCGACCGAGTGCGTTGCATCCGCAAACGCTGTTGTGCGACACCATGAACGGCGAACCACTTACGGCGCTGCACGGTGCCCCGGTTCGGCTCATCATCCCGGTGAAGTATGGCATCAAGAACATCAAGTGGATTGGCCGCATCGCCTTCATGAACATTCGCCCGGATGATTACTGGGCACAACGCGGCTACGACTGGTACTCGGGGCTATAGCGAGATCGGCACAAATCCGTGCCAGATAGCTTTCACACTGTTCACGCCACACGCAAAAGTTGATACACTTCGCCTCTCTCCTGTGTGGCCTCCCTCCATGCCGTTCGCCGAATTTCTGTTTGAACAGAATCTCAATCCGCTCAACAACCGCTGGCTCTCCACGCTGCTGGCGGCACTACCCGTGGTGGTGCTGCTCCTGCTGCTGGTGAAGTTCCGCGTGATCGCGAGCCTCGCCGGGGCCGTCGGCTCCATCGTGGGATTGCTGTTGGCCGTGCTCGCCTTCGGCATGCCAGTGGACAAGGCCGCCGCCAGTTGGGTGTACGGTGCCTGCTTCGGTCTATTGCCCATCGGGCTGACCGTGTTCGGCGCGATGATGCTCTACAACTTCACCGTGCAAACCGGGCAGTTTGCTGTCATCCGCCGTAGTATCGGCGCGCTCAGTGGCGATGCACGGATTCAGGCCATCCTCATCGGCTTCGCCTTTGGTGCCTTCATGGAAGGGGCTGCTGGTGCTGGCTCACCGGTGGCAATTTGCGGGGCCATGTTGGTGGGGTTGGGTGTGCCGCCGTTCCGGGCGGCGGTGTGCTGCTTGATCGCCAACACGTCGCCAGTGTGTTACGGCGGGTTAGGCGTGCCGATCCTCACGTTGGATACCGCCAGTGGAGTCAGTGCCGATACCATCAGCGTGATGTGCGGGCATCAACTGCCGATTCTCTCGTGCATCATCCCGCTGTACATGGTGAAGTGCCTTTGCACTTGGAAGCAGACGCTGGAAGTGTGGCCCGCGTTGCTGGTGGGTGGTGGATCGTTTGCTTTGTTTCAGTACACGTTCGCCACGTTCCATGTTTGGTTCCCCGGTGTGATTCTGTGGCCACTGACCGACATCGGCGGTGGGTTGTTTTCACTGGTCACGTTGGCCATCTTCTTGAAGTTCTTCTGGAAGCCGAAGTCGGAGATCAAGATTCAAGATCCCGAACAGAAAAACCCGTCGCTCACGCTTCCGGCTCGTAGTCACGAACCGGTGCCAGATTTTTCTTCTGCACTGGCCGACGATGCGAACGCCCCCAAGCTCACGGCGTGGACGGTGTTCCGGGCGTGGAGTCCGTTCCTCATCATGGCTGGGTGTCTGGTGGTCAGCGGGGTGCTGCGCACCAAGGAAAAGGTTGGCCCGGTGATGATCGGCCCGGTGCAGACGGAGTACAAAATCGAAGTGCCCAGCCTTCACAAAGAAGTGATCCGTGCGGAGAAACTCCGCAAGCCGGGGGCCACCGCCGAGCAGTCCAAAGAAGACGCCATCTACAAGTTGAGCTGGCTGAGCGCACCCGGGGCACCGGTCATTGTGGCCACGCTCATCTCGGCGTTGTTCATGCGCGTGCGACCCATCTTGCTGTGGAACGTGTTGAAGAAGACCATCCAGCAGATGAAGGTGCCGATACCCACGATTGCCTGCATGTTGGGCCTCAGTTATGTGACCAAGTATGCGGGGATGGATGCCACGCTCGGCGTGGCGTTCGCCGAGACAGGCATCCTCTATCCGTTCTTCGCTGCGATCCTCGGCTGGCTCGGTGTGTTCCTCACGGGTACGGATGCGGGGAGCAACGCGCTGTTCGGCAGCTTGCAGAAGATCACGGCCGGGCAGATTCACGACATGGGTGTGCTACCGCACCTCGACCGCGGGCAGGCCGAGGTGCTCATCTGCACGGCCAACAGCACCGGCGGGGTGATGGGCAAGATGATCGACGCCCAGAGCATTTGCGTGGCCACGGCTGGAACCAATCAAGTTGGCCGCGAAGCGGATTTGTTCAAAGCGGTCTTCTGGCACAGTGTGTTTCTGGCCAGCGTGGTGGGGCTGCTGACCTGCTTGCAGGCGTACCTGCCGCCGTTTACCTACATGGTGCCGAAGCAGTAAAAGCGACTTCATGCATCACTCACGAGCAGTAGTATTCTCCGCTGGCAGGTGGGCTAAACAGTAGTTGCCTACCTCGGTGAGTACTTCTTCGGTGTCGAGCAGGAACAAGCTATGATCGGCGTGCGGGTGGAAACTCGCCTGCACTGAAACGCCAGATTGCACGAGCGTGGCGATGCCCGCATCGACGCTGGATTTGGTCACATGGCGATCCTGTTCACCGTGGATCACCAGCACCTCGCGGCCTTGCCAAGCCTGCACGAAAGAGGGTGCCGAGAGGTCTTTACCGATCATGGTGGGGCTAATGAAGATCAACCCTGCGAACTGATCCACTGCCCCGGCCACCGCCACACCAGCGGCCCCTTGCGACAGCCCGGCAAGAAAGGTCTGCTGTGGTGCTATGTTGTAGGTCGTTCGCAGAACATCAACGGTTCTGCAGATCATCGACTTCGCCAGTGGCAGTTCCCACGGGCCGTAGCTGAAGGTTGGACACACCACCACCAACTGATACTTCCGTGCGAATTCCCGCAGCAGGAAAGCCTGAAACAGTGTGTTGCCACCGTGACCATGCAGGAAAATCAGCGCCCCGCGCGGTGGATGATCCGGATGAACGACGACAGTGGTAGGAAAGCAATCAACAACTCGGTCAAAGACGTGAATCCACGGTGTGCGGCAGTGCTTGTACACACCAACGTAGCGCATATCGTCCAGTACACCCTGCACCCGAGCGCGAATCTCGGCCCCACGTTTTGAACTCAGTCGCCAGTCGAGGTACGTGCCCAGCAACACGCCCAACCAGAGCCAGTCTTCTTCC
>JBBRME010000299.1:0-4617 GCA_038230995.1 Gemmatales bacterium
GCTGGCGAGCCGTCCCCGTGAGGGGATGGTTTCTTTGCGTTAATGAAGAAACAACGGGTGCACACCCGCCGCTCGCACAGCAAGGTCTTTTCTTGCGAGCCGCGAACGAAGCGCAGCGAAAGTGAGCGGTGGGTATTGGCGAGCGGCGCGGCGTCAGCCCGCCGTGGGTCTGGTTTTCCTCTTACGAGCCGCGAACGAAGCGCAGCGAGAGAGAGCGTAGCATCACATTCTCACTTGAATCCACTCGACGCAGACCGTCCACATTGCTACCTTCGCCAGCATGAGTGAACCAGCCGCCATCAAGCCCACCGACAAGAACATCGCGGAATACCTCTCGACACTCAGCACCTTCGTCACGCACAGCGTCACGCATGAAGGGGCCACCGAAACGGCCTTTTCGCGTCTGCTGGCCGTGACCGCACAGAAGCATCACTGGACGCTCATCCCCAAGCAGAAACTCAAAGTCGGCAGCAAGCTCATCTACCCCGATGGCACCCTGCAAGATCGCAACTACTTGCGCCGGGGCTATTGGGAAGCCAAGGACACCAACGACGATCTTGATGCGGAGATCACAAAGAAGAAAGCCAAAGGCTACCCGTTTGGCAACATCATCTTTGAAGACACCGAACGTGCCGTGCTGTTCCAAAGCGGCATATCCATCTTGACAGAGACATCCCAAACGTTACTTATAGTCAACATAAGGTTTATAGCAGAGTACTTATGGCGAAGAATCAACCAAGCCTGTTTGAAGAGATCGACTCACCCGACCCTGGCAAGAGAGTCGCGGGCGGTGTCGCTACGACAGACTTGGTTTTTTCTGCACATCTTGGTAACAATGCTGAGCTTTTCGCCGACATACTTGAGCTTCACGTTCCCAAAGGTTCGAAGGTCGCGGACGTTACTTACGGGCAGGGTACTTTCTGGCGGTGTGTTAAAAACAGCGACTACGTTATCAAGGCATCGGATATAGCTCCCAAAACCGAAAACATTCCGCCGAACATGTTGGGCAAGATTGCGGAATACGATTGCCGCAGCTTGCCATACGAAGATGAATCTTTGGACTGCGTAGTCCTTGACCCGCCGTACATGGAAGGCCTGTTCCGGCGAAGCGAGGATCATTTGGCAGGTTCGGGTACGCATTCGAGTTTCAGGAAAGCCTACTCGCACGGTATGGCGACCGAAGCCGTTGACGCGCCGAAATGGCACGATGCCGTTGTGGATCTGTACGCAAGGGCGGCACGGGAAGCGTATCGGGTGTTGAAACTAAACGGCATGTTCATCGTAAAATGCATGGACGAGGTGAGTGCCAACAAGCAAAGGCTGACTCACATTGAGATCATCACCGGTTGTGAGTCGATTGGCTTTTACACGAAGGATTTGTTCGTCGTTGTCCGTACCAACAAAGCCGGGGTGAGTCGGCTGAAGAAGCAAGAACACGCCCGCAAAAACCATTCGTATTTCGTCATCTTCCAGAAGCGTAAGTTCAAGATTTCTTCTTCCGTTTCTTTTCAACAAGCTTGAGCTGCGTCTCCTCAACGACTTTGGTGTGTACGACAGGCGGTTCCGGAATAATAATCGGCTCAGTAACGATGGGCGCACCGGCAGCCGCAGCTTTACGTTCCACCACGAGCCGATCCAGAAGTTCGTAGATGTCTGTGACGAAAGGTGAATTCAAAGGCCAAGTGATCTGGATCATGCTTGTAATCAACTGCTCTCGCTGATAGGCCGTGTATTTGGAATTCGTACTCGCTGGCAAGTCCCGATTAAGGGCAAAGGCGAAATCCCATTTCTCACGAAATGTAAACAAACCGGCCGCCAAGATGTCGAACTCACCGAACAACAGGTTCGTCGTTTCAACCTTGCTCTCGTCAGGAAACTTCACGGTTCGCCTGTCGCTCGCATCGCATTGGAATTTGCCACGATAGTCGGCCTCGAACCTCCGCTGCTCCCATGCAGGAACGTAGTCAGGATTCGGTTTTCCCGGACCCTTCTGCTTGATAATCTTGCGTGACCAATCGCCGGAAGGCATCAACATCTCTACAGTGTTTGTCTGAAGTGACTTGACCTCGATTTTGAACTCGAAACCCTCATAAGTTACGACGAGATCGCCCTTTTTCTTCCGGTCATGATCGTCATCCTTGCGAAATGCGGAACCTCGACCGTGCCTCATCAAGATTTCCTTAAGCTTAGCCTCAGCGACATAACCTAGGACCATGCCCCGCAGACTCGGATTTCCGATCACGACGTTCGTGAAGAACTCAAGGGACACGTCGAAATAATCGAGAATAGATCGGTGCATTAGACATCTTGAGTTAGAATAGAGATGCTCACGCCCAGCGCCTTGGCTATTGCATCAATGTTGCGGAGAGCCACATTCCGTTTGCCACGCTCGATACCGCTGATGTAAGTTCGATCCAGCCCGCACTTGGCGGCGAACGACTCTTGCGAATACCCCTTTGCCATCCGCAGTTCCCGCACCCTTAGGCCGAACCGTTCCAGTATGTCCTTCAACTTCGTCATATAAATGATCTTCCGGGTCTTGGCCGATGAGTCCACGGACTATGAGTAACGAACACGGATGCAGTATTCCCATTCGCCCCGGACTTCCGTGCCTTCGCCAACGCTGGCAAGGAACTCGCGGACTTGCACCTCAATTACGAAACCCTGGAACCGTACCCGCTGACGTTCGTGGAAACCCCCGGTGTGCCGTTGAGTTATGTGGTGGAAAAGATGAAGCTGAGCAAGGATAAAACCAGCCTGACGGTGAACCCGTCGCAAACGCTTGTGGGGATACCGCCGGTGGTGTTCGAATATCGCCTGGGCAATCGCAGTGCGCTGGATTGGGTGATCGACCAGTACCAGAAGAGCGAAGACAAACGCAGCGGCATCGAGAGTGACCCGAACCGCGAAGACGACCCGGAGTACATCGTCCGGCTGGTCGGGCAGGTGGTGCGGGTGAGTGTCGAAACGGTGCGGATCGTGAACGCGTTGCCAGAGAAGTTCAGCGAGTAAGTTCCAGGTGAACGGCACAACGTGAGTGTGCCGGTGTGATTTGAGTCAAAAACCACCGGCACACTGACGTTGTGCCGTTCGCCAAAACCAAACCCGGCTCTCTTACGCTGCGCTTCGTTCGCGGCTCGCAAGAAGAAAACCAGAACCGTCACGCTGACGCTTCGTGCTCGTAAAGCGCTTCGTGCGCGGCTCGCAAGATTGGCAACCGCTCACGGCGTGAGCGGAGAACTCTCAAAACCAATTCAGCCCGGTTTGCGTTTGGGCAGGCCGGTGTAGTCCTTCGGGTAGATCAAGTCGACCGGGCTGGGGGCGTACGTACCCATGCGGACGTCCAGCGGCATGGGGCGGGGTTCGCTGGCCACTTTGATCGCGGCGTCGTCGGCTTCCTTGCGGGCGTCGTCGCGCAGTGCCTGCACGTAGTCTGCATCAATCACGTTCGCGTCCATCAGTGTCTGCTCGAAAAGAGCGATACAGTCCGCTTCCTGCAGGTTCCGCTGGGCACCACTGCTGCTGCTGTGGCCGTGCAACCGGCTCACCATCGCTTCGAGAATGTATGGCTTGCGTTGCGTGCGGACGTACCGCATGGCCCGATCCACGGCGTTCCAAGTCGCCACGGCATCGTTGCCGTTGATTGTGTCGTAACGGATGCCGTGTGGTTCGCCACGGGTAGCAATCAACCGGGCGGAGTGTTGACTGTCGTGTTCCGTACTGATGCCGTAACCGTTGTTAGCCACGATGATGAGCACAGGCAGTTCCTTGCCTGGTCGGCTGCTCCACATCAGGCAACTTTCGAAGTCCCCCTCGGCGGTGCCAGCATCACCGGAGATGGCGATACTGATGCCCTCGCCGCCGTGCCGCTTCTGCATGAGGGCGGTGCCGGGGGCCATCACCATCTGCACTTCGATGACGCTGGTCACCGGGATGACGTTCCACTCGGGCATCGCGTAATGGCCAACGAAGTTACGCCCCCGGCTATGGCGGTCGGTGGCGGTCATGGTCAATTGGCGGATGTGGTCGAGCATCGACATGCCCATACCCAACAGCACACCCGAGTTGCGATAGTGCAGGTGGAGGTAGTCGTAGGCCGGGCCTTCACCCTTGAGGATTTGCAAACCGAGACTGACGTTGAGTGCCTCTTCACCCGGTCCACCGATCCAGAAGTACGCCTCACCCGATTTGCTCATCTTGATGCAGCGTTCTTCCAGTGCCCGCGTGCGGATCATCTGGCGGAACACCGTCAGGGCAACTTCAGTAGAGATTTGCTCTCGGCCAACACGTACCACGGGCGGCGCTACTTGGCTGAGTGCGTTGACAGACCGACGAAGATAGGGCGAGTTCTGGTCGGTCGGTTCGATCATTCGGCGCTCCGGGCCAACAGTAACGGTTATTCTTGGCAGGTCAGGCCAAGAAATCAACTGGGACTCGACTTCTGTTTCAACCAACTGCTGGATACACACCTGTATTTCGTTGGCACGAGCGAGTTCTTGATGTTAGATTCTTAATAACCACGGGGGACTCCCCATTCGAATTTTTCTTTTGTTCATGCTTATCACTGTGCCAGTGTTTGCTGCACCCATTCCAAAGTCGGTGGTGAAGTCGGCCAAC
>JBBRME010000300.1:0-4564 GCA_038230995.1 Gemmatales bacterium
CGTGGTGAACACCAGCAGCAGTGCCGTCGCGGCGGTCGTCCACCCGGTGAGCTTGCAGTCGGCGGAATCGATCACGGGTAGCATCCGCATGCCACCACGGGCGTAGTCCTCACGGTGCAGGTAAGCGATGCTGAAGAAGTGCGGCAGTTGCCACACGAACAAGATGGCGAACAGCGCCCAACCGGGTGGGGCCATGCCCCCCGTGGCCCCGCACCACCCGATCACCGGCGGCAGCGCCCCGGGGATCGCCCCGACAACGGTGTTCCAAATCGTGATCCGTTTGAGCGGTGTGTACACCACCACATAAAGAACGGCCGTGAGTCCAGCAGCGATGGCTGCCGCCAGGCTGGGCAAGGCAAAGTACAAGTAAGCCGTACCGAGAATGGTGAGTGTCAACCCGAAGTTCAATGCTTCCAGTGCATGCACCCGACCCGACACAACCGCCCGGTTCTTGGTGCGGTTCATCAGGCCATCGGCCCGGCGTTCGAGCCAACAGTTCAGCACACTTCCACCCGCAGCCACGGCCCCGGCACCAATCAACGTGTGCAGCAGCATGGCCCAGCGGAACTCAGGGTACGACCCCAGCACAAACCCCACGGCCACTGTCACGAGGGCCATCATGCAGATGCGTGGTTTGGTGAGTTCGACGTAATCTTTCGCGCGACTTCGCCACGTGATGATTTGGCTTTGCGTCTCTGATGTGGCCAAAGGCATGAGGGTCGGCACGGTGCTCATAGGTGGTCATTGTAGCTTCGTTCAGAAAGTCGCCAGCGCGAATCGTCGGCTACTCCTTCACGAATCGCCCAATCACCAGGTGGTGGGTGTCCGGCTTGCGCAGGGTGCGATCCGATTCAGCACTCCAGGTGTACGCTGCCACGTCGCCGTCTTTGTCGGTGTAGATGCGGAAAACGCCCCGGCCCACGCCGGTGTTCTTGGTCGCGGGGTCGTACCGCGAGTCGGCTTTGCCGTGCGCGCTGGAGGTGCTGTCGATGATTTTGATGTGCCACTCGGTGGTGGCGTTCTCGACTTTTGTCGGCCCTTCTTTTTTGGCCTCGGGTGCGGCTTCGATCATCATCACGTGGCCGGTGTCGTCGCCTGGTTTCGCCTCGGTGTACTTCATCACGATCAAGTCGCCGGGTTTGGCGTCCTTCAACTTGTTGATCTTCTTCCAAGCGGGAATCTTGCCATCGTTGATGGCATCGTGGAACCGCCTTGCCGTGGGCCGCTTCACCGCGAACCACGCCTTGATGTCGTCCTCGGTACTTCCGTAGGTGTGTTTCCAGAGGTGGATCATCAGGCTGCTGCAATCGCAGGTGGCGTTCGGGCGGTCACCCCACTCAATACTACCGGCACCGTGTTCGTACTTCGTGCTGGTGTGTTCCAGTGCCTTCACCAGTTTTTGCAGGTCAGCGAGGTGTTTAGGGGTCTCCGGCTCCGCAGCTTTGATCGTGCGAAGTGGAATCAACCAAGCCAGCACAATCAGCGATAGTCGAAGCATCGGGGCACTCACATCTTTTCGGCAGCATATGAAAAATCGCTAAGGGCGGAAGCTTGAGCGCCTCCAACGGCACTTTCTCATTTCCCCGCAACTGTTCCGTAGAGAGTTCCCGATTCCATGCGTACCTTAATAGTGGGGCGAGTCTGTTTTGCCCGGAGGTCGTGGCCATGCCGTTGACCGACGTTGATCAGAAATTGTTGAAGCGAATCCTCGAAAAGAAGTCGGGGTCGTGGAACGACTTCGTTGATCGATTCTTGAGCCTCATCTATCACACCATCCACCACACCGCGCATCTACGCAGTGCCAAGCTGCGTGCTGAGGATGTCGAAGACATCGCCAGTGAGGTCCTCGTGGCGCTGCTGGCTGACGACAGCAAAGCCCTGCGTTCCTTCCGTGGCCAAGCCAGCCTCAGCACCTACCTCACGGTGATTGCCCGGCGGACGTGTGTTCATGAATTAACCCGTCGGCAGTCGGTACGCGATTCGATCCAACGCGGCGACGTGCAACGTGTCGCCGACATCCCGGAAGATGACACCGCCGCCGCCAAGGCGATGGACAAGCTCGAAGATGTGGACTCGCTGCTTCGCCAGCTTTCCGGCAAAGCGCGGGAAGTGGTGCGGTTGTTCTACCTAGAGGGCCGCACTTACGAAGAGATCAGTACGGAGCTTGATCTACCGGTAAACAGCATCGGTGCGATGCTCACCCGTGCTCGCGAAAAGCTACGGGAACTTTCCAAGTCGCAAGTCGTGCCGCAATACCGCACGAAGAAGAAGCGCAAGAGCAACGCCTAGTCTTTTTATGCCAGCCACGCCCGGAGTAACAGAGGGCTGAACCACCACACTACAAGTGTAAGCACAGCGGCGAACACTGCACCAACGATGATGACGAACACAGCTTCGGACAACATCAGCGTAAGCACCCGACTGCGGGCAGCACCCAACTGGGTCAGGAATTGCCGCTCGGCTTGTCGCTGACGATAAGAAAGCAACAACACCAACCCCACCAGCAGCAGGCAACACAACCCTACGAGGGCCAAAGCTGCGAGGGCCAGTTTCTTCACCCGCACCACCGTGGCTAACAACTCGTTCATGACTGAGCTGGGTTCAATCAACTGAAGTTTGGAGTCCGGCTTGCGGTACTTGCCCAGCAGCAGCGTGGTCGATCTTTCGTCCTTGGGCACCACGATGATCGCAGTGATCGGGAAGGTAGCTTCGTCGCCGTGGAAGTGGAAGGAGTCGATGTTGTCATCCGTCACTTCGTTGTACGGTGCGGCTTGACCGGGCAGCGGCTCCACGTTTTTCTTGTGCCCATGGCCAAGGCCAGCGATCACCCAAGTGGTGCGGACATCGCAAAAGATGGCTTCATCATCCCCCGTGCCGGATAACGCAAGCACACCCGTGATTCGCATGTTGAGCGGATGCACACCCGCAACATCGAACGACTCCGTCGGGCGAGACAAGAGCTTGCTGCCGGGGTGCAACCCGCGTTGCTTGGCGACTTTGGCCCCCACAACGCAATCGCCTAACCGCGTGAAATGGTTCCCCTCGATGATGGTCAACTTGCGGAAGCGGAAGTAATCGAGCGACGTGCCTACGATGGGGTCATCCTGAGAGCGGTAGCGAAGCATCAGCGGGATCGGCAGGCCGAGTTTGGATTCTTCCAGTTGCTCAACCTCGCCATACGGCATCGCGGGCATGGCAACGTTGCGGAAGTACAAGCTACCGAGTGTGAGTTCCAACGGGCTACCCTTGGTACCGAGCAGCAATGGCGTGGTGTTAGCCCGTGCCTTCAACTCGGCTTCGCCCTGGCTGGCGAGTACCAGCAGGCCAGCGGGTAGAAACAACGTGACGGCTACGACCAGTATCAGCAGCAACGTCTTGAGACGATGACGCAGCAGGTAATGCCCGGCGAGGTAGAGCGTGTGCATCACGGCGATCCCTCCATGAACGAGGGAGCCTGAAGCACTCGGTCGAAGCGGTTCAACAGAGTGTAGTCGTGCGTGACCACGATCACCGTGCTGCCGTTGGCCTTGGCAAGATTGAGCATTTCATCCAGCACTGCCAACTTGTTCGAAGGATCAAGGTTGCCGGTCGGTTCGTCAGCTAGCAACAAGGCTGGCTTGGTGAGCATCGCACGGGCGATAGCCACCCGTTGCTTTTCACCCTGCGAGAGTTGATCGATCCGTCGCCGGAGTTTGTCGCCTAGGCCAAGTGATCCTGCCAATGTTTCTGCCCGACTCTTCACCGTACTATCCCAAGGCAGGGCCGAACTCACTCGGTACGGCAGCGTGATGTTGTCAAGTACGTTGAGATAGTCGAGCAGAGCGAAGTCTTGGAAAACGAGGCCAAACTTGGAGAGGCGATGGGCACGTCGGGCTTGTTCGCTTTCTTTTGACGGATCAGCACCGTTCACTTGAAGCGTACCGGCCTGCCGGAGTTTTAACCCGGCCAGCAGGTGCAGCAGCGTGGTCTTGCCCGATCCGCTGGCACCGATCACGCCGATGACTTCTCCTGCCTTCACATGAAGAGATGGCACCTGCAGGTTGAAGCCTGCACCGGGGTACGTGAAGCTCAGGTTCTCGGCCTCGATGATGTTCACGGCACGGCATCGCTGGCTGCGGGCAACTGCTTTTCATCCATGATGTACAACCCGGTGAGCATCCATTTGTTGCCCTGCGGCTCGATGATCAGTTCGCCGTCGTACTGGTTCGAGCGCAAGTGTGTGTGGCCCCAGTGGATGACCGCGACATCGACCTTCCACTCACAACGCATGCGACAGACAGCGTCGTCGCTGTAGGAAAGCTTCTTCACAGAATTGATCGTCACATTTCGAATGCGGGCACGCCCCACCTGATCCGAGTCGAAGACTTGTTTCATCGACAGGTACGCTTCCCGCAACAGCGGGCCGTGCACGACTTCGGCAAGGGCATCGTAAGTCGTCTCTTCGTCCGGGGCTTCATGGGCACGGTAGGCTTCGTCCAGTAGGCGATGGAGAATCGCCTGAGCTTGCTGTTCATTCAACGGTTGGCCCGGCCAGACGAAGTACAGGCCGCAAATGGGCCAAAAG
>JBBRME010000301.1:0-4517 GCA_038230995.1 Gemmatales bacterium
GGGATTTGAGTCGAGCCTGCCTGCGTCAGCGGCAGGAGTTTTGAGGTGGCGATCACGTTGACATCGCAAGCCCGACTTGCGAAACTCGCTGCGAGGGATGACGTTCGTTCCTGATGAACGAATGCAGTCTGTCGAAGAACATGTTCTGTAGCGGAGGATGTGTGGTGTGGCTCAGGTTATTCGTGACGAAGATATTGAGGTTGATGTTGGGCAGGCATCAGGTGGCCAAACATTCATCCGTGTCGTCCATCTGCCTACAGGTGTCTCCCAACTAAAAATTGGGCGTGGTGTCAAGGTTTCTCAGGTGGTCGCCAACCTCACTGCCGCGGTCGAATGTGAATTGGTCAATCTGGGATGGTCGCGGGCCGTGGGATAAAGCCTAGACTCCACCTCGAACGCATCAACCAACCCTGTGGTATGACGGGTTGGTAGGACTTCATTACTTACCGAGGTGGAGGCTTCAGGTGGTGGAAGCATCAGTGGTACGGCTCCACGAACTCGCTCTTAGCATCCCACGGCCAGGCTGCGAGTGGGAAGAACGACCACGGTTCGACCCGCCAGCCCCACCTGAGACTATCGCAGCTTTCGAGCACAATGCAGGGTTTCCACTATCTGCCGACTTCCGGGCGTTCCTCTCCCTCAACAGCGGAGTGGTCGCTATGTCTGTGCACAACGGGTACTGGCTGGGCGGAGTCGAGCGATTGTCGGTGACGGATTTCCCGCAGATTGCTGCGGGAGAACGGGTCGCACCGGTCGCAACCGACGGCGGGGGTAATGCCTTCTTACTTGCGGAATGCGGACGCGTGTTGATGTGGAGCCGCGAGAAGGGTAACTTTTCGGAGGTAGCCTGCTCGTTTTCCAGTTTCTTGGAGCTAGTCGTGGCTGATTGGGAGGCCTACATCTTCGATACGCCAAGGTGGCGGTTCTTGGTGTAGATCCAGACAGTGACCCAGATGCTTCGCCTACCTATGGCGACGGAGCCAACTCTCGATTTCTCATCTACTGCGATTGAACCAGGGGCTCCATCACTTCGTTCGGTCACCCCTGGCTACAACTCCTCCGGCCCTCCGGGCCTAAAACCACCCCCCCCTCTCCGTGTCTCCCCCTCGCTCTCCGTGTCTCCCGTCTCTCCCTCTCCGCGTCTCCCCCTCCCCCTCTGGCTTCAACTTGGGCTAGCGTGGCAATTCAGCGTGCGGTATCGCCTCCCTCGACGTTCAGGAGGGATACTTCATGCGCTTGGCTTCCTTGTGCCTCGTTTTGCTATTTTGCTCGGCTCCGGTGTGGGCCTTCCTGCCACCGGCCTACGACGACGCGCCCATTCGCAACATTAAGTTCGCAAGCAAAACTCACGGCGTGGCCGTGGGCGATCATGGCGTGGTGTGGCAGACACTCGACGGTGGCAAGACATGGGATCGCATGAAGAGCGGCACCAAGGCCAGCCTGCGCGGGTTGCATTTCCTGGACGAACTCACCGGCTGGACGGTCGGCCGCAAGGAACTGCCCAGCGGGTTGGGTTCAGTCGGCATCGTGATGATGACCAACGACGGCGGCCTGACCTGGACGGAACAAAACACAACACAACTGCCCGGCCTGAACGTGGTGCAGTTCTTCAGCGAGACGCACGGCATCGCCGCAGGCGATGGCACGGCGGAGTGCCCCAGTGGCTTCTTTGCCACGGCGGATGCAGGCAAAACGTGGATGCCCGTGCGCGGGCCACGCACCACCAGTTGGCTGTGTGCCGAGTTTGCTGATCAATCGAACGGTGTGCTGGGGGGAGTGTGGGGTCGATGTTCCACTGTGAATAATGGCACCCTGCGGGCCAGTGAGTTGCCTGCAACCACGCAACAGATTCAAGCGATGGCCTTTGGTGGAACCACCGGCGGCATCGCCGTGGGCGAGTGCGGAACTGTGTTGAAGAGTACCAGCAGCGGGGCCAAGTGGACGACCTGCGACATGGGGTTGTCAGCAGACATGTTGAAGAACCTGGACTTCTACGCCGTGGCCCGCAGTGGCGATACGGTGTGGGTGGCCGGGCGACCGGGCAGCATGATCTTCAAATCCATCGACCTCGGCAAGACCTGGACGAAACACAAAACCAACTGGTCGGGCACCATCCATGCGATGACTGCGACCAGTGCCGATGAAGTGTACGCCGTCGGCGAACTTGGCGTGATCCTGAAGTCGAAGGACGGCGGACAAACATGGAACGTGCAACGCAGCGGCGGCCAACGTAGTGCCGTGCTGTTTGCTCATGAAAGCTATCGCGGCCTGCCGCTGGATGCCTTGGCCACGCTGGGTGTGCGTGATGGCTACCACACGGTGTGCCTGTCCCTCGGTAGCGACGACGCGAAGACAGCCCAAGTGATGCACACCACCGATGCGTTTCGACAGGCGTTCGCCGTGCGGACGGCCGGGGGCACCGTGAGCGAAACGTGCAGCGCGTTCCCGATGGCAAGCCATCAACGTGAAGGCAACGTCGATCAACTGGCGAAGCAGTGGAAGGAAGACGATCTCGTTCGTCGGGTCGTGCTGGCCATCCGACAGTGGACGCCGGATGTGATCGTCTCCGATCTGTTGAGCGCGAACGCCACGCCTGCGGAACAGTGGGTGCTGGCTTGCACCAAGAAGGCGTTCAAACTGGCTGAGGATGCCAACAGCTACCCGGAGCAACTTGAACTTGGCCTGAAGGTGTACTCGCCAAAGAAGCTGTACGCGGTGGCCCCGGACAACTTGAATGAGGCACAGATACAAATCGACAACACCGAGTTCTCACGCAACCTCGTGACCACCATCCAAGGCTATACCGACCCGGCCTTTGCCGTGCTGGGTGAGAACCTCACCGCACCGGCACAACGCCGTTATCGCCTCGTCAGCCACCGGGTACCGGGGTGCGAGAAGCACGCTTCACTGAGTGCTGGCTTCACGTTCGCTGAAGGTGGAACGGCCCGCCGGATGCTGCCGAAGTTCGACGTGAGCCTGGATGAACTGTTCGAGAAGGCCCGCACCGTGAGCGCTGCCCGCAAGAGCCTGGAAGGTTTGCTGAGCACCGCCACCACACGACTGGATACCGAGAAAGCCCTGACCGCCGTGTACGATCAACTGCGCAAGTTGCCAGAAGATGTGGCGTGCAAAGCGATACTGGGTGTGGGGCGGAGCTTCGCCAGCCAAGGCAAGTGGGTGCTAGCCCGCGAGATGTACCTGATGGCCGCAGCGAAGTACTCGGGCTTTGATGACAGCGCCGAGGCCGTGCGTTGGCTGCAACGCTACTACAGCAGTGCCGAGGCACGCACCCGTGCCGACAAAGAGAACGCCACGGTGATGCAGTACAAAGTGGCGACCACCACGAAGAACAACGACGGCACCATTCAACAAACCCGCTTCATGGAGCCGGTGGTGTCGAAGACCGAATTCAAACTGACGGATGCCGAGGCCGCGCAAGCCTGGGGCAAGGCCGCGATGGAAATGCGCACCAAACTGCAATCCTTTGGCGAAGCCTACGACCGCGACCCGAGTTTCCACCTCAGCACACTGGCAGCACGTCGGCAGTTGAACCTGAACGGCGATGCAGGCGAGCAACTGACGAACTACTTCGCCCGCCGGCCGGGTGCCGCGAGTATGAAACCTGGTGAAGACCTCTGGCGCGATTGCTTTGCTGCTGAACTCTGGTTGACCAACCGCAGTGCCATTGCCATCCAACCGAAACCACTGACCACGATGACCACTGGAGCAAAGCCTTTCCTCGATGGCGTGTTGAACGATGACTGTTGGAAAGACGCCAAGCCCATCGAATTGAAAACCAACTCCGGCGATACCACTGGCTACAGCACCACCGGCTACATGACGATGGACGACGAGTACCTGTACCTCGCGGTCACGTGTACCCACCCGGAAGGGAAGAACCAAACGAAGTCGACCGCCCGTAAGCGAGATGAAGACCTGCGTGGCATGGATCGCGTGGACTTCCTGCTCGACATCGACCGCGACTACCAGACGTACTACCGCCTGCAGATCGACCAACGCGGTTGCGTGGCCGAGGACTGCACCGGCGACTCAAGCTGGAACCCCAAGTACTTTGTTGCCGTGGAACCGACCAGCACCGGCTGGACGGCAGAGGTGGCGATCCCACGCAGCGAGTTGACGAACACACCGTTCAAAGCAGGGCAAATTTGGGCGATGAACCTGACACGGGTGATCCCGTCAGTCGGCTGCCAAACCTGGAGCGGCCCAGCCGACAGCAACCCACGCCCCGAAGGTGCCGGTCTGCTGCAACTAGTGGAAGTAAAGAAGTAGGTGGTGAGGTGGAAGTGTCTTATCTTGCGAGCCGCGAACGAAGCGCAGCGGAGAGAGCGGGGAATTGAGTCGAGCCTGCCTGCGTCAGCGGCAGGAGTTTCTGAGGTAGGGGAACGTAGGGCGGTACGAGGCATTGTGAGTGCCCCCGAAGGTCAGCAACTGCGGCGGCCCTCACAAAGCCTCGTACCCCCCGACAAGATGGAATTACCTTCGCCGAGCTTCAGCAC
>JBBRME010000302.1:0-4501 GCA_038230995.1 Gemmatales bacterium
AGTGCCCCACGGGCATAGCTGTCTCTGCTGTAGCCCTTGTGAACCAGTTCCATCGTCTCGCCCAGCGTACTGAACAAAATGGTATGTTCACCCACGTTGTCGCCCGCGCGGATGGCGTGCATGCCTATCTCGTCCGATGTCCGCTCGCCGATGATCCCTTCCCGCCCGTGCAGGATACGTTGCTGCTTCATGGTGTCCTGGATGATCTTGGCAAAGGCCACTGCGGTGCCACTGGGTGAATCCTTCTTAAACCGGTGGTGCCGCTCGACAATCTCGACATCGAAGCCTTTGCCGTGTAACGCCTCCGCCGCGAGTTTGGTGAGCTTGAACAGCAGGTTCACCACCAAGCTCATGCTGGGCGACAACAGCACGGCGGTATGATGGGCCGCGTGGCCGATCTCACTGAGGTGTTCTTGCTCCAGCCCGGTCGTAGCAATCACCAGAGGAAGTTTGCGATCGATACACGTCTGGAGGATGGCCACGGTACCAGCTGGCGCGCTGAAGTCGATGATACACTCCGGCGATTGCTTCAAACTGAGTTCGCTGGTGATGGGCACACCCATGTTGCCGACGCCCGCAAGTTCCCCGGCGTCGCGGCCCAGGTGTGGTGAACCCACTGAGTCAATCGCTGCAATCACGTGCAGGGAGTGGTCTTCTTTCGCCAGGGCAACGAGGCGCTGGCCCATGCGACCGGCCGCCCCATGGATGGCTATGGTGGTTTTCATGAAGGATTCTCGAAGGTGTCGAAGAGCTTTTCTAGAAGCTCTTTCAAAAGGGGGACAGGCACCTCGAAGACTCGGAGCCAGTCCCCCTTTTGAAAGAGCTTCTATCCACCCAGCAGTTCGGCTAACAGATTGGCTTGCGGATAACTATGGCCAAGATGCTGGCGGAACCCCTCGGCGTAGGCCACGCCGAAGGTGTGCCCCTGATGGCCGCTCCACTCTTTCATGGAATCCACGAGGTTATCAACGCCGTGGTGCTTGCGGAGCCAGGCCCGTTGGCTTTCGTGGGCTTCCAACATCCGGGCTTTGTTGTCGATGGTGCCGGTGATGTCGATGTAAAACGAGGGGTCAACACGTTGGCCGAAGAGGTTCTTTCCCTCGAGCGGATCGGCGTAGTACAAGTGTGGGATGGCCCCTAGCGGTGGGTCGGATTCCGTGTGGCCGGGGCGGTGTAGGAAGTTGGGGATCGGAGCGGCGAACGTGGCAGCACGCACCAGTGTGCTGGTCTGTTCGTGATCCATGTGGTAATCCGCTGGGCTGTGCGTGATAACCAACGAAGGACGAACTTGGTTGAGCAACCTCGTCACACGCTCCAGTTGCTCGCTGCAATACTGCACACGAAGATCACGCACTTCGAGGCAGTGGTAGATGAAGCCAACCGCCGCGCACGCGGCAGCACCCTCTGCCCGGCGAATACTGGCAATCTCATCCGGAGTGTGTTCGGCACTACCACAGTCGCCTGCGGTCATGGTAGCCACATGGATGGTGTAGCCGCGTTCCTTCTTTAATCGAAGCAACGTACCCGCACAGAGAAACTCCGCATCGTCCGGGTGGGCCAGAATTGCCAAGGCGGTGCTCATGCAGATCTCAACCTTACTTGGGCTTCGTTTCCGGTGTTGGCACTGGCATCATCGGCTGCGCCATACCTGCAGTTGGTTCAACGTCTTCACCTGAAGGACCTGCACCGTAAGTGGTTTGGCGGTATTGCTCACGGACATAAGGTTTCACCCAGAGGGCCGTCATGGCTGGGCTGGTGTGTGTCTTCAACCATTTGAAATCTGTCTCGACGAGTTCCCTGCGTGTTTCATACTCACCAGGATTGGAATTCGGAAATTGCTTCTTCAAGTCGATGATGGTCTGCTTGACCTGCCGGGTGAGGTCTTCGTTAGGGATGGCCATGGCAATCCGCGTTGCTGCTTCATCTTCGGCAATCTGTCGGATCAGGTTGACCTCAGCTGCGGCGTAGATCAACGGGCTGACTTGCAGCAGGGCCAGTTTCTTCCGGGCGAGAGTCTTCGATACGGCTGGATCTTTCATGAGCAATCGGCCCAGCACCACTTCGGTGTCGAGCGTCTCTTCGTGAAGTTTATCGTCGCGATCCGACTGATAGAACTTGCGGTGAGCTTCGCTCATCAGGTGCGTCCGCCAGCGGGCCGCAGCAACAATCCGCTTGTCGATTTCTTCTTCAATACGGTTCTGCTCGTGCAGTTCCTTGGCGTCCCACATCAACTGCCGAATGTCAGCAGTCTCCGACGACATCTCGAACTTGCTCTTATCGAGAAAGTGCTGATAGTTCGTGATCTGGCGGTTCTGATCGTAATACGTCAACGACTTAAGGGCAGTGTAGTTTCGGATGGCCAAATCGCGGATGCGGGCGTCGTCTAATGCATTGTTCTGCGTGAACACACTGAGTTTTCCGAGTTCGTCCTTCGTGATTTGAACTTCGTTCTCCTGTGAAACACGGTCGCTTTCGTTCAAGCCGTTGCGTCGGCCGTAGTCGTCGTAAAACTCGTAGGTCAGTTGCCATTCTTCCATCGAGTTCAAGAACGCGACGACGGGCTTGGCTGGCTTGACGATGTCGCCCGGTTTTGGTTCATAGGTCAGCCACTTGGCCTTGGCGTCCACTGTGGCGTCAGGATCCCAAGTCGTGTCGCGCTTGAACCACCCTTCTTCTTGCAAACGCTGTGCGATGAACCGCTGCGATTGACCTGCTGCTTGACGGAACACAATTAGGGCCGGGCTTTGCGGGATGCGGTAGCGGAACTGGTCGTACTCGGTTGGCACTGCATCGGGCTTATTGTTCGTTGGCGGCACAACTGCTTGGGCGTGCATGAACCAGGAACGGGAAGCATTCAGGATGTCGAGACCATCAGCAGGCCTGTTCTGCACGTTGACGATGTACGTGGCGAGTTCCACTTGAAAACTCTTATCGGCCCGCGGGAAGACCGGGAAAGCGCGGTCATCGGGCAGCAGTTCGTTGTTGAGGTCGTACCGGGCTGGCAGCTCGCGGTTAACAGCGAGGAAGTCGACGATCTGTTCACGAGTGTTGTACTTGAGTGTCGTACGTAACCGGCGAACCAACTGTGGGTACTTCTCGACGAACTCATGGAACTTCCGTGGATCGACACGCCCGTTGATGGTGCCATCAACGGTCATCTTCTTAGGATCGCGTTCATCCGGTGGGATGCAACTGACAGCGGCAAGACTGCGGAAGGTGTTCACCTTGTCGGCCACGGTGAACTTGTTTTGCATGTAGAAGCCAAGCCAGTAGCGGATGTCGGGCGAACCCACGACATAGAAGTCGCCACCGCGGCGGTGGGTTCGTGTGTTGATGCGGTCACCTTCGGAGAGCAAACTCACGCCACTGGCGATGTAGTAGTAAGCGTCACCCAACTGATCGTTTTCCACCGACACGTTGTAAGCAATGTTCCACGCCTGATAGAGCCACGGTTGAACGAAGTGCGGTTGCAATCGGCTCACCAGTTTGGCGTAAAACTGCATCATCTGATACTCGCCGCGAAGCTGAGCCTGCATCACCTGACGCCACAGGACTGTGATGGCCAAACCGCGTGAACCAACCAGGCTGACCTGAAACGCAGCACTTTCAATTTCCGGATCACCAAGGTCCAACTCGCGCAGTTCGTTATCTTCGGCGTGGTGCTTGATACTAAACCGGCTGAGCTTATCGGCCCAAGTTGGCTGTACGGGCACACCTGCGGAATCACGCTCGGTAATGTAGTTCGGATTGCCAATGGGCATCTCGAACACACCGCGCCAAAACATGCTGATAAAGAACAAGACAATGATCAAGCCAAAGTAGATCGACTTGCGAATGATCACTTTCTTGCGGAGTTCATCGTTCATAGATCGCTCACAGTTCAGAGCTAACAGCTTGTAGCTGAAAGCTCACACTAAAAACGTCACCCAAGATCAGCTTTTGTCTTCAGTACCAGTCGTCTATTAGCTGTTAGCTCCAAGCTGTCAGCTTTCTTACGCCGCCATCTCTCGACCACGAATCAAGTAGTAGGCCAAGCCAAACCACGGGAACAAATACGCGATGACCACCAGTCCGTTCACAATCATCGCTTCCAGCGGGATGTTGAATCCCTCGGCCACGTAGTCCGTCCAACTGAAAGAAAGAATATCCGGCAGCACGCTGAAGATACGCCTGAACACCCATCGATACACGGCATCGCCTTTGGATGCGACGTTCTCAATCGTCGTGCCTTCGTTCTGTGCCGTGGGCTGTTTCGCCTGTGAGAGTTGGTAGACGGCTGTCATCGGGCCGTCGTTCCCGGCGGACAGCGCCATCTCATTGACGAACGACGACGACATTCCAACAACGAAGAAGAATAACACCGCCAGCAGTGTGACGACAGAGTCGAGATAGGTACTCAATGTGATGGCCAGCCCCAGCACGATCATCAACCAGCACCAGATGCCGAACGCACTCTTGATGTAGTTCTGCGCGAAGCCTTGTTCGGTTTGCAACAGGTACA
>JBBRME010000303.1:0-4496 GCA_038230995.1 Gemmatales bacterium
GGCGAAGAAGACGGCAGCTTCATCCCGGAACGCTTGGTCGGCGAGAAATTCCGTCTCAAGGCCTTCAAGGAAGAGGACGTGAACCTCGAAGACGTGTTCATGGGCATCACGAAGGGGATTACGAACTAACACCGATCGTCAGGAACCTCGGCCATTGCGACCCAGTGTTGGACCCGTCAGCGCCTCGGCACAGCAGAGGCAAAAGCGATTCTCACCGACCTCGCCAAAGGCGATCCACGCATCCTCCCCACGAAGGATGCCGTGGAAGCACTGGCCAAGTTAAAAAGCAAGTAGAATGTTATTGCTGACCAAGGAGAAGTGTGATGACAGTGACCTTGCCGCCAGAACTGGAGGCCTTTGATGCTGAGCAGGTGAACATTGGTAACTATAACAGCCGGGAGGAATGGCTGAACATGGCGTTGCAGTCTCAAAAAACCTACGACAAGAAGCTCGCTTGGCTCAAGGCAGCTATCCAGGAAGGGTTGGATTCAATCACTGGTGATGAGAAAGAGTTTTCGATGCAGGAGTTGATGGAGGAGATTGAGGCGGATGCTGGGCGATGAGTGTCAAGCTCGTACTCAGCCCAGTTGCCCGACGTGAACTTGCCTCAATCTTGGGTGATCTCAGGAAACTATCTCTTTCTTTTGCTCTGAAGTTGTCCAATTCAATTGACCTGAAGTTGAACCTGATCCGCAACAATCCACTGGTTGGCCGGCTTCGACCGGAACTCGGGAAGCAGTTGCGTAGTGTCGTTGTGGATGACGATCTCATCTTCTACGTTCCTTCTCCATCGATCGTGACTGTAGCGAGGATCATCCACGGTTCACGCGATTTACACAAAGCGTTCTCCAATTGATCGACAACATCATCGAGGCATTTAACTCATGCGATCTGTTTTTTTCACACTGTTCATCTTCAGTTGCACCACGATCCCAGCCCTAGCCGCGGAGCCAACCAAGCCAAAAGTGGTGCTGAGTGCCGAGGCACTGGCCATCCACAAGGAGGCCCCGGTGTTCGATGGGCACAACGACCTACCTTGGGCGCTGCGTGAAAAGAAGGACAACTCGTTCGTGGACTTCGATGTCTCGAAGAACCAACCCAAACTGCATACCGATATTCCTCGGTTGCGCACTGGCGGCGTCGGGGCACAGTTCTGGAGTGCGTACGTACCCGTGGACACGATGAAGCGCGGGGCCGCTGTCACCACCACACTCGAACAAATCGACCTGATCCATCGACTGGTGAAACGCTACCCGGACGACTTCGAACTAGCCCTCACCGTGGCTGACATCGCCCGCATCCGCAAGGCTGGGAAGATTGCTTCACTCATCGGCATCGAGGGCGGGCATTCCATCGACAACAGCGTCGGTACGCTGCGGATGCTGCACCAACTCGGCGTGCGTTACATGACGCTGACGCACAGCGAAAGCCTGAGTTGGGCCGACAGTGCCACGGACAAACCCAAGGCCAAAGGATTGAGTCCACTCGGCGAAGAGATCGTGCTGGAGATGAACCGCCTGGGGATGCTAGTGGATCTTTCGCATGTGTCGCCTCAGACGATGAAGGCGGCACTCAAGATCACCAAGGCCCCGGTCATCTTCTCGCACAGTTCGGCACGAGCGGTTGCCGATCATCCACGCAACGTGCCAGATGATGTGCTGAAGCTGGTGAAAGCCAACAACGGCGTGGTGATGGTCAACTTCTTCAGCGGTTTCGTGGTGCCAGAAGGGGCACGGGCTATGACCAAGATGTTCGACGTAGGCCGGGAACTCCGCGAGAAATACGGCGAAGACAACCTGAAATTCCGCGAAGCGATGCGGGCCTGGCAGAAGGAAAACGACTACCCGGCGGGTGATGTGACCATCGTGGTCGATCACATCGAACACATCATCAAGACCGCCGGAATTGATCACGTTGGCATCGGCTCAGACTATGACGGCATCGGCAAGACGCCGGTCTTGCTGAACGACGTTTCGTATTACCCGTACATCACGCAAGTGATGCTCGACCGTGGCTACAAGAAGGCTGACATCGTGAAGGTGCTCGGTGGCAACGTGCTGCGTGTGATGACAGATGCTGAGGCGGTTGCAAACAAGATGCAGGGCAAGAAGTGATCGTCGAAGTCTGCGTCGATTCGCTGGAGTCGGCACTCGAAGCCGCGGCGGACGGGGCCGACCGGCTTGAACTTTGCAGCCGGTTGGACGTGGGTGGGTTGAGTCCGAGCCTTGAGTTGTATCGCGCGGTTCGAGCTTCCGTCAGCCTGCCCATCGCCGTGATGATCCGCGTTCGCCATGGCCACTTTTGCCTGACGGATTCGGATGTCGAACAGCTTTGTGAAGTGATCGCGCAGTTTGAGTTTGATCCACCGGCTGCGTTCGTTTTCGGGGCCATGTTGGCAAACGGTGAGCTGGATCTGCCGAGGATGAAGCAGCTACGGGAAGCCTGCGGGCCAGTGTCAGCCGTGTGTCACCGGGCCTGCGATACGGTGCCGGATCAACAGCTTGGATTGGAACAACTGATCGATCTTGGCTTCAGCCGAGTGCTCACCAGCGGTGGGCCTGGTACGGTGCCCGATCATCTTCCCGCACTTACCAAGCTGGTTCAGCAAGCAGGTTCACGCATCACCGTGATGCCCGGTGGCGGCATTCGCCTGGCTCATGTGCCGGACGTAGTTCGCACCGGTTGCGCAGAGATGCATGGCTCGTTTGCCGATGTGCTACCACAGGTTCGTCAACTGCTCGATGGCATCGCCATCGCTTCTGGATGATGACGAACGATCTGCCCCTCCACCAGATAGATGACCCCTTCAGCAATGTTCGTGGCGTGATCCGCAATCCGCTCCAAGTGGCGAATCGCCGAGAACATCGAGATGCCCGCTTCGATATGATTCACGTTGCGTTTCATCTCGGCGGTAATGGCCTCAATGATCTGAAGGTGCAGCGTATCCACAGTGTCGTCCAACAGCACCACGCCGCGTGCCGCAGCGGCATCCGTCTGCACAAACGCATCCAGTGCTTGGCGTACCATCGCTGCCGTGGTGGCGGCCATCGAAGCTAACTTTTCTGGGATGGGGAAAAACGGCGGTACAGCCAGCGCTAAGGCTCGCTCCGCAATGTCGGAGGCGAGGTCGCCCATGCGTTCCAAATCGGTGCTGATGAACAACACTGCTGCGATGCGGCGGAGGTCGCCAGCCACGGGATGATGCAGCGCCAGGATCGAGAGAGCCTCCTCCTGCACGGCGTTTTCGAGGGCGTCGATCTCGTTATCACCAGCTAGCACTTCGTTCGCCAAGGCATCATCACGTTCGCGCAGTGCCTTCACCCCGCGGTAAACGGCCCCTTCAACACACCCGGCCATTTGCAAAACCAATGCTTGCAGCCGGTCGAGATCGCGTTGCATCTGCTTCGTCATCCGGACTCCTCGATCCACAGCAACTAGAATGCCAGCATGGCGGCCGACCCAGTTTCGCAGTTCCTTACCTGTTTGCGCAAGAGCCAATTGCTCAAAGATGATTCTGTCCGTGCGGTTCTCTCTAAGTCCAGTGCAAAAACCGTGGATGAAGTCACAAGCGAGTTTCTTACATCGGGGTTGCTCACGTCGTTCCAACTGGAAAAACTGCGGGCGAACACCTGGCAGGGGTTGAAGCTGGGGCCATACTCGCTGTTGTATCCCATCGGGCGTGGCGGTGTAGGAATTGTGTATTTGTGCCGAAATGACCGCCTGGCAGCTGGTAGGCGTGTGCCGCGGCTCTCTGCCCTCAAGTTACTTTCACCAAAGAAAGCCACTGCTGAACCGCGGACCAGAGAGCGTTTTCTGCGCGAACAACAAATCGGCCCGCTGATTCCGGAACACCCCAACCTGGCACGTACCATCGATACCGGCGAGCACAACGGTGTGCTTTATGTGGTCATGGAGTACGTACCGGGGCCAACGGCCAAGGCTTTGGTTCGCACCAACGGGCCAATGGCCGTGGGGCTGGCCACTCGGCTTTTTGCCGATGTATCACTTGGATTGCACGCAGCCCATCAAGCTGGGTTCGTGCATCGGGATACCAAACCATCGAACATCGTTGTACTCGGGCATGGCCGGGCCAAACTGCTTGACTTTGGCTTCGCACTGAAACGTGGTGAGACTCCGCATGCAGATCCCAGCGTCATGGGTGGACGCGGCTACACACTCGGCACGATGGATTACCTCCCACCCGAGCAGGCCACCAACGCCGTGGCCGTGGGCGCTGAGACGGACATCTACAGCGTCGGTTGCAGCCTGTACTTCGTACTCACGGGACAATTGCCGTTTCCGGGTGGTTCAGCACAGGAGAAGATGCGCAGACATCTACGCGAAACGCCGGAGGCTATGGACAAAATCAACAAGGCAGTACCAAAAGATCTAAGCCAACTCATCGGCTGGCTCATGTGCAAGAGACCGGAGGATCGCCCGCAGAGTGCCGCTCAGGTAGCCGGTGAGTTGGAACGCTGGGCTAGCCCAATCATCCC
>JBBRME010000304.1:0-4480 GCA_038230995.1 Gemmatales bacterium
AAGGGATCGTTCCATTGCGGCGTATCTCGCGTTGGGCCATCAAGCCACGGAAGCCGCGACGAAGTTCCAGGTCACGGTGCCCAGGATTTCGCAAGTAAGAAAAGACTGGCAACGCCAGTGGTATGAGTTCCACGCCGGCCGAATGAATGAAGTCACACCTTGATCCGTTTCTGAATCCACATCCGTCATCTTCGACCAATCACGACGCAACTTCGTCCGTACCGATGCCTGGCGTCTTAGCCGGCAATGGTGCGTACAGGAAGCCGTCGACAGTACGAACCTGAATCACGCTTTCATCAACAACATCAACCTGGAGTACAGACCATGTCCACGACAACCTTGAATGGCAAACCCCAACGCAAGCAACTCACCGATCAACTCGACCGACTCGACAACATGATCGACCTGCTCGCTGAAGGTTTACCCGCAGCCGTCGCTGATGCTTGTCGAGAAGGTGCCAGGGCCGCGATCAAGGATGCAATCTTGGAAGTGATGACGAACCCCGAACTGAGAGCGTTGATCGTAACGCCGCCGGCTACGTCTTCATCAACGGTTCACGAAACGCCGCCGGCATCTTCTCCGAAACCGGCAGCACCGTCGCTGTGGAGTCGGTTGAAGTCGAAGGTGAACGCGGCGAAGGCAGCCGTCATCGGTGCTGTAGTACACGCAAAGAACGCCGTCGTCAGTCGATGTCATGCCGTACGCGACGCGATCAAAGCTGTCGGTCTTGCCGGCGGTGAAGCTGTACACGTTCGCAAGATCTCGGTCACGGCGTTGGCCGTTGGCATCGTGGTCGGCATCACCTGTTTGATCGTGCCCGAGGAAGTGGCTGCCATCATCGGCGGTCTTGGAGCCGCTGGCACCGCCGTTGGCGTTCAAGTTGGTTGTTGGCTCCGACGAGCCGTCAGTCGCATTGGTTTGCTGGCTTGAGTGGAAGTTGGTCGAGTGAAGAGAGCGATGAAGAAGCCGGCCGGTCACAGCGTTCACTTCGGTGAGCGTCTCAGCCCGTGCGGTCTTCATCATCGACAATCCGACCAAGACCCCTTTGCTCAGAACCGCTCTGTTTCATGCCCCGCCACAAACGCGATAGGATCGCGTCAGTGACGCGATCTCCCTCAAAGGTCACTTCCCTGTCGTCCAAGGGCTATTTCGGCCTTCCTGGAGCCTCTGAGAGGGCCAAATCGACCTTCTGATCCCGACAAAGCCCAGATCAGCGTCATGGCACTGTCCAGGATCATCTTCACAGTCGAAGAGGCTGCCCCGAAACTCATACTTTGCCGGCGGCACAATACCGCCAACGTCGCTCACCCGGCTTCCGAAATGACGTTCCCGACGCACTACAACCTTACAACGACAGAGCCGAGCCACATGGCCTCGGCTTCTTGCGTTCATGGCCACGCCGTGCCTCACCGATCACCAGAGGAGCAGGATGCCCGAGTGGGCGTGTCTGTGTGGGAGAGCGTTGGGCGGGGAGCGGTTTGGGGTGCCCGGCCAGGGCACAGGGAGAGATATGGATTCCACCATTGTGGTGACGGCTTATGGGTTGGAGCCGTTTGCATACTTCCACAACTCTGACTGCCGATCAAGCTCTCGGTGCGTTACTAGCAGCCCCGCGTCGCTCCACTCATCGTAGGTCATTTCTACCCCCTTAGAGTAGATGGCGACAGATTTCACCTGGCCGTTTTCGTGCCACACTGTTTCCTTACCGTCGATCCGCCCCCGAATTGCAAACCATTCGCATTTCAACTGCCCATTGCTGTACCACTCTCTGCACTGCCCCTGTTCAAAGCCATCCTCGTACGGATACTCCCGCCATTTTGAACCGGTAGGATACCACGCCTGCATGGTGCCATTGAACGGCTGCCCTTGATTGAGGACAACATCCTCGTCCGTATCCAAATCTTCGATATCAACTAACATAAATATCACCTCGAATGTTGTTGTCCTATTTCAAATACTCGACACCATTAAGTAGATGATCGCACTGGATGCAAGGCGGTTTTACCGACAACAATGGATGCTTAGAAAAAGGATCGATTTCGAGTGTCAGTACCTGGATATCACTCAGCTTGGCACCGGGGCGTGCCTGGAGCAACTCGTCAACAGCGTAGACCTCAGCGTGGCTGCCCGGCCCCTTCGTCTTGACAAACTTGGGAACTGAATTCAGCCGAGTGGCGATTGGGTCAGACAAGTTACTAGGCAGACCTCCCTGTTGGTTGTTAAAATACACCTTGCTTACCCTACCGGTCACTTTGTCTTGAGCAATACTCACAGCTGGCCCTAGCTCTGCTTTCAGAGTCTTGGCCGTATTCATCTCCGAAAGTAGTACTCGACCTGCATATTCCTCGACCGCGAGTGAGTGCAACTGCTGGGTGGACAACAGGGGTTGAGAGCCTGATGCTGCGGCACGGGCACCGCCCGCAGCGATTTCTGCACGTCTCGCCGCATTCACTGCTTTAAGGTATTTGACTCCGTTGTATGCAAGGCTATACCCCCCTGAACCCAAATCCCCTGCAAGGTCGTCCACGAGGAACACGTTTTCCTTGGAGAGGTTCAGGCCGGTTTCTTTGGAGACCCAGTCCAAAGTACTCGCCCCAAGTCCCATCTGTCTGTCACCCTTTGGAGACAGTATCAGTGCCGTTCCCCGATCGACGGAATGGACCACGAACAGCCATCCTACCGGTGGAGTAAATATCCCGACTGCGAACTCTCCAGCGACGCCTGCCAGCGTTAACGCAGTACCCGCCTGTTCCAATAACCCACTTAACGCACGATCGAGTTGCGGTCCGACATGTTTAGCCAAGGCTTGGACTGCTTGGGCTCCCTCCGGTCCTGTTTTTAGGAGAGCATCGACAAACAGTTTGTCACCTGAGGGAGCAGGGCGTTCTCCAAATCGTCGGGGAGCAATCATACGCAGAGATTCGTCCGTTGACCCTCCAACGGACATCGCCACCGAATTCGGATTGGAGCCGGTCCACTGATAAGGATAGATCGCGATGCCAGGTAAAAGTTGCGGTGTGTTCGGATTCAAAACCAACGGGTATGTGTAAGTCACCGGACTTGCCTGCAACTTCAGATCATTCAGATTCGGCACGAGCAGTCGATCAAACATTGAATGATTGAAGCTTGGCAAGGCTCCACGAAGGTCACCATCGAAAAGTGCTACCATCGTCTCGTGCTTATTGATCCCTGTTGGGATCAGCCCCGACAATGCCTCGTAGACCTTGTTGCCTTGCCGAGCAGCGTCGCTCACGACCAATTTCGAGAAGCCGTTCCCAACAGACACTGCCTGTAACGTGTTCCCAGAGGTGCTTACCCAGTTGTTCGCTTCAGCGTCCGGCAGGAAGAGCGTTTGCCCACTCGGATCAATCCCATTCGTCGGCCCGTTGCCCGCATACTCGAACGCATTGGCCCCCGTCTCCGGGAACTTCACGTCCTGACTCGTGAACTGCCCCACCCCCGGATCGTACACCCTCGCACGGTCGAAGTAATCCCCCACCACCCCATCGAACTCCATCCCCTGGAACCCGAACCGGTCGCTCAAGCTCCCAGTCACCAGATTTCCAAACCCGTCGAACGTGCTGCTCGCGACGACGCTGCCCGCGTTGTCAATGACCTGCGTCACCGAACCCTGGCGGTCGGTCAAGTACCAGTTGACCACGCCACCCGGCGTCTGCCGAGCGATTTGCTCGTTGGCGTTCACACCCGTCTCACGCCGCCGCACGAGGGCGTTCGTGCCATCAAGCTGAGCCCAGGTGTCGAAGTTCTCGTTGCCCACCGCTGAAGGCTTGGCGGGGTTCCAGCCATCCATGCCGTACCGCTGCGTGGTGGTCGTGGTTCCGTCCCAGGTGTCGTTCTCGATGCGGTTGCCGAAGGCGTCGTACACATACGTCACTCGCTGGGTCGCCGCACCGCCGTCGGTGGCACTGTCCTTGGCAGTTACCATCTGGTTGCGGTAACAAATGGTTGCCCGCATCGTACGTCATCGTCGCCACATCACCATGAAAATCCAGCACATGGGTTTGGTCATCCGCGGCATCGTAGACACAGGGCATCGACATCCCGAACGGTTCATCCACATGCGATACAAGGTTCGCATCATAGACACATATGGACGCTTCATTCGGGTCTTGAGCAGAAAGCATCCGGCTGTCGGCATCGTAGATGCACGTCTACGTCTGGGTCTGGCTGACACCACCGCGAACCACTTCTCCGTTGGCGTGCGATTCACACCGTTGTAGCCGGCTCCGCTGCCGTGATTCCTGGCTCGCGTTTACCTATCGGATAACGCGGGACGGGAGACATCGACCTTCACCACCGGCATGAACGCGAACGGCGACCCTTTTTCTTACTCATTGCCGAGAACCGAGCGGGCTGACGGTTTCAGCAACGACTCGGCTTGAGCAACAGGATCACTGCCAGCAAGGTTCAGATCACTTCAGGACATCCTTGAGCGACTTTACGGGGCGAAGTTTGACCT
>JBBRME010000305.1:0-4458 GCA_038230995.1 Gemmatales bacterium
GCTGCGCGAGCTTCTCTGGCATCGGGTAATTGTGGCCAACCTCAAGCACACTCGGCAGTAGCGAGGCCACTTCTTCTTTGGTGAACCAGATGTAATCCCGGCTTGCTTTATCGCCTCCTTGCAACTCACACGTACCCGGCGCGTAAGTGTCGCCTTTCTTCTCCAGTATGCGGGCATGAGTTCGCAGGACGAGGCCATCTTTGGGGAGTTGCCGGGTGTACTTGGGGTCAAACTCGCCGTGGGCAGGCACCTTGATCTTTCCGGCTCCGCGTTGCGCTTCGGGCAGTTGTTGAAACTTGGCGAGTGCATCCGTAAACACTTTTTTCATCACCGCAGGATCGTGCCCGGCGTTCTTAAAGCCAAGCACCGTGCCATCGGCAGCAAACACGTAGATGCCCTGTCGCGTGACACCACCGTCGCCCTTGCGACCGGCAGCGGTTGCCATGCGACGGAAGAAGTTACCCTCATCGTCCTGCCGTCGGCGCGTGTACCAATCGTCGGTACATACCGGAACAAAATCGTTCGTAGCCATTTTGATGACATCAACGTCGGAAAAGGTGAGCGCACGGCCCAACACGACGTTGTTTCAACCACAGCCCAGCGGGTGGCCGTCCATCTCCCAAAGCAAAATCGGCTTACCTTCCTTGGCGGCCTTCTCGCGGGCGGCCCAGATGGACGTGAGCCAGGGGATTTTGTCGAACTCGTCTTCGTTCGCCTGAGGTGGCACGAATTTCTTGACGAGGTCAAACTCTGCCCGAGTCAGTGCGTCTTGCTTTGGTGCGGCGCTGAAGTTGTTCTCGGGAACGAAAAACAGCCCAACTCCAAGGAGCAGGGCTGTTGCGGCGAGTGTCCAACGAGATCGGTTTTTCATGGGAACTTACTCCAAGAAGTCAGTTCCCAAATTCTACAACGACTTTCCCGCCGTTGCTGTTACTTCCCGAAGCTATGTTGTACATCCGCGTAGTCCATGTCCTTCTCGGCATCACGCATGTTGCCGAAGTTAATCACCGAATGCCGCTCCATCCAGTGGTCTTCCTTCTCGGCCACTTCCTGGCACGAGATGCACATGACGCTGTATGGCACTGCATTCATGCGTGCAGCCGGAATCTTTTTCTCGCACGTGTCACATACGCCGTAGCGACCTTGCTTGAGTCGGGCCAGAGCAAGCTCAATTTGTGCTAGTTCTGCAGATTCGTACTCCGCGAGTTGGCTCGAAAGCTCAACACCGACGGAACGAAACGCATCATCCGCAACATCGCCTGGGTTTCGCTCTGTAGCATCGAGCGCTAACAGATCCATACCAAGACGGCGGAGCAGTTCAGCTCGGCGACCGAGCAGAATCTTGGTGATCTTCAGAAGCTTATCGGATCGGGCCATGATGTACCCTCCGTTCGAGTGCCAACGACCCGCATGGCAGCACGGGTGGTTGAGCTTGTACTAGTCATCCACACCATAAGACGCACGAGGGGTATGGAAGTGACAGTGAAATCGTGCGATTTGTTACAACATCCATGAATACCGGCAGTTCCGCACGGCCTTAATCGGTTTGGTCCGAGTTGGACACTTCACAAACTGGAACCGCAGACGATGGCAAGCTGTAACGGCACCGCACTTTGGGGGAGTTGCAGCGAATGGATTACGTACTTCCTACCTGAGATTGAAGAATCCGGCTTGATTCAGTCAAGCATCCAGACCATATAGCCTGTTGGAACCGGCAGAACGCGACGGGGGTCGTTTTGTGCAGTCGAGCGTTCCGTGGGGGCGATGGACATGGGCAGATTCACTCGATTTTTGGCTGTGGCCCCAATCGTTTGTATGGTCGGCTGTCTGTCGGGAGAAAAGCGTAAGGAATCCGACACCGCTTTTGAAGGCCCAGAAAAGCCCGGCGAGCTTGCTTCACGCACAAAAGATCGCACTAAAGCCGATGATATACCTGGTGAGTGGTTGCACCGCAGTAAGCCGGATTGGATGCGTGGCAGTACACCTGACGCCCCAAGCTGGAACAAACCGACTGATCCTGGATACGATTTGAAAACCGAAACGAAGGGTCTGCTGGCTGGGATCATCGAAAACCCAGAAGGCCGCAAAGTACCCAATGCCTTTATCGATGTCCGCGAAGTGGGCGACACAAAAGTCACGTCCATCGGATTAAACTCTGATGCTAACGGATCTTTCGTAGTTCGTGGGCTGAAATCGGAACGCAACTACGTGCTCACGGTTCACATCAAGGACAACGAACGATTTTTGTTCATGACGGTCTACGCTCGCACGCCGAATTCCAACATCCGTATTTCTCTCGTTGAAACCGAGCACCCGCCAAAATTAGGCACCAACACGAATTCTCGAATTGATGGCCCTTTGCCAAATCCTACTGGTGTACCACCGACGGGCGGCTTCGAGACCAGTCCTGCTGATCAACCAAGACGTCCTGGTGAACGAAGCGACCTGACGACGGAAGGTACAACAAAACCTTGGAAATCACCAACAGTCGAGATTCCGTTTTCACGAACTGACTTGCCTGAAACGAACCCACCACGACTTCGCTAGTTATTACTGCGACAAGATAATTATATGCTGAATTGTTCGGATTGTGTTCAATTATTGTAAGATTATGCGTCACTAGTATCTGAGCCTGCATCTCAAATTTCATTTCTGACCGTCAAAAGATGGCGGCTGGTTCCGAGAAATCACGTGTTGCGCTAAAATAATTCGTACCAGGGCATTGACATTCATGGCCTGCATCATTTATTGTGACGGTAGAGTTCGGTGTAGAATTCTATCTCCGCTACTCAACTTTTATTTCGTGGAGGGTTCAGCATGAAGCTACGCTTGCAGCAACTCGAGCAACGAGAAAACCCATCGGTTGTGGTTGAACTGCCAACGTTCGACGCCGGTACTGCTTTCAATAATGGGCCACCATCGATCGATGACCCAGAAAGTTGGAAGTTGCCAACCGGACCAATCCTGCCTGGCCCATATGTCCCGCCCACACCACCGCCACCACCAATCCTGGAAAACCCAGTGACACCGGGATCTGACAAATTCCCATTGCCACCACCAGTACCAACTGGCCCAGGCTAAGCTTGGTAGAAGCATCATGAAAGCCGAGTCTTACGACTCGGCTTTCTGCGTTTACCAAAGGTCTACGCAATCCCCGGTGGTGAGCCAGAGTACTCTGGCGCTTTTGGGTCAAGATGGCCGATTCGAACAGGCTGGAGCCCGCTATACCTTGCCAAACCCTAACCGGATTGCCGAACTGTGTTGCCTCACCTACTCCGGACAATAAAATGAAGCTTGATAGCTTCGTAACCGACAGATTCCGCTGACGCAACCGTGATAAGAAATTCCTTGCCAGCAGCCCATCGCGGGAGTAACGTGGTCTTAAGCAGGCGTTCATCTGGGAAAGATCGGCTAGATACTCCTCTCTCCCGAGCGCCACATGCCTTCTACTGGCCTTACTGCAAATCGCGGCAGACGAATAACAATCGCGGCGATCCTCGTACTCTTCATAATCGTTCCCGTCTTTTGGTTTCTGATTCGACCGTATTACCAGCTACAAGTTGCCGAAACGCATTTGCAAAAGCACGACGATCTCGCCGCTCAAACTCGACTGAAAAGCTATCTGGCCGATCATCCGGACGATGCGAAGGCCTTGCTCCTCGCGGCCCAAGCGGCACGGGGGCTTGGTGAATATGGCAATGCTGAGCGATACCTGACCGCGTCCGAAGAGAAATCGGGGCCGACAGACCGAACGCGATTTGAATGGCTGCTGCTGGGGCTGTGCCAAGGGGATTACGTTGGTGAAGAGCAGAAAGTGAAAACGCTTGCAGATCAAAATCAGCCCGATGCATTCCCGGCCATGGAGGCGTTGGCGAAGGGCTACTTCGTTGCCTATCGGCATCGGGAAGTGACGGAAATCTGCGATCGACTCCTGGCGAAGACTCCCGATCACACGGCCGCGTTATTATTACGCGGCTCCGTTTCCGAACTTTCCAGAAAGCACGACGCCGCCGAAAAGGATTACCGCGAAGCGGTGGAGCGAGACCCGCATAACTCCATGGCGAGAGCCACGCTCGCTCAATTTTTGACCCGGCAGGGGCATACTCGCGAAGCACTTGCTCACTTCCAGCTCGCTGAGACTGGCGGAGCCTCTTCGGCCAGTGTGTTGCTAAGCTTCGCTCGTGCCTTGGTCGATGCGGGTGATTTGGATGGTGCTGATCGCAAGTTGGATGAACTGCTGACTGTCTACCCCGACCATCCCGATGTGTGTGTTGAAAAGGGCAGACTCGCTCTACGGCGAGAGAAACTTGCCGAGTCGCTCACTTGGCTGAAGCTTGCTGTCAAGGCAGCACCCTGGCACCGAGAGGGGCACTTACTCCTTGCGGCCGTGTACTCCGATTTGAAACAGGCAAACGAGGCGGCTCGCCACCTATTACTTGTGAGTGACTTTCAGGAAGA
>JBBRME010000306.1:0-4448 GCA_038230995.1 Gemmatales bacterium
CATCCTCCACCACATGGGAGGCAAAGTCAAAGAATGCCTTGTCGTACTTGGCTCCCCGCTTTTGCAGTTCTTCTTCCAGGTTGAACGGTACCGCCTGATCCCGTCCAGCCTTGGCTTCCTCCTTCCAGGAGAAACCCGTCACCTTCTTACCCGCGATGAGATAGTCGCCGCCGCTCAGCTTCACTTCCAGCAGGCCCGCCGGGCCGTGGCACACGGCGGACACGATCTTGTCGGACTCGTAGAACTTGGCCGTCAGCTTTGCCAGTTCGACACTCCTGGGGAAGTCGAAGCAGGTACCGTGACCACCCGTCATGTAGATGGCATCGTAGTTCGTAACGTCGGCGTCGATGGCCTTCATCGTGTTCATCAGCCTGTTCATGTACGACCGGTCTTCGTACCGTTTGTCGGTGCCGCCCAGCTTTAAGACCGCGGAGGTAAGGCTTTCCGGGTCGATGGGCACGTAACCGCCGGACGGGCTGGCAATATCCATCTGGAAGCCGGCTTTCTCGGCGACGTCCCAGAAGTGGGTCAATTCGCCGAGCCAAAGGCCGGTTCGGTAGCCAACTTTCTCGTACTCCGAGGTGTTGGTGACGATGATGAGAATCCTGTTGGTCTTGGCCATGGCTGCGTCCTCGAAGGGGGTGAAACCCGACAACATTGCACCTCGACCGGTCGGATGTTCTCCGGCGGACGAACTTCCGTTCTCATCAGCATCGGACGTGCCAAAATTGAGCGATAACCAAACTAAATGTCGCCGTCCGCTGTAGCACCCGGTTCGGCGTCCACGCCTGCAGCCCGGTGAGTGCGGCCGGTTGCCGCGTGCCAGACTTGGAGCGGCAGCCAAGCTCCCAGCACGACCACCCCGCTGACAGGCCAATTCCCCATTTTTCCGGACACCAACCACACGACGCACAGCACGACCCCCAGGCCAAACATCGCCAGTAGCGCCTTGCCGGTCAGCCAACGCATCACCAATCCCTCCTCCGCGGAACGAACCCGTCTCACGTTCGATACAGTTGCCGAAGGTGAGCGCAGGAACAATCTACGAGTCGCCGTATGTTACATCGTCAGATTTGGCGATGCCTAGTCACTCATGAGGATACTTGGGCCATGGAACCAAAAACTCAGCCGGGGCGCGGTCCAAGCCCTCGAAAGCCCACTGCGTGTTGATGTGCCGCGCCGGAGAACTAACGATCTTTGACCATGACACTTCAGATCCGAACACCAACAGGTAGTCGTGATCCGGATCCCAGACACCGAAGCTCTGCTCGCCGGGTAGCCACACTAGCAGACCCTCTGGCTCGTAGTTGTTGGTGCATGACGCGACCAGATCAACGCCAGGCACCAAATAGACGCCCGGCCCATCATGTGGGTCATCGGCCTCATGCGGGGTGCCCCCGCAGTGCGCCCCGAACATCCGCAGCTTCATAGCCGTGCGTGGCAGGAGTGTGACTGCGCCAGCCTCGCAGGTGTCTGGTTCATACTCCAACTGCCGCTCACTGTTAAGGAACGCAACGAGCTCTTCGGGTAGTTGAAGCGACTCCACCAAATACCCTCCGCCGCTGAACTTGACGTTCGACAGAACTCACGCTGTTGATCGGGTAGCAGGCTAAACCTTGGGTAACCGCGTGTCAACAACTCACAACGACAGTGCACTGATTTCCTAAATGGCAGAACCAACCCCCCACCCGCCGAAACTTGCAGTTTCGTCGACCTCCCCCACAAGTGGGGAGGTAGGGGGCGTCTTGTTTTTTGGATGATTCAACTCACACGAACATGTCCCAAACCCCACCTCCCCCTCGATGGGGGATGTCGCTTGGAGCGAAGCGACAAGCGGGTGGGGGTGCTGCAAACCAGAGGTGGACCCGAACGACAGGGTGCACCTCTGGTTTTTGGCAAAGAGCCGCGCACGGAGCGTCAGCGACGTAAGCGGTGTGTGAGTCTTGACCGCTGACTGCACTTCGTTCCGTGCGCGGCTCTGTCAAGTAGTTGATTCCTGCCGAAAACCTGGGGGGGTACCCCACCGATGGGGGTGAGCTGACGGTTATTTCTTCAGTTTGTATGTGTCCAGCATCTGTTGGCTCTTGCTCTCGGCTTTGAATTCCGTTGGGCGTGTTTTGCCATCGAGACCATAACAAATGATGACGCGATCACCGTCCCACTTGTAGACGCACTGCAGGGTTTTGCCTTTGTTAGGGCTGTCCTTGCTGGTGATTACGTCAAGCTCTTTCGGAGACTTCGCATCGTCGAAATTCAGTGTGCCTGCGTCTTCTTTTTCGATGATCGTCAGAGTGAACTTTGTGCCGTCGATCTTCATCGTGGCTTTACCAAACACTTCGGTGGCGTCGTTGCCGTCGATCACAACTTTCTCGAACATCCAAGTGCCGTCGAGCTTCTTGGCTTCTTTTTTGTCCTCAGCCACGGCAACGCCAACGAACAGGAGCGAGGCGAGAAGGATGCGGATTATTGGTGTAACCTCTCTGGAATGAGTCGGACGGGTGCATCTTACAGTCGAGCCTGCAGGCGTGAGCCGCAGGAGTTGTTTTGAAAGAACTCCTGCCGCTGACGCGTGCAGGCTCGACACGAACGTGGAGCGGAGGGTGTCAGCCTTCCCAGAACGAACAGCGTTGAAATTAAGAAAGCAAGGATCACTTGACGCGGTACACTTGATGTGCGACTGCATGCCCAACAATCTGAGGGTTTTCTATGTCGAGTTTCAGTCAGCAACCATTCAGCCGTCTTGGGGTCGAACAACTCGAATCCCGCGAAGTGCCCACGGTCACCTCTTATGTCACTCATCTGTACCAAGAGGTACTCGGCCGAGAGCCCGACACGAGCGGGTACAACTCGTGGGTGAACCAGCTCAATGCCGGCACGGTGAGTACTGGGCAGGTGGCCATCAGCTTCGTCACGAGCGACGAGTACCGCACGAATACGGTCGTCTCTTACTTCCATGCTCAACTTGATCGGACACCAAGCGTCGCCGAAGCCCAGAATTTCGTGAACCTGCTGGTGGCGGGCCAGTCGCAAGATCAACTCCGTGTGGCGTTCTTCGGCTCGGAGGAGTTCTTTAATCGTACCGGGCGGGACAATACCGTGTTCGTCAACCGTCTGTACTCGCAGATTTTCGGGCGGACACCGAACAACGCGGAAGTGAACATGTGGGTGAATGTGCTGAACCAGACAGGTGGCGACCGCACGTACGTGGCCAGACAGTTTCTCTACAGCGCAGAGTACTACCAGTATGAGGTCAACTACGCCTACCAAAACCTGCTGCGGCGGCAGTCGGATTCCTCTGGGTTTACCTACTGGTACAACCAGAGGGCGAGCGGGGTAACGGTCGAGACATTGGATGTCAGCTTCCTTGCCAGCTCCGAGTATTTCAACCGGTCGTAAGTCGACAGTTGGCCCGCAGCAGATATGCATGCTTAAGGAACGATGATCAACACGTCAAAGACGGCTTGATCATCGTTGTGTCTCGCGGCGTGGATTGGACGATCACTAACATTGCGGAAGCATCGATCATCGCAACTTGATGCCTGACATAAGCCTAGGAACAGCGACGCTTGTTGAATCGTCAACAAGCGTCGCTGTTTCTTGTGTCTCGTCTGTCTCGTCTGTCTCGTTGTGTCTCGCGGAGGGGTGTGTGAAAACTGACGAGACACAAAACACAAGCGAAGTGCCCAGAGTATCCATCAGCTACCGTTGACTGTCTTCCGCTGGTAGAGCTTGCGTTTCAAGCCGATCTTGTCGAGCCAGAAACCGGCCACGGTGGTCAGGGTCTGGATGCCATACTTGGTGCTGCGAACGAAGTTGATGCTGCTGGCTTCGTCGAAGTACCGCACCGGCACCGGCACATCACCCAAGCGGAAGCCAAAGCGCACCGCCTGACAGAGGAACTGGGTGTCAAACACGAAATCGTCGCTGTTCTCTTCAAACGGAATCGTTTCCAACACACTGCGACGATAGACCCGGAAGCCACTGTGGAACTCACCGAGGTTCTGACCCAAGGCCACGTTCTCGAACAGTGTCAGCCCGCGGTTGCTCACATACTTCCACCACGGCATCCCACAGCTCACCGCTTCTTTGCGGGTGCGGATGCGATTGCCGAGGATCACATCGCAGATGCCGAGTTCAATCATCCCCACGGCATGTGGGATGACGCGGGCATCGTACTGGTAGTCCGGGTGGATCATCACCACCACGTCGGCCCCGTGTTCCAGGCAGTAGCGGTAGCAGGTCTTCTGGTTGCCACCGTAGCCGGTGTTCTTCTCGTGAACGATCACTGACAGCCCCATGTCACGGGCGATCTTCACCGTGTTGTCCTTCGAGTTGTCGTCCACTAGCAGCACCTCATCCACACTGCCGGGCGGGATGTCGCCCACCGTGGCGGCGAGTGTACGCTCGGCGTTGTACGCCGGCAGCACCGCGATGATCTTGTGCTTGCG
>JBBRME010000307.1:0-4398 GCA_038230995.1 Gemmatales bacterium
AGCCTCATCATTGGGCGTGATCCACGGGTGCAGGTGCATTTGGTGGACGAGGAGGACGGCTTCGGTGCTGCTGCCGCACAAGCCTTGGCGGAGACGGAATGCCAGCAGGTAGTGGTACTGCCATCGAGCGTGGAACTCAGTGAACAAGCCCTGTACGAACTGGCCGCTACACTGAAGGCAAACGAGACTGTGAAGGCGATCTCAGCCCGGGTGTACGATGCCGGGGCCAGTGCCGTGACCGGCGAGGAACATGAACGCGGCGTGGTGTGGCTGACGCAAACCCGGCTGCTCAGCGACAACTTCCCGGAGACACCCAACACTACCAACCTGGCTGCATGGGCTATCGAAAACAGCACCGCGAACGAGCAGGTTCACCTGACGCCAGTGCTGGCCTACCCGGTGGAAGAGAACCCGTTCGTCAATCGATCTCGCGTGGGCAAGCTGAAGCCGGAGAAGAAGACCCCACTACTGCTGGCCGCCGACTTGCGCGGCATCACCGGGTGGGATCACGTGACGTATGCAGTGCTGCGTGGGCTGCCGTGTGCGGGGGTCGAACTGAGCCGAGATCCGATTGCCCAGATTCGTTCCGAACTCATTCCGCCGTCGTTCCTGCCGCCGGACGGTGCGCGAAAGAAGGGGCAGAAGACGCTGGCCATCAGCCCGCCGTTCATCGTGCATCGTTTCGATCCGAACCGCGACACCGCCGTCTTCACCATGTGGGAGACGGACAAACTCACAACGACCGACGTGAAGAAACTGAACTGCGCCGGGCTTGTGGTGGTGCCCAGTGCGTGGCAGGTGGAGTGTTTCCGCAACAGTGGCATCACCGTGCCGATGGAAGTGGCCCCGCTGGGGTTTGATCAACTGATGTACCACGACGACGGAAGCTGGCCGACCGTGTGTACCTTCGGCACGGCCGGGGCACTGGTGGCCGGTGGCCTACGGAAGAACGCGCAGAAGATGATCGACCTCTTCCGCCAGGCCTTCCCAACTGAGACGGACGTGCGGTTGCGGGTGAAGACTTCGCCAAGCAGTCCGCTGGTGGAACTGCACGACGACCCACGCATCGACCTCTTGCGTGCTGTGCTTCCGCACAAGGAACTGGCCGACTGGTACCGCAGCCTGAGCGTGTATGTGAACGGATCGTTTGGCGAAGGCTTCGGCCTGCACTTGATCGAAGCGATGGCCTGTGCCCGGGCACTCATCACCACGAACTACAGTGGGCTGACCAGCTACTTCGATCCCAGCATCGGTTACACCATCCCGCACACACTGGTGCCCGTTGAGAACGATGTGTACACCGGGCGATGGGCGGAGCCAAGCGACGAAGGAATCATCGCCGCGATGCGGCAGGTGTATGGGAACCAAGCCGAGGCACGGCAGAAGGGGCAGGCCAGCGCCAGCCGGGCCAACCTGTTCACGTGGAAGGCCAGCGGCAAGAAGCTCATCACCGCACTGCGCAAACACGGCTACCTGGAGGGGCAATGAACACGAAACCCAACCGCGTGGGCATCATCATCCCCACCCTGACCAACGGCGACGCCGTGGGCAACGACGCCCTGGGCATGGCCCAGATCCTGCGACAACGGGGTGACACGGTCACGTTCTTCGTCACCACCACCACGTTGGATGAGGAAGACACGCAGGACATCGACGACATTGCCGAAATCATGAACCGACCTGACGACGTGTTGATCTATCACCACTCCATCGGCTTTGATCGAGGCGTAAAGGCCATCGAGCGACTGCCTGCCAAACGCAAGGCGGTGAAGTACCACAACGTCACGCCGCCGGAGTTCTTCAAGGGCATCAACTACGAAGTGCAGAAGGCCTGCGCCGCGGGTATTGCTGAGCTACCACGACTGGCCAAAACCTCCGCCCAAATCTGGACGGACTCGGTGTACAACGGCGAGCACCTGCAGCAGTTCGCCCCAGGAAGGGCC
Organism: Gemmatales bacterium; assembly: GCA_038230995.1. GTDB lineage: Bacteria > Planctomycetota > Planctomycetia > Gemmatales > Gemmataceae > JALHQU01. The sequence continues at coordinate 1,944 of JBBRME010000307.1, forward strand.
TTCACGGAGCTTCCGCCGTTCCACCAGGCCGATGAGTTGCTAAGTATTGAACCGGACTACCGCGCTGTCGGCGGACTGGACGACTGGGGTACCAACATTCTCTTCGTGGGCCGCGTGGCCCCCAACAAGAACGTGCCCCTCGCGGCGGAAGCCTTTGCCCGGTACAGCGAGCGGTTCGACCGCCGCGCTCGGCTCATCGTTGTAGGTGATGCACCGTTGCCGAAGTACGCGGACGCCGTGCGCGATCAGATGAACGAGTTAGGCATCGCTGATCGCGTGTTCATCACCGGCAAGATCAGCACGGCTCAACTCAAGGCGTTGTATCTCACCAGTGATGTCCTGCTGATGACGAGTCTACACGAAGGCTTCTGCGTGCCGTTGATTGAAGCAATGGGTCTACGCGTGCCTGTGGTGGCGGTGCCGAACACAGCCATCCCGTACACCGGTGGTGAAGCGGTGAAGTACGCCAAGGCCGATGCTGAAGAGTTGGCCACGGCCATCGACGCCGTGCTAACCGACGAAGTGGCCCGTGAACAGGCCATGAACGTGGGCCGAGCGCGTTACCTCAACTGTTTCAGCAACTCAGCCATCCGCGAGAAGTTCACGAAGCTTTACACAGAGTTGCTAAGGGTGTGATTGGTCACGTTTTGTAGAGAGGGCATACGGTGCGAAGCCGATGATGGGCTTCAGGATTGCCGCAGCCCAGACCATCTTCATCCGTCACTGCGGTCTACGCATACAGCTCGATGGCCTTGACGATTTCGCTGAGGTCGTTCGGCACCTGCACCGCACGGTTGGCGAAGTTCACCCGACGGACGCCGCGCTTGCCCAGCACATCATCGAATACTTTCTGATCGCTGGTGTGGTAGGCCACCGTGGCGGTGGGGTCCTTCAGCAAGTGCGCGGTGAGGATGCACACCGCACGTTCGTTCGGGTCGATGACACCCTCGCGTACCAACTTGAGCAGCCCGGCAACACTGGCCGCACTCGCCGGTTCGCAGCCCAGGCCACCGGCCCCAATCTTCGCCTTGGCGTCCAGAATCTCGCCGTCGTTCACTTCGCGCACCACACCGCCGCAGAATTCCAAGGCTCGCAGTGCCTTGGGCAGGTTCACTGGGCGGTTGATCTCGATGGCGCTGGCCAACGTGTCGGCCCGTTTGTTGGCATCGTCCAGGTACTTCATGTACACGCCGATCTTCGGATCAAGGGTAGCCCCGCCGTTCCAGCGCACTCCGTTGCGCTCATAGAGCTGGTAGAACGTATCGGCCCCGGCCGCGTTGATGACGGCAATCCGTGGGGGCTTCTTGATGAGGCCGAGTTCTGCCAACTCGATAAACGCCTTGCCGAAGGCGGAGCTATTGCCGAGGTTGCCCCCCGGCACCACGATCCAATCCGGTACCTCCCAGTTGAGAGCTTCGAGCACCCGCAGCATCACGCTCTTCTGCCCTTCCAGCCGGAACGGGTTGATGCTGTTCACCAGATAGATGCCGAGTTGCTTGCTCACCTGTTGCACGCGGCTCAGGGCGTCGTCGAAGTCCCCGGCAATCTGAATGGTCAGCGCCCCGTGTTCGAGTGCTTGACTCAACTTGCCGTAACTGATCTTTCCACTGCCGATGAAGATGACCGCCCACATGTGCTGGCTGGCCGCACAGTAGATGGCCAAGCTCGCGGAGGTGTTGCCGGTGCTAGCACAAGCCGCCCGGCGTGCCCCCACCATCTGGGCATGGGTGAACGCCGCTGTCATGCCGTTGTCTTTGAAGCTGCCGCTGGGGTTCATCCCCTCGTATTGCAGGTACGTTGTGCCGGGCTTCATGCCGCAGTACGCGGCCACACTGTCAGCGCGTTGACACAGCGTTTGCCCCTCGCCAATCGTCATCACCTTGTCGTCCGAAGCAAACGGGAACAGTTCGCGGAAGCGCCAGACGCCGGAGAAATCGAGCGGGTTGGTACGCGTGGCCCATTTGCTCTCGAAGTGCTTCAGGCTGCTGGGTACGGGTAGGCGGTTCCAGTCGTACTTCACGTCGAGCAGCCCACCGCACGTCGGGCACTGGAACTTGGTGTCGGCCAAGTCCACGGTGGTGCTGCACGTCGGGTTGATGCACTGTTGAAAGGCAAGCTCAGGCACGTCGATCTCGTCGGAAGAGTTCGGTCTCTACCCACGCAAGGGTATCGGATGCGGGAACCTCTGACGAGGCGAAGTGCTACTTGAACGGCGGCTTGGCCTCACGAGTGGGCAAGTGTTGGGGTGGCTGTTCCATGACTGAAATCTCAAGTCGCATCGAAAGCCGCCCGACGGGGTCTGCCAACTTAGGGGCTGTCTCGAAATAAGTGTTACAAGTTCGCGTGACGCTATAGCCGTCGTTCATGAGGAACGACACACGAGCCGAAGGGATTCGGCAGCGGCATGGCTCTTTATCGCCATCGCTGGATGAACGGCAACTCCGGCTTTGGGCAG